>JAIXXA010000173.1 GCA_027490975.1 Rhodospirillaceae bacterium
GATCCGGGCAGCCGGGACGGCACCTTCGGGGGCGAACCAGCAGCCCTGGTTTTTCGCCGTTGCGACCGATCCGGCGGTCAAAGCGCGCATCCGCACGCTTGCCGAAGAAGAAGAGCGGGAATTCTACGCACGCCGCGCATCCGAAGAATGGCTCGAAGCGCTGGCGCCGCTCGGGACCGACGACCGCAAGCCGTTTCTTGAAATCGCCCCGGCGCTGATTGCGATCTTTCAGCAAAGCTGGGGGCTTGGGCCCAACGGCGAAAAGATAAAACACTACTACGCGCCGGACTCCGTCGGCATTGCGACCGGCTTTCTGATCGCGGCCTTGCACCATGCGGGGCTTGCCATGCTCACGCACACGCCGTCGCCGATGGGCTTCCTCAACGAAATCTTCGGCCGCCCGCCCAACGAAAAACCGTTTGTGCTGCTGGTCGTGGGCTATCCGGCCGAGGGCGTCAAAGTGCCGAATATTTCGAAGAAGCCGCTGGCGCAGATCATGGACTGGCGCTGATCAGCTCCACCAAATTGCGGCGACGAGAGCGACGATCGCGATGGGGCCGACGGCCAGGCGCATCAAGCGCCAGAAGGACGGGCGGTTGTCGTTGACGGCGGGCGGCAGGCGGCGGCGGCCGAGCAGGGCCGGCGGCACGGCGCGCGCGACTCTTGGATCTTGCGTCGTCGTGCGCATCTGCCCGGTGCCGCGTTTTGCCATGGCCCGCTTCCTCGTCTGCCGTCAGCGCTTGGCCATCGGCACGAAGGGCCGATGGGCCGCACCCGTATAGAGCTGGCGCGGGCGGCCGATCTTCTGCTCGGGGTCTTCGATCATCTCGTTCCACTGCGCGATCCAGCCGGTCCTGCGCGCGAGCGCAAAAAGAGCCGTGAACATCGCGACCGGGAAACCCATCGCCTTCAGGATGATGCCCGAATAGAAATCGACGTTGGGATAGAGCTTCTTTGAAATGAAATACTCGTCCGAAAGCGCGATGCGCTCGAGTTCCATCGCGATGTCGAGCAACGGATCGGTCACGCCGAGTTCGCCCAGCACTTCCTTGCAGGTCGCTGCCATGACCTTGGCGCGCGGATCGTAGTTCTTGTAGACGCGATGGCCGAAGCCCATCAGGCGCACGCCTTCGTTCTTGTCTTTGACGCGCTTGATGAACTCGGGGATTTTGTCTTTGGTGCCGATTTCGGCGAGCATCTTCAAGACGGCTTCGTTGGCGCCGCCATGGGCGGGCCCCCACAGCGTGGCAATGCCAGCCGCGATGCACGCAAACGGGTTTGCGCCCGACGAACCCGCGAGGCGCACGGTCGAGGTCGAAGCGTTCTGCTCGTGGTCGGCGTGCAGAATGAAGATCTTGTCCATCGCCTTGGCGAGAACGGGATTGACCACGTAGGGCTCGCACGGCACGCCGAACGTCATCTGCAGGAAGTTGGCGGCGTAGGCGTGGTCGTTGCGCGGATGCATGAAGGGCTGGCCGACCGAGTATTTGAAAGCCTGCGCCGCGATCGTCGGCATTTTCGCGATGAGGCGGTAGGAGGCCACCATGCGCTGGTGCGGATCGGAGATGTCGAGACTGTCGTGGTAGAACGCCGACAGCGCGCCGACCACGCCGCACATGACGGCCATCGGATGCGCGTCGCGCCGGAAGCCCGAGAAGAAGCGATTGATCTGTTCGTGCAGCATCGTGTGCAGCGTGATGTCGCGCTCGAATGTCTTCTTGTCGGCTGCATTCGGCAGCTCGCCCTTGAGGATCAGATAGGCGACTTCCATGAAGTCGCAATTTTCGGCCAGATCCTCGATCGCGTAGCCGCGGTGCAGGAGAACGCCCGCGTCGCCGTCGATATAGGTGATCTTGGACTTGCACGCCCCCGTCGAGGTGTAGCCGGGATCGTAGGTGAAATAGCCGGTATCGCCGTAGAACTTGCGGACATCGACCACTTGCGGCCCGACCGAGCCCGACAGCACGGGCAGTTCGAACTGCTTTTTGGTCTGGTTGTCGATGACGGTGACCGTGGCTTTGTCCTGGGGCATGCGGCGGCTCTCTTTTTCGTTTGTTCGCAGGTGCAGTATTGGAGCCTAGTGCTCGCCTTTTGGCAAGTCGTGACTGGTGAATTTAGGCCGCCGGCGCGGCTTGGACCGCATCGTCGATGCGCCCCAGCGTCTCCGCGCGACCCAAAATCGCCATAACCTCGAAAATCGGCGGCGAGGTGCCCTGGCCCGACAAGGCCGCGCGCAAGGGTTGGGCCAGCGTGCCGAGCTTGACGCCGTTTGCCTCGCTTGCCGTCCGGAAGGCGGCTTCGAGGACAGCGGCGGTCCAATCTTCGCTCGCGGCCAGCACGGCGCGACCCGCGCGCAGATGCACAAGGCCTTCGCCGGCCAGCAGTTTCTGGGCACCGGCATCGAGCGCCAAAGGCCGCGCCTGCACATAGAACGTCGCCGCCTTGGCAAGTTCGAGCAGGGTCTTGGCGCGCGCTTTGAGCCCGGCCATGCCGGCGAGCAGGCGCGAGCGCGCAAGCGCGTCGATCTTGGCGCCGGCGGCCGCTTCGATCAACGGCGTTGCGGCCGCGAGCAGATGTGCGTCGCTGGCTTCGCGCATATAATGGCCGTTCACGCTGTCGAGCTTCTTGAAATCGAAGCGCGCGGGGCTGCGGCCGATGCCGTCGAGATCGAACCATTCGATCGCCTGGGCCGTGTCGACGATTTCGGCGTCGCCATGGCCCCAGCCGAGGCGCAGAAGATAGTTGCGCATCGCTTCGGGCAGATAGCCCATGTCGCGATAGGCCTCGACCGCGAGCGTCCTGTGGCGCTTGGAAAGTTTAGCGCCGTCGGGGCCGTGGATCAGCGGGATATGCGCATAGACGGGCACCGGCCAGCCGAGCCGCTCGATGAGCTGCATCTGGCGGGCGGCATTGTTGAGATGGTCGTCGCCGCGCACGATGTGCGTGACACCCATGTCGTAGTCGTCGACCACGACCGAAAGCATGTAGGTCGGCGTGCCGTCGGCGCGCAGCAGGATCATGTCGTCGAGCTGTTCGTTGCGCACGACGACGTCGCCCTGCACGCGGTCGCGGATCACGGTTTCGCCGTCCTGGCGCGCCTTGAGGCGCACGACCGGCTTGACGCCCGCGGGCGCATCTTTGGGATCGCGGTCGCGCCAGCGGCCGTCGTAGCGGATCGGCTTGCCGGCCGCCTTCTGCGCACTGCGCATTTCTTCGAGCTCTTGCGGGCTCGCATAGCAGTAATAGGCCCCGCCCTTGGCCATCAGCTCGTGCGCCACGGCCGCGTGACGTTCCATGCGCGCGAATTGGAACACGACCTCGCCGTCCCAATCGAGGCCGAGCCATTTGAGGCCGTTGAGGATCGCCTCGGTCGCTTCGGGCGTGGAGCGCGCGCGGTCGGTGTCCTCGATGCGCAGCAGAAATTTGCCGCCCACATGTTTTGCGTAGAGCCAGTTGAACAGCGCCGTACGCGCGCCGCCGATATGCAGATAGCCGGTCGGCGAGGGGGCGAAGCGGCAGACGATTTCAGTGGCGGCGTTGTGTGTCATGGCAAGATCGGGTTACATCTACAGGTGAGGGGCGGGTTGAGCAAACGCGTGCCTCTCCTATCATGGGGCCGCCAGGATGCACAGGCCGCAGGCAGAGCCGGCAGAGGAAGCGCGTCGCTGGCCGTCCTTGCGCGAGTTCTGGCTTCGTACGCTGGAGGCTGAGCGGCCGCAATTGGCCTTGTGGCTGCCGGTGCTGCTCGGGACCGGCATCGCCCTTTATTTCGCGCTCGAGCGCGAGCCCGAAGCATGGATTGCGCCGACGTTCCTGGCGGTCGCACTCGTGTTTGCCGTGATTGGCCGCGGCGTGGGCAGCGTGTTTGTGGCAGCGATCGCGCTGGCGGCGATTTCGCTCGGCTTTGCGGTTGCCCATTGGCGCAGCCACGATGTGGCAGCCCCCGTGCTCGAGCGGCGGTTGGCCGCCGTTGCGGTCACCGGCCGCATCGTGGCGATCGAACCGCGCGCCGAAGGCGAGCGCGTGCTGCTCGACCGGCTGTCGATCGCGGGGCTTGCGCCCGCACAGACGCCCGAGCGCATCCGCGTTCGGCTCGACAATGTCGGCGACTTTAAGCCCGGCGACGAAATCCGCCTTACGCGGGTGGCGCTGTTGCCCCCGCCGGGGCCGAGCGCGCCGGGCGCCTTCGACTTTGCGCGCCAAGCCTGGTTCGACCAGCTCGGCGGCGTGGGCAGCGCGCGTGGCAGCGCCGAACTGATTGCGCGCAGCGAGATCTCGGATTGGCGCTTGGCCATGAACGCGCTGCGCGCCCGCGTCGTTGCGCGCATCCGCGCCGTGCTGCCCGATCCTGCGGGGGCGATCGCGATCGCACTGATCGCAGGCGAGCAGGGGGCGGTGTCGCCGGACGCAGTTGCGGCGTTCCGCGATTCGGGCCTGCAGCACATTCTTTCCATCTCGGGGCTGCATATCGGCATGGTCGCGGGCATCGTGTTCTTCGCCGTACGGCTTCTGCTTGCCCTCGTGCCGCGCGCGGCCCTCTATTGGAACACCAAAAAGATCGCGGCTGTTGCGGCGTTTCTTGCGATCAGCCTCTACACGGCCTTTGCCGTGCAGAGCGTGCCCACGCAGCGCTCCTGGCTGATGACGAGCGTGGTGCTCGCGGCGATCTTGATCGACCGCCAGGCGATCACGCTGCGGCTCGTCGCGTGGGCGGCCGGGCTCATCCTGCTGGTCATGCCCGAAGCCCTCGTCTCGGCGAGTTTCCAGATGTCGTTTGCGGCGGTGACGGCGTTGGTCGCGGCGTGGGAAGCCGCACGGGCGCCGTTTGCGCGCGCGCGCGCCAATGGCGGGTGGGCGGCCAAGGGGTGGGTTTGGCTTGCGGGCACAGTGATGACGTCGCTTGTGGCCGGCATGGCGAGCGCGCCGTTTGCGCTCTACCATTTCAACCGTTTCACCGTTTTCGGGCTGCTCGCCAATCTGCTCGCGGTGCCGCTGACCGGCCTGTGGGTGATGCCGTGGGCGCTCGCCGCCGGCCTCTTGCTGCCGTTCGGGCTCGAGGCGTGGGCGCTGGTGCCGCTTGGCTGGGGCGTCGACGGTCTGCTCGCGATCGCCAAATGGGTGGCGGGTCTCGACGGGGCCGTGGCGTTGCTGCCGACGATGCCGGTCTGGGGGCTTGCCGCGGTGTCGGCGGGGCTCGTGTGGCTGTCGCTGTGGCGCAGTTCTTGGCGCCTGGCGGGGGCCGTGCCGATCGCCGTGGGCCTCGCCGGGCTTGCGACGGTGGTGCCGCCGGACATTCTCGTATCGGGCGACGGTCGATTGATGGCGGTGCGCGACGCCGAGGGGCGGCTCACTCTGTCGGTACCGCGCGGCGACCGCTTCGCGCGCGAAACATGGCTGCGGCGCGACGGGTTCGAACAGGCCGAGAGCTGGCCGCGCAACGGGACAACCGCCGACGGCAGGCTCGAATGCCGGCCCAGCGACTGCGTCTACCGCGTCAACGATGCAAGCGTGGCCATCGTGCGACAGGCGCGCGTATTGCCGGTCGCATGCACGGGGCGCGATCTCGTGATCGCAACGGTCAATCTCTTTGCTGCGTGCCGCGCGGCGGCAGGGCAGACGATCGACCGGGCCGATCTGCTGCGCGACGGTGCGCATGCCGTCTGGATCGAAGCGGACGGCATCCGGATCGAAACCGTGCGCGCCGCACGCGGCGATCGGCCGTGGGTCCCGCCCATCCCGGACACCGCGCAGCCACGGCTGGTTCCCGCCGTCCCGGGCGTCGGGCCGGGTGCGGCGGGCTTCTAGCGTCGGATCAGTGGAAGCGGCGCATCAGGCCGACGAGCTTGCCTTGCACGCGCACGCGGTCGGGACCGAAGATGCGCGTCTCGTAGGCTTTGTTGGCGGGCTCGAGCGCGATCGAGGCGCCGCGGCGACGGAAGCGCTTCAGCGTGACTTCCTGCTCGTCGATCAGCGCTACGACGATCTGGCCGTTGTCGGCCGTATCGGATTTCTGGATCAGCACCGTGTCGCCGTCGAGAATGCCGGCTTCGATCATCGAATCGCCGGCGACTTCGAGCGCAAAATGCTCGCCGCGGCTCAGCATCTGCGGCGGCACGTCGACCGTGTTCGAATTGTCGCGCATCGCCTCGATCGGCAGACCCGCCGCAATGCGGCCGTAGAGCGGCAGCTTGACGACTTCGACGCCGACGGGGGCAAGCGTGTGCGCGGTGCGGAATTCGTTTTTGACGACTTGCGGGCGGAAGCCGCGCGCCGTTTCGCCGCCGGGCCCGCCCGGATTGGCGACCAAAGCCGGGCCCGAGGCGGGCTTGAGGCCTTGGGCCTGCAGATTGTCCGGCAGGCGCACGACTTCGAGCGCACGCGCGCGATGCGGCAAGCGGCGAATGAAACCGCGTTCCTCGAGCCCTGTAATCAGACGGTGGATGCCGGATTTGGATTTGAGGCCGAGCGCGTCTTTCATCTCGTCGAAGGACGGCGGCACGCCGACATCGGCCAAGCGCTGGTTGATGAGCAGCAGCAGCTCGTATTGTTTGCGGGTCAGCATAGGGCAACACCTGTTTTTTTGGCGCGCAAGTGCGTGCGGCACCGGATTGAAGCTGCAGCTGGTTTTCGGGCAGAACCGCAAGCGCTAGGCGCTTTTTGGGGCGGTATCCACAACATCCCGTAAACGAAGCCGCAACAGTCGCGAACTGTTCTATTTTGGTTCGAGCCTGCCGTCAAGCTTTATCCACAGACGGGGGCGAGTTCGACGAATTGCACGCTGTCGCCGGCCTTGGCCGCAGGGGCAAAGGGCGCGCGCACGACGAGTCCGTCGGCGCTTGCAAGCAGCGCCATCATCGAGCTGTCCTGGCGTGCAAACGGGGTCGCGACAAGGTTGCCGTTCTCTTCTTCGGCAATCTTTGCGCGCAGATAGTCTTCCCGCATGTCGTTGGCCGCAAGATCGCAGCCGAGGACGGCGCGCCGCCGTTTGGGCAGCGGATCGCTGCGGCCCAGCATCGTCGCGAGGATCGGCCCCAGGAACAGAACGGCGCACACCAGCGACGACACCGGATTGCCGGGCAGGCCCAGCATCGGCACGTCGCCGTAGCGCCCGAACATCAGCGGTTTGCCGGGGCGCATCGCGATCTGCCAGAAATCTAGGGCAAGGCCGCTCTGGCCCAAAGCGGCGCGCACGAGATCGTGGTCGCCGACCGAGGCTCCGCCGGTCGTGACCAGCAGATCGGCGCCGCGTGCACCGGCGGCCAAAGCCTGCAAGGCTTCGCTGGTGTCGGGGGCGATCGGCAGCACGCTTGCGATACCGCCTGCCTGTTCGACGAAGGCGGCGAGCGCCGCGCTGTTCGACGACACGATCTGGCCGGGCAGAAGCTCGGTGCCGGGCAGCACGATTTCGTCGCCGGTGGCAAGGATCGCGACGCGCGGCCGCCGCCGCACTTCGAGCCAGGCATGGTTCGCGGCGGCCGCCAGGCCGATCTGGCGCGGCCCCAACACGGTGCCGGCCGGCAGCAAGCTTTGGCCGCGTTTGAAATCGAGCCCGGCCGGGCGCACGAAGCGACCGACGGGCTCGCTCTGCTTGGCGCGAATCCGGTCGCCGTCGGCTTCGGCGTTTTCCTGGATGAGAATCGTATCGGCGCCCTCGGGCACGATCGCACCGGTGAAGATGCGCACGCATTCGCCGGCGCCGATGCGGCCCGCAAACGGATGCCCGGCCGGTGCCGTGCCGATCTGGCGCAAGTTTGCGGGCGCGTTCGCGATATCCGCGGCGCGCACGGCGTAGCCGTCCATCGCCGAAACGGCGGCAGGCGGCTGCGTAAGTTTGGCGACGAGATCGGCCGCCAGCGTGCGGCCGGCACTTTGCGCAAGCGAGACGGTCTCGGCGCCGACGGGGCCAAACGCCGCCAGGATGCGCGCCTGCGCTTGCGCGACCGCCAGCATCAGGCTTGCTCGAACAGGCCGGACTTGCCGCCTTCTTTGCGCACGAGGCGGATCGCTTCGATGCGCATGCCGCGGTCGACCGATTTGCACATGTCGTAGACGGTGAGGGCCGCGACCGACACGGCCGTCAGCGCTTCCATCTCCACGCCGGTCTGGCCCGTAAGCCCGACGCTCGCTTCGATTTCGACCGCACTCCCCGCTTCGTCGATCGAAAGCTCGACCGCGACGCTCGAAAGTGCGAGCGGATGGCACAGCGGAATGAGCTCGTGCGTCTTCTTGGCGGCCATGATGCCGGCGAGCTGGGCGACCGCCAGCACGTCGCC
Source organism: Rhodospirillaceae bacterium (assembly GCA_027490975.1). Taxonomy (GTDB): domain Bacteria; phylum Pseudomonadota; class Alphaproteobacteria; order CACIAM-22H2; family CACIAM-22H2; genus Tagaea. Next base: position 8,274 of record JAIXXA010000173.1, read on the forward strand.
TTTTTTGAAGCCGCGGCCCGCAATCAAGCGCAGGGTGTCGGGCGACACGCACACGCGCCCGCGCGCCGTTGCCCGGCGCTGCGTATGTTCTTTGGCGCCGACATCGACCATCACGGCGTTGCCGGCGGCGTCGAAATGGGTGAGGTCGCCGCTCATGCCGAAACCTTGGCGCGCGCGAGCAGGCCGCGCGTGGCGGCTTCGACATCCGCCTGCAGCATCAGGCTTTCGCCGACGAGGAAAGCGGCGGCCCCGGCCGCTTCGAGCCGTGCGATATCGCCCGGATCGCGAATGCCGCTTTCGGCGACGAGCAGCCGGTCGCGCGGCACGTGCGGGGCGAGGGCCTCGAACGTCGCAAGATCGACCGCGAGCGTTTTGAGGTTGCGGTTGTTGACGCCGATCAGCGTCTCGGCACCGTTGCCGGCACGCTTGGGCAAGGCGAGGGCGCGCGCCAATTCGGCGGCGTCGTGCACTTCGGCGAGCACGTCGAGCCCGAGTTCGAGGGCCGTTTCGCACAGGTCCTGGGCTTGGCAATCGTCGAGTGCGGCAAGGATCAGGAGCGCGCAATCGGCGCCCAATGCGCGCGTTTCGCGCAGCTGGTAGGGATCGACGACAAAATCCTTGCGCAGGATCGGCAAGGCGACGGCCGCGTGCGCCTGCTGGAGGTAAGCATCTTTGCCCTGGAAATAGGCCTCGTCGGTCAGCACGGAAAGGCACGCGGCGCCGCCGTTGCGATAGGCCTCGGCCAAGCGCGCCGGATCGAAATCGGCGCGTATGAGGCCTTTGGACGGCGAGGCTTTTTTGATCTCGGCGATCAAAGCCACGTCGCCGGCCTGCGCGCGCTTGCGCAAGGCTGCGGCAAAGCCGCGCACTTTGGGGGCCTGGGCCAGCTTCGCGGCGATCGTTTCTTCGGGCACGGCAGCGCGGCGGGCGGCGACTTCGACGCGCTTGTCGGCGAGGATGCGGGCAAGAACGTCGCTCATGCGCCGGACCGGTTGGTGATGTCCACGAGTGCCTCGAGGGCGGCGAGCGCCTTGCCGCTGTCGATCGCGGCGGCGGCTTGAGCCACACCGGTGCCGAGATCGGCGGCCGCGTCCGCAATCACGAGAACGGCGGCAGCGTTGAGCAGCACCACGTCGCGCACCGGGCCTTTGGCGCCGCCGAGCAGGGCACGCATGGTTGCCGCGTTTTCGGCCGGCGTGCCGCCCTTGAGGTCGGCGGGCTTGGCAAGCGATAGGCCCGCTTGTTCGGGCCTCACTTCGAATTCGCGCACCGCGCCGTCTTTGAGCTCGGCCACGTAGGTGGGGCCGGTCGTGGTGATTTCGTCGAGCCCGTCCGAGCCGTGCACGACCCACGCGCGCTCCGAGCCGAGGCGGCCGAGCGTGTGCGCAAGCGGCGCCACCCATTTGCGCGCAAACACGCCGACGAGCTGGCGCTTGACCCCGGCCGGGTTCGACAGCGGCCCCAGCAGATTGAAGATCGTGCGCGTGCCCATCTCGACGCGCACGCCCGCCACGTGGCGCGTGGCCGAATGGTGGCGCGGCGCCATCATGAAGCCCACGCCCGCTTTCGAGATCGCGTATTCGACGAGCTTCAGATCGCACTCGATATTGACGCCGAGTGCCGTCAGCACGTCGGCCGCCCCCGATTTCGACGTGAACGCGCGGTTGCCGTGTTTGGCGACCTTCTGGCCGCAGCCCGCGAGCACGAACGACGCGGCCGTCGAAATATTGAACGAGCCCGAGGCGTCGCCGCCCGTGCCGACCGCTTCGACCGCGCCGTCGGGGGCGACGACCTTGAGCGCTTTGGCGCGCATCGTGCGCGCGGCCGCCGCGATCTCGTCGACCGTTTCGCCGCGCAAGCGCAGCGCCATCAGAAAAGCGCCCATCTGCGCCGGCGTGGCATTGCCCGACATCACGATCTCGAACGCGTCGCCGGCTTCGCTCTCGGTCAGCGCATGGCCGTCGGCCACGCGCGCGATCAGCGCTTTGAGTTGCGTCATGTCGCCCGGCATTCGGCTGTCTCCCGCCCGTTCTTGGCACGCCCTTGGAAATTCGATCCGGCGCTTATAGCAGCAACTTCATGCCCCTACAAAGGGCCGCGCGCCGCTTGGATGGCTTCGGTAAGCATCGAATCGGTGAGGCCCTGGGGATCGATCACGCGCTCGGCCGGGATCGTGAAGGACACGGTCGTGCCTTTGCCCGGAATGGAGGCGATCGCAAGCGCGCCGCCGTGCATCTCGATGATCGCTTTGGTCAGCGGCAGGCCGAGCCCCGTGCCTTCGTGCTTGCGGCTCAAGCTGCTCTCGACCTGGCGGAACGGCTGCAAGGCGGTCGGGATGTCTTGCGCGCGCATGCCGATGCCGGTATCGGTCACGCGAACGACGAGGCTGCCGTCGGGCCCGCGGGCACCCGAAAGTCCCACGCTGCCGCCCGCCGGCGTGAATTTGATCGCGTTCGACAGCAGGTTGAGCAGAATCTGCTTGAGCTTGACCCGGTCGGCCCAGATCGGCGGGAACTCGTCGAAATCGGCGATCGCAAGGGCGAGATTGCCGCGCTGCGCGCGGTCGTCGACGAGGCGCACGCACGCGTCGACCACTTCGGCGAGTGATACCTGCTCTTCGCGCAAAGTGGCCTGGCGCGCTTCGATCTTGGAGAGGTCGAGAATGTCGTTGATGAGCGTCAGCAGATGGCGGCCGGACTCGCGGATGTCGCGCGCGTATTCCTCGTAGCGCGCGTCGCCGAGCGGTCCGAACAGCCGGTCGGTCATGATCTCGGAAAAGCCGATGATGGCGTTGAGCGGCGTGCGCAATTCGTGGCTCATGTTGGCGAGGAACTGCGACTTCGAACGGTCGGCAAGTTCGGCCTGTTCTTTGGCGATGCGCAGCGCCTCTTGGGCCGCCTCGCGGTCGCTGATGTCGGTGAAGCTCGAGACCGAGCCGCCGTCCGACAGCGGCTGCACGTCGATCTCGACCGTGCGCCCGTCGGCCATGTCGATCGTGAATTTGCTCGGCGA
>JAIXXA010000176.1 GCA_027490975.1 Rhodospirillaceae bacterium
CCAAGGCCGCCCGGTCGGTCGCCAGGATCAGCGCTTGGCGCACGCGCTTGTCCTGGAAGGCGGGCAGATCGAGATTGAGGTCGATATGCTCGTAGATCAGGCCGGGCAGATACTGGAAATCGAAACGCGTCGGGTGGCGCTTTTCGAGCGCCAATGCCTGGTCGAGCGTGAAGCCAAGCTCGCCCGCCACGTAGTCGATGCTGCCCGACAGGAGATTGGCTTCGAGAGCCGCCGTATTCTCGATCGCGCGCACGACCACGCGTTTGAAGGCGGGAGGGGTGCCATGCCATTGGCCGTTGGGCACGAGCATGATCGCCGCTCCCTGCTGGATCTCGGCGATGCGATAGGGGCCGTTGAACAAGGCGGGGTTCATGGGTTCGGTATCGAAGGTCGTGCGGCGGCGGTAGGTTTCGGGATCGCTCTCGAAGATCCGCCGCTCGACATGGTCGGGGATGAATTCGAACTGGCTGAAATCGTTGTAGGTGAAGGTCACGCGGTCGCTCGTGAAGGCGATCGTGCGTTCGTCTTTGGCGACGACGCTCAAGATGCGCCGGTAGCTTTCCCCGCCAGACACGCCCGAGCGCGGATGCCGGCCGATGTCCCAGGCGAGGATCGCGTCGCGCGGGGAGACGAGCACGCCGTCGCCCCATCTGAAGCCGTCCTTGAGCCGGAAAACGACTTCCACACCCTCTTTGCCGTCGGGCAACGCAACGCGCTTGGCGCCGCCGTTTTCGAAGGTCGGCAGCGTCTCGCACATGAGGCAGACGAGGTTCCAGTCTTTGTCGTAGGTCGTGAGCGGCCGGCGCGCCATCGCGAGCACGTAGGATTTGGCTGCCATAGCGTCGAACATCGGATGCAGCGTGGACGGAAACTGCGAAATGCCGATCGTCAGCGAGTCGTGCGATTGCGCCTGCGTTGCACTGCCCAGCCCGAGCATTGCGGCCAATGCGAGCAGAAGGGCGCGCACGCGTTTCATCCGGCTTTTTTGGTGCCGTCGGGGCCGATGCCGCCATGCGCATAGGACCACACGGCGGGTGCTTCGAGGAATTTGCGCACCTCGGCGAGTTCGGCCTCGCTGTAGGCCTTCTGGGCTTGGGCTTCCTTGAGCACGTCCCACCAGGTTGCGAGCGCGTGCAGATCGACCCCTTCGGCTTTGAGGCCCGCGACACTCCCGGGGAAGATGCCGTAATGGAACACGACGAAGCTGTGCGCGACCTGCGCACCCGCCTCGCGCAGCCCGTTCACGAAATGCATTTTCGATTTGCCGTCGGTCGCGAGATCTTCGACCAGCAGCACGCGCTGGCCTTCGCGCAGGTCGCCCTCGATCAGGGCGTTGCGCCCGAAGCCCTTGGGCTTCTTGCGCACATAGAGCATCGGCAGTTCGAGGCGTTCGGCGATCCAGGCGGCGTAGGGGATGCCGGCCGTTTCGCCGCCCGCGACCGCATCGATGCCGGCAAAGCCGATCTTGCGCTCGATCACGGTCACCGCCATGTCCATGAGCTTGTTGCGCGCGCGCGGAAAGCCGATCAGCTTGCGGCAGTCGCAATAAGTCGGGCTCGCCCAGCCGGAGGTGAAGATGTAGGGGTTGGCGGGATTGAAATGGATCGCCTTGGTTTCGATCAGGATGCGGGCGGTCGTCTGGGCGATTTCTTCGGGCGACATGGCGGGTCCTGGGCGAAGGCTGGATGCGGGATAACCCTTATTTTTAGGCCCGCCGCCGCAGCAGCCGCAAGCAAGGATTTTGCGGCTTTGCGCAAGTGCTTGCTGTTCGCCTAAGCTCGGGCCAAATCGAGGGGGAATCGCCATGGCCGCCAAACGCCGCACGCCGCCGAAGCTTTACGAAACGGCCCCGGACGATCCGGTGCTGGTCGACCGCACGGCTGCGGGCGATCCGCGCATCGTGACGGTGATCCTGAACCGGCCGGCCAAGCTCAACGCGATCTCGTCCGCCATGTGGGCCAAACTCGGCGAGGTCATGCGCGCCCTCCATGCCGAGCCGGACATCGGCTGCATCGTGCTGCGCGGCGCCGGCGACCACGCCTTCGGGCCGGGGGCGGACATTTCCGAGTTCGAGAAGACGCGCAAGACCACGAAGCTCGCCATCGCCTACGGGCGCACGATGCATGCGACCTTGGCGGCGGTCGGCGAATGCCGCCATCCGGTCGTGGCCCTCGTCAAGGGGCTGTGCGTGGGCGGCTCCCTCGAGATCGCCAGCATGTGCGATCTGCGCATTGCGGGCGAGGGGGCCCGCTTCGGCGTGCCGATCAACCGCATCGGCGTGATCATGGCCTATCCGGAATTGTCGGCGCTGATCGGGCTCGTGGGCGAGGCCGTCGCCAAGGAAATCCTGCTCGAGGCGCGCGTGTTCGGTGCGGCCGAAGCCAAAGACAAAGGCCTTGTCACGCGCGTGGTGGCGGACGCAAAGGTCGAGGAGGAGGCTTACGCATCGGCTGTGCGCATTGCAGCCGGCGCACCTTTGTCGAACCGCTGGCACAAGAAATTCGCGCGTCGGCTGCGCTCGCCCAAGCCGCTTACGCGGGCCGACTATCTCGAAGGCTTCGCCAATTGCGACACGCGCGACTATCTCGAGGGCTACCGCGCCTTCCTCGAAAAACGTCGCCCCAAATTCGAAGGGCGGTGATTCGGCACCGACGCCGCCAAAGGCTGAAGCACGGCCCCGTTCGGCCCGCGATCGCGGCGTTGGTCGGCAAGCCCATGCCCCGCGCTTCTTTTTGTCGTCCATCGCTTCTCTGCCCGTTTGGACAAAAGCTTTCAACCGAGCTATTCCAATTGCCATGTTCATTCGTCGAATCAGGCCATGAAGCTCGCCTTCGTCAATCCGAACTTGGCGCACGACTACGACGTCGAGACGCCGTTCGCTGCCCCTTTGCCGGGTTCGGAATCGGCGCAAGTGTATTTGGCGCTCGCACTCGCACGACGCGGGCACGATGTGGCCGTTTTCACGGGGACCACGCGCGCGGGCGGCCGCCTGCGCGGCGTGGACCAGCTGCGCTGGTCTGGCGCGCTCGAAGGCGACTTCGATGCGGTATTCGTGACTTCGGCCGTGGATCTCTTGGCGCCGCTGCGCGAGCAAGGTTTTGCGGGGCCGATCTATGCCTGGCAGCACAATGTGATCGTGCCGGGCACCGAGGAAGCGGCGCTGTTGGCAGACCTTGACCATCCGCGCGACCGCATTTTGTGCGTGAGCGAGTGGCACAAGGCCAACTATGCGGCGGGCGGCGTTGCGGCCGATCGAATCGACATTCTGCGCAACGCGATCGGCCCACGGTTCGAAACCTTGTTCGCGCCCGGCGCAGCCATCCTCGCCGCCAAGGCGCCGCGTGCGGCGTTTACGTCCGTGCCCTACAAGGGCCTCAAACAAGCGCTTGCCTTTTTCAAGAATCTGCACGCGCTGCGGCCCGAACTCACGCTCGACGTGTTTTCGAGCTTCGATTTCTATCCGGCCAACAATCTGTTTCGCCGCCAGCCAAGCTGGCTGTTGCTGGCGGCCGAAGCCAAGGCGGCGGCCGGCGTCGCCTATCACGGCAACGTGCCGCAGCCTGTGCTCGCCGAGGCGCTTAAACGCGCCGTGCTGCTGTTCTACCCGAACGTCGCGGCCGAGACGTCGTCGATCGCGGTCATGGAGGCGATGGCGGCAGGCTGCGTCGTCGTCACGACCGCACTCGGCGCCTTGCCGGAAACCGTCGGCGATTTCGGAATCTTGGCGCCGGTCGTGGCCGGCAATATCGATCCGCAAGCCTACGTCTCGTCCGCCGCCGCGATCGCCGAGGCGTTTGCCGCAAAAAACCCGGCCCTCGAAGCGCGCCTGCAGCAGCAAGTCGCGCACGTAACCGCGACCTGCCGCTGGGACATCCGGGCGGCCGAAGCCGAGCGCCTGTTGGGGAGCTAGACGATGATCGCCGTGATTTTCGAAGTGCGGCCGGCCAAGGGCCGCAAGCAAGAATATCTCGACCATGCGGCGGCCTTGCGCGCCGAGCTCGAGGCTGTCGATGGGTTTATCTCGGTCGAACGCTTCCAGAGCCTCGTCGACGACGGCAAGATGCTGTCGTTGTCTTTCTGGCGCGACGAGGCGTCGATCTTGAATTGGCGCAACCGCCCGTGCCATCGCGACGCGCAAACCGCCGGGCGCGGCGGCGTGTTCGCCGACTATCGCCTGCGCGTGGCGGGCGTGATCCGCGACTATGGCATGTTCGCGCGCGACCAAGCCCCCGCCGACAGCCGCACCCTGCACGATCCTGGTTTCACGATTTAGCGGCACGCCGCATCGCGACGATGCCGCAGGCGACCACGATGCCGGCACCGATCCAGGTCCACAGCCCCGGCACGTCGCCGAAGATCGCAAGGCCCAACAGGGTCGCGAACAGCAGCAGCGTGTAGTTGTAGGGCTGCAGGGCACTTGCGGGTGCGAGCGTGAAGGCGCGCACCATCAGAATATGGGCGACGGCCCCGAACGAGCCGCCCAGGATCAGCATCGCCCAGCCGATTGCGTCGGGGGTGTGCCAGTCGAAGGCGGCGACGGTGCCCAGGATCACCACACCGACGAGGGGCGTGTGCAGCGTGGTGATGTGCGTATCGTCGCGGCTCGAAACGACGCGCGTCAGCACCTGGTAGACGGCCCAGGCGAGGGCCGCCGCGACCGCAAGCCACAGGCTCGGGCCAAGTTCGTCGAAAGACGGGCCGACGATCAGCACCGCCCCCGCCATGCCGCCCGCCACGAGCAGCCAGCCCTTCGCATCGACCTTTTCGCGCAGGAAGAAATAGGCAAGAGCCGTCACCAGCAGCGGGGCGGTTGCCGCCACGGCGTGAACGTCGGCAAGCGGCAATGTGCGGAAGGCCAAGATGAAAAGCAGCATCTCGATCAGAAGCACCGCCGTGCGCAGCGCCTGCCACCAGGGCGCGCGCGTGCGAAACACGATCCAGGGGCCGGTGCGCGCGAGCCAGCAGCCCATCGCGACGAAGATCGCAAAGCGCACGGCCATGATCTGCGCCACCGGATAGATCTGCGTGAGATGCTTGTTCACGGCATCCATCGACGCGAACAGCGCCATCGCCGCCACGGCCATCAGGATGGGCCGCAGCCCCGCTTTTTCCACGTCAGAAGATTCCGTCGATTTCGCCGTCTGCCGTGAGGCCGATCGCTTCGGCGGCGGGGATGCGCGGCAGGCCCGGCATCGTCATCACGTCGCCTGCCAGCGCCACCACGAAGCCCGCCCCCGCCGACAGGCGCACTTCGCGTACCGGCACGTCGTGGCCGCTGGGCGCACCTTTGAGATCGGGATCGGCCGCAAACGAATACTGCGTCTTGGCCATGCAGACGGGCAGATGGCCGAAGCCCGCTTTTTCGAGGGCGGCAAGCCGCTTGGCGGCCGCACTCGAAAAACTCACCGAGCCCGCGCGGTAGATTTCGCGTGCGATGGTTTCGATCTTTTCCTTGAGCTTCATGTCGTCGGGATAGAGCGGCTTGTAGCGCGCCGTACCTTTCTCGATCAGTGCCACCGCGGCACGCGCGAGGTCTTCGGCACCCGCACCGCCCTTGGCCCAATGCTGGGCGCGGATGGCTTGCGTGCCGGCGGCCGAGCACGCCGCTTCGATGGCGCGCCATTCGGCGTCGGTGTCGGTCGTGAAGGCGTTGATCGCGACCAGCACGGGAAGCCCGAATTTGCGAAGATTTTCGACATGGCGCACGAGATTGGCAAGGCCGCGCTCGACCGAAGCGACGTCTTCGGTGCCGAGCGCCTTGGCGTCCGCCCCGCCTTGCAGTTTGAGCGCCCGCACGGTCGCCACGACGACGGCAAGGTCGGGGGCGAGACCCGCTTGGCGGCATTTGATGTCGAGGAATTTCTCGGCCCCCAAATCGGCGCCGAAGCCCGCTTCGGTGACCGTGTAGTCGGCAAGGCCCAGCGCCATCTTGGTGGCGATCGCCGAATTGCAGCCGTGCGCGATGTTCGCAAACGGCCCGCCGTGCACGAACACGGGATTGTTCTCGAGCGTTTGCACGAGATTGGGCTTGATTGCCTCTTTGAGCAATGCCGCCATCGCACCCGAGGCTTTGAGATCGGAAGCCGTCACGAAGCTGCCGTCCTTGTTGTCGGCGACGACGATGCGCGCCAGCCGCTTCTCGAGATCGTGCGCGTCCGACGCCAAGCACAGGATCGCCATCACTTCGGACGCGGTGGTGATGTCGAAGCGCGTCTGGCGCGCAGCCCCGTTGCCGGCCCCCAGCCCCGTCACGAGATCGCGCAAGGCGCGGTCGTTCATGTCCATCACGCGCGGCCACGTGATTCGCTTGGGATCGACCGCAGGTGCCTTGGCCCAATAGACGTGGTTGTCGACGAGGGCGGCCAGCAGATTGTGCGCGGTGCCGATCGCGTGGATGTCGCCGGTGAAATGCAGATTGATGTCGGCCATCGGCACGATCTGCGCGTAGCCGCCGCCGGTGGCCCCGCCTTTCTGGCCGAAGCAGGGGCCCAGCGACGGTTCGCGCAGGCAGATCGCCGTGCGCTTGCCGATGCGGTTGAGCGCGTCGCCAAGGCCGATCGTCGTCGTCGTCTTGCCTTCGCCCGCTTTGGTCGGGTTGATGGCCGTCACGAGGATGAGCTTGCCGGGTTTGCGCGCCTGCGGCAGCGCTGCCGGATCGATCTTGGCTTTGGTCTTGCCGTAGAATTCGAGCGCGTCATCCGGAATGCCGAGCTTGGCGGCGACGGCAGCCAAGGGTGCAAGCGTTGCCTTGCGGGCGATTTCGATGTCGGACATGTCAGATCTTCCCAGCGGCTTGGCGCTTCAAGGCGGCTTCGCGGATGGCGGTGATGGTCGTGCGCGTCGTGATCATTTCGGGGTCGGTCTTGAGTTCGATCACGGCGGGTAGTTTGGACGCGACGGCTGCGCGAAATGCCGGCAGAAACGCGTCCGTCGTCTCGACGGTGGCGCCAAAGCAGCCCAGCGCTTTTGCGAACGCCGCGAAATCCGGATTGACGAGATCGGTTCCGACCACGCGGCCCGGATGTTCGCGCTCCTGGTGCATGCGGATCGTGCCGTAGGTGCGGTTGTTGAACACGAGCACGATCGGTGTGCCGCCATGCTGGCGCGCAGTCGCGATCTCCTGGCCCGCCATCATGAAGCCGCCGTCGCCCACGCATGCCACGACGACGCGCTCGGGATCGACGAGCGAGGCGGCGACGGCTGCGGGCACCGAATAGCCCATCGCCCCCGAGGTTGGCCCCACAAGCCGGGCCGGGCGCGTGAACGGCAGATAGCGCTGCGGCCAGCCCGTATGGTTGCCGGCATCGACCGTGACGGTGAAGGCGGCGGGCAATTCGGCGGCGAGGGCGCGCATGGCGCGGCCCATATCGAGCGCGCCGTTGTAGGGCGTGGGCTCGAGCGTGGCGCGCCAATCCGCATGGGCCTGCCGTGTCCAATCGCGCCACACAGGATCGGCGATCGGCGCCATCGTTTGCGCCGCCAGCGCAAAAGCACTGCCGCTTGCCTGCACCGCGAGGTCGGCATTGAAGACGCGGCCCGTCTCTTCGGCCGACGGGTGGATATGGACGAGCGTCGCCCGCGCGCGCGGCGGCTCCAGCATCGAATAGCCTTGCGTCGTCATCTCGCCCAGCCGCGCGCCCACGACGAGCAGCAAATCGGCCTCTTTGGCGCGCGCGAGCAGGGCAGGCGACGTGACCGTGCCGAATTCGCCCGCATAGCACGCGCTGTCGTTGGCGAACGCATCCATGCGCCGGAAGCTGACGGCGACGGGCAGCGCGTTTGCCTCGGCGAATTTCTGCAGGGCGAGGCTGCCCGCATCGCTCCAGCACGAGCCGCCGACGATCAGGAGCGGCCGCTTGGCTTGCGCCAGCAACGCGCGCACGTGGCTGATCGCGGCCGCGTCGGGGGCGGCCTGCACCGCGCGATAGGGGGCTGCGTCCGCCACCGTTGCGGTCTCGGTCAGCATGTCCTCGGGCAAGGCCAGCACCACGGGGCCGGGGCGGCCCGAGGTCGCCACGTGGAACGCGCGCGCCATGTATTCCGGAATGCGGTCGGTGCGGTCGATCTGGGCTGCCCATTTGGCGACCGGCCCGAACATCTGGCGATAGTCGATCTCCTGGAACGCTTCGCGGTCGGTCGCATCGCGCCCGACCTGGCCCACGAGCAGAATGAGCGGTGTGGAATCCTGATACGCCGTGTGCACGCCCACGGCCGCATGGCAGGCGCCCGGCCCGCGCGTGACGAGCGCTATACCCGGCCGCCCCGTGAGCTTGCCGTAGGCGTCGGCCATATTGGCGGCCCCCGCCTCGTGGCGCGCATTCACGAGCTTGACCTGGCGGCTGTCGTGGAGCGCGTCGAGCACGTCGAGATAGCTTTCGCCAGGCACGCAGAAGGCCATGTCGGTGCCGTGCAGGAGCAGTTGGTCGACCAGAATCCGGCCGCCGGTACGCGCGCGCAATGCCATCTTTTCGAATCCTCGGAGCCGAAATTCGTTTCCTTGCCCAATCGCAGTTAAAGGCCGAGATGCGCTTTGCGTCAATGGACGAAGCGGGGCCTGTGCGGCTAGGGTGGCGCCATGAGCGACGTCCCCGATTGGATGTGGAACGACGACCACAGCGCTTTTCGCGATCTCGTCGGCTATGCGCCGATCGTGTGGCGCGAATTCTACGTCGAATTGGCGCTCGAAATCGACACGCGGCACCGCAACCGCTCGGGCGTGGCGCACGGCGGCGTGATCGCGACCTTGGCCGATGCGGCGGGCGGTTTTGCGGGCTGCTGGTGCCCGCATCCGAATCGCATCCGGCGCGCCTCCACGCTGTCGCTGAATACGCAGTTCGTGTCGGTCGCCAAGATGGGCGACCGTCTCGTGGCGCGCGGAATCGCCAACCCGGGCGGCAAGTCGATTTTCTTTGCCACGATCGAGATCCGCGACTCGACCGGCCGCTTGGTTTCGACGGGTACAGGCGTCTACAAATACCGCCCCGGCAGCGAAACCTCCGAGGGCGTAGCGCGCGACACGCCGGTCTAGGCGGCGCGTTTCAAGCGCGCCATCTAGCGGGGCTCTCGATTTGTCCCTATAAAAGCCTGCGCCGTCGCCGTTGTTTTCGGAGTAGCCATGACCCCCTCGCTTGCCTTGCGTGAAAGTTCCAAGAACCTGCTGGGTTCCCTGATCCGCGAAGTCTCCAAAGACGCGATGGAAAAGCCGGGCCTCATTCCGCTGTGGTTCGGCGAGGGCAGCCGCACGGCCCCGGCTGCTGTCGTGGCCGAAGCGCACAAGGCGATCGACGACGGCTATCAGTTCTACGCCTCGAGCCTCGGCCGGCCCGAGCTGCGTACGGCGATCGCGGACTACATACGGCGCTTGCGCGGCGTGGATGTGGACGCCGATCGCATCTGCGTTACCGCCTCGGGCAATTCGGCGATCCAGATCGCGATGCAGCTCATCGTCGATCCGGGCGACAATGTGGTGTTCGCGGTGCCGCTGTGGCCCAACGCAGCCGACATGGTGCAGCATCTGAACGGCGAAGTGCGCCGCGTGCCGCTCGTTTTAGGCGCGCGCGGCTGGTCGCTCGATCTCGAGCGGCTGTTCGCCGCGTGCGATGCGCGCACCAAAGCGATTTTCTTGAACTCGCCGGGCAATCCCACGGGCTGGCTTGCCACGCCCGAAGAGCTCAAAGCCGTCGTCGAATTCTGCCGCAAGCGCGGCATCTGGGCGATCGGCGACGACGTCTACGAGCGCATCGTCTACGACGCCGAAAAAGCGCCGTCGCTGCTCGATTTCGCGGGTCCCGACGATCCGGTCATGATCGTGAATTCGTTTTCGAAGGGCTGGTGCATGACCGGCTGGCGCCTCGGCTGGCTCGTCGCCCCCAAAGCCGTCGTCGACACGCTCGGCAAGATCGTCGAGTTCAACACGTCGGGTGCCACCACCTTCGTGCAGCGCGCGGGCGTGGTCGCGTTGCAGCAGGAGGATTTCGTGCGCACGATCCGTGCGGAATACGCGCAAGCGCGCGACATCGCCTTCCAGCGCCTGTCGGCGATGGGCCGCGTGCGGCTCACGCGCCCGCAAGCGGCGTTCTACGCCTTCTTCGCGGTGGACGGCATGTCGGACTCGGTTGCGCTGTGCAAAAAATTCGTGCGCGAGGCCAATGTCGGCCTTGCCCCGGGCCGCGCCTTCGGGCCCGAGGGCGAAGGCTTCGTGCGGCTGTGCTTTGCGACCGATCCCGCGCGCCTCAGCGAAGCGCTCGACCGGATCGAACCGCTGCTGCGGTAAGGGGAAGCTTATGGCCGCTTTTGTCGGAATCGATTGGGGGACGAGCAACTGCCGCGCCTATCGCATCGACGAAAGCGGTTTCGTTCTCGAACGCCGTGTCGACGGCCCCGGCATCCTTGCGGTGCGCAACAGCGATTTCTCGGCGGCCCTCACCAAGATGGCGGGCGACTGGATCGACGCACCCGGTTCGCCGCCCACGCTGATGTCCGGCATGATCGGCTCGGCGCAAGGCTGGGTCGAAGCGCCCTATCTGCCGATCCCGGCAGCGCCCGCCGATTTCGCGGGCAGGCTCGCGCCCGTGCCCGATCCGCGCCGACGCATCTTCATCGTGCCGGGCCTGCACGGCGTGGGGCCGGCCGGCCCCGACGTGATGCGCGGCGAAGAGACGCAGATTTTCGGCAGCGGCATCGAAGACGGTGTGGTGTGCCTGCCCGGCACCCATTCCAAATGGGCCGTAATTGCCGGCGGCAGGGTCGTGCGCTTCGCCACTTTCATGACCGGCGAAGTGTTCGCCGTGATGCGCCGCCATTCGATCCTCGGCCGCCTGATGAACGAGGCGCCGCACGACGCCGCCGCCTTCGCGCGCGGCCTTGTGCGCGCGCAAGCGCCGGGCGGGCTTCTGCACCATCTTTTCACCGTGCGCACGGCAGGCCTGCTTGAGGGGCTGGGCCGCGATGCGGCATCGAGTTTTCTTTCGGGCGTGCTGATCGGCGAGGAAGTCGCGGCCGCCAAGGCGCAGTTCGCGCCCGCCAGCGTGGCCGTCATCGGCGGCATGCCGCTCGCACAGCACTACGCGATCGCCCTCAACGTGGCCGGCATTACGGCCGCAACCGTTTCAGGCGACGATGCGGCGGCTGGCGGACTTTACCGCATCGCGCGCCAAGCCGGTTTCTTCGGCTGACGGCCGCGATGCGCATTCTCATTCCCGATGCGCAGTATCCGGGCTTGCCCGACATCGAGGCGCAAGCGCTGCCCGAAGCCGAATTCATCGTGCATCGCGCGCGCGATCCGCTGCAGATCCCCGACAGTTCGTGGTCGCGCGCCGACGGCGTGCTGTTGTGGCAGGACATGCCGATCGACCGCGCCGTTGCCGACAAACTCGTGCGCGCGCGCATCGTTGTGCGCCATGGCGTGGGCTTCGACCGCGTCGATCTCGAAGCCTGCGCCGAGCGCGGCATCGTCGTGTGCAACACGCCCGACTACGGCACCGAGGAAGTCGCGAACCACGCCATCGCCATGGTGCTGTCGCTGCGGCGCGGGCTCGGCACCTACGCCGAGATGCTGAGCCTCGATCCGCAGGCCGGCTGGCGCTGGGACGCCCCTCCTTTGATGCGCCGCTTGAGCGGGCAGGTCTTCGGCATTGTCGGCATGGGCCGCATCGGGCGGGCGGCCGCTTCGCGCGCCGCCGCTTTCGGCTTCGACGTGGTCTACCACGATCCGCTGTTGCGCGAGGCGGCCGTCGCCGCTTTGCCCTATCGCCGCTTCGAAACCTTGTTCGAGATGCTGGCCGAAACCGACATCGTGTCGATCCATTGTCCGTTGACGAGCGACACGCACGGCCTGTTCGGCCACGGTGCCTTCGAACGCTTGAAGCCGGGGGCGATAGTGGTCAACACCGCGCGCGGCCCCATCGTCGACACGGCTGCGTTGCTGGCCGCGATCGAGAAGGGCAGGGTCGGCGGGGCAGGGCTCGACGTGCTGCCGCAAGAGCCGCCCGATCCCGACGATCCGCTCGTCGCCGCCTATCGGCTGCCGCCGTCGTGGCTGGCGGGACGCTTGATCTTGAGCCCGCACGCGGCATTCTACAGTCCCGAGAGCTGGCGCGATCTGCGCTTCAAGGCGGCAGCGACGATCCGCGACTATCTCAAGGAAAATCGGTTGCGCAATTGCGTGAATCGGCATTTGTTTGCCCAAGGCGCTTTGCCGCCCGAAGAAAACGCCAAAAACGGCTAGGGGGAGATCGACGATGCGCGTGGTGATCACGGGCGGAACCGGCATGCTCGGCAAAAAGCTTGCGGGCGAACTGCTGAAGCGGGGCACGCTCGTCGACCGCAGCGGCAAGCTGCAGGAAATCTCGAAGATCGTGCTGTTCGACATTGCCGAAGCGCCCGGCATCCCGGCCGATCCGCGCATCGAATTGCAGTTGGGCGACGTCGACGATTCGGCGACGATCGACCGGCTCGTCGCGCCCGATACGGGCGCGATCTTCCATCTCGCCGGCGTGGTGAGTTCGGGCGCCGAACGCGATTTCGATCTGGGCTACCGCGTCAATCTCGACGGGACGCGCGAAGTGCTGGAAGCCGCACGCCGCCTGCCGCAGCCGATCAAGCTCGTCTTCGCCTCGTCGCTTGCGTGTTACGGCGGCGGACTGCCGCCGGTCATACCCGACGATTTCCGAATCACGCCGCAGACCTCGTACGGCACGCAGAAGGCGATCGGCGAATTGTTGGTCGCCGACTATGCGCGCAAGGGCTACGTCGACGGGCGTAGCCTGCGTCTGCCGACTATCGTCGTAAGGCCGGGAAAACCCAATCTTGCGGCGTCGACCTTCGCGTCGTCGATCCTGCGCGAACCGCTCGCGGGGAGCCGTGCCGTGTGCCCGGTCGATCCCGAGACCTGGATGCCGCTTTTGAGCCCGCGCCGCTGCGTCGACGCCTTCATCCGCGCGCACGATCTTGCCGACGGGGATTGGGGCTGGAACCGCACGCTGCTGCTGCCCTCGCTCGATGTCACCGTCCGCGAGATGGCCGAGGGGCTGCGCCGTGCGGCAGGCGAAGCGGCCTATGCGCTGATCGAATGGAAACACGATCCGGCGATCGCCAAGATCGTCGCCGGCTGGCCTGCGCGTATGGCGGCCAAGCGCGCCTTGGCGATGGGTTTTGCGGCCGACGCGTCGATCGACGAGATGATCGAAAACTACCGCCGCGACGACGCGCCAAGCGCGCGCGCCTGAAGCGACAGAAGCAAACGGGGAGAAAAACGATGGGTTCGAGACTTGCCGGCAAGACCGCCTTCATAACGGCCGCCGCCCAAGGGATCGGTGCTGCCAGCGCCAAGCTGTTTGCGGCCGAGGGTGCGCGCGTGATCGCGACCGACATCGATGCAGCGAAACTTGCCGAACTCGGCAAAACGCCGGGCATCGAGATTCGCACGCTCGACGTGATGGACCGTGCGGCGGTGTTTGCAGCCGCCGAATCCGTCGGTGCGGTCGACGTGCTGTTCAATTGCGCGGGCTTCGTGCATCACGGCACGATCCTCGACTGCGACGACGCGGCCTGGGATTTTTCGATGAACCTCAACGTCCGCTCGATGTTTTGGGTCACGAAGGCGCTGCTGCCCGCGATGGTTGCCAAGGGCAAGGGGGCGATCGTCAACATGTCGTCGGGCGCTTCGTCGATCAAGGGCGCGCCGAATCGTTTCGTTTACGGCACCACGAAGGCCGCCGTGATCGGGCTTACGAAGGCGCTGGCGGCCGACCATGTGCGCCAGGGCATACGCGTAAACGCGATCTGCCCGGGCACGGTCGACACACCTTCGCTGCAGGGTCGCATTGGCGCCTTCGCCGATCCCGTTCAAGCGCGCAAGGATTTCATCGCGCGCCAGCCGATGGGGCGGCTCGCGACCGCTGAGGAAATCGCCCAGCTCGTGCTGTTTCTGGCCAGCGACGAATCCAGCTTTATCACCGGGGCCGAATACAAGATCGACGGCGGCTGGTCGCTTTAGGAAGAGTCCCTTCGGGCCGCTGCTGCCGCCGCCGCTGCGGGTGACGGCGCAGACTCCGCGCGCTTGCAAAACGATTTGACAAGAA
>JAIXXA010000186.1 GCA_027490975.1 Rhodospirillaceae bacterium
GCAGGCTTCCTTGCGGCGAGTGCCATGCTGCATGTGGCCGGCATCGGGCTTGCGACGTTCGCAGCACGCGTGCGCCCGACGGCCGTGCGTTTCGGCGGGGCCGCGATGGCGGTTGCCGGGGTCGCGTTGCTGATCGGTGTTTAAACACAAGCGACGTCGAGCGGCGGCCCGGCCCATTGCTCGGGACGCGTGCCGCCGAAACCAGTCAAAAGAAATCTTTCAGGCTTCGAGCGCGGTTTCGCTGGGCTTCGGGCTTGCCGCTGAAATGCACCATATTGCACCGTCGTCGTAAGGTGCATTCCGGGTCGATCCGCAGGCCCATTGGCTCCGCGGCACTGGCGTGGTTTTCCCGAAGATTTTGGACAAAGCGCTGGGCGGCATCGAAGCGCCACGGGCGCGCTATGCGGCCTTGCAACGACTGTCGGAGAGTGCGGTCCGCCTGCTCGCTCGCCTCCGTTCAGCACCGGAACAGCGCCTGACGCCTGCGGACCTCGTGGCGGAAACCGGGTTGGTGCGGCGCACCGTCCAGAACGCGCTGGTTGCCCTTCTCAAGGCCGGTCTCATCCAGCGTCTCGGCGCCGGTCGCGGCACCCGCTACCAATTGATTTTCTGAGCGACGCCGGTTCGACGCAAGCGGTGTCACGATTGCGAAGTTGGCGCCCGCGACGCCCGCCGCCACGGCAGCAGGTCGGCGACGCCGTTGATCGGCGGCCTTACTGATCGGCGTGCCGTCGGAGTGGTTCCTCGATGGGGTATAGTGTCGCCAAAATTCTCGATTAATTATAGTTCTGCCAAAATGGCGAACCGAAGCTGTCGAGGTCAAGGATGGCGACGATTGATTTCAGAGCAGACCCTAGGTTTTCAGGCTGGTTCGCATTGGCGGACGAGTTGCTTAAGTTCTCTACCGAAGTGATGTTGACATCTACGGTTAAGCTGTCCGACGATTCAAAGCTGCTATCGTGGTGCGCATTCGCCCAATGTCGCGAGACGTTCGAGTCTACCTTGTGGCTCGCTGAGCGCGGAAAGGTAAACGACGTCCGCTCCCTCGCTAGGACCGCTGCGGAGCGAGCAATCGCCATCCGCGCGATCAACAAGGATGGGCAGTTCCTCGAAAAAATGGCTTCTGACTTCCGCTCAAAGCGGAAGAACATGGCGGCGACGCTCCGGGAGGGCGAGCGGGCCGACTGGCTGAACGCGGAGAACACCAAAAAGGTGGTTGAGTTTTTGCAGTCTCTCGCTAACGAGACAACCGACGGCCTGAAATGGGAAGCGATCGCTCGGGAAAACCAACTCGATCACCTTTATCAGATGGTCTACAGGCCATTAAGCAACGATGGCGTACATTGCACATTGGACAGCCTTCAGCGGCACGTTGTCAAAGATGAGCATGGCCGAGTGAAAGAACTGCGGTACGGCCCAGATGACGAAGGAATAGACGACGCGCTGCGTGCCTCATGTACTGCGATGATGTTCGCCCTTGAGGGTATGTGCGAGGCCTTCCCACGCCCTGGCGGAGACGAGAAGATGAGGTCACTGCTGGCGCAGTACAAGAAGCTCGACGGCACACCGGAATCGACGGGAGGGCATACCAACAAATAAGCCTCCCAAATTCGGCCGGTTCGCGGCGGATCTCATTCTGCTCACTCGCTTGAGCGCCTGATTCGAATTGGCGGATTATGGGACTCATTACTTGTCTTTCCGTCGCGTCGCCCGACTTTGGCGTCCTTGTATCGGCAGCTGTGCATCTCCCGCTGGTTGGGCGTTGGCGTTGGCGCGCCACTCCAGTTTAGGGTGAAAATTCTTATAAGCGCTCAATATCTCTGTTCTTGAAATTTTCTCATTTCTGTGCTTGAATTAGGCAGCGTGCGCTGGGCGCTCCCCCGGCGCCGTGTGCTGTTTGAAAAGTGAAGAAAGAGAACGGTCAAACGTGCCTTTTGGCGCGTTCGGCAACATGTAACCGAAATCGTCGTCGTGGTTACATGCGTGCAATATCAAGGGGATAAATCGGCGACGGTCGCGGGTCGTCGCGTAAGGTAACCTATTTCGGGCGTGCTGCTTGGGTGCCTGGTGCGTCGTTTGCACCCCGATTGCACGTCAATGGGATGGGGTTCTTGACAGCGGGCCGCTTCCAAGCGAACCCTGTCGGCATACAAACGTAAAAATACGAGCAAACGTAAAAATACGGGCAAACGTAAAAAACGAAGGGGGTTCGGGAAATGACGATCTTTAGAACGCTGCTCGCGATCGGCGTTGCGGCCGGCGTGTCGGCGGCTTCGGCCGCGCAGGCGCAGACGCTGCGCTGGTCCTCGCAAGGCGACATCGCCACGATGGACCCCTATGCGCATACGGAGAGCTTCACCTCCAACATGCACCATCACATCTACGATCCGCTCGTGCGGCGCGACCGCAACATGCAGATCGAGCCCGCACTCGCGACGTCGTGGCGGGTGGTGGCCCCGGATCGCTGGCGCTTCAGCCTGCGCCGCGACGTCAAGTTCCACGACGGTTCGCCCTTCACGGCCGACGACGTGGTTGCCTCGATCGCGCGCCTGCTCGATCCCACGGCGCGCGCGCGCGGCAATCTCGCCAACGTGACGGCGGCCGAGAAGGTCGACGATTTCACGGTCGATTTCGTGCTGCGCGGGCCCTATCCGCTGCTGCTCAACGATCTCTCCGGCATCTTCATCATGAGCCGCAGCTGGATGGCGCGCAACGACGCGCTGAAGCCCGGCAACATCACCACGGGCACCACGACGTACGCCTCGACCAACGCCAACGGCACCGGGCCCTTCAAGCTCGAAACCTACCAGCCGGATTCGCGCACGGTCATGGTCGTCAACGATGCTTGGTGGGACAAGCCGCAGCACAACCTCAAGCGCATCGAGTTCCGCCCGATCCGCTCGGACGCCACGCGCGTGGCGGCCCTGCTGTCGGGCGAGCTCGACATGATCGCACCCGCCCCCTTGCAGGATCTCGCGCGCATCGGCCAGGCGGCGGGTTTCAAGGTGGTCGAAGAGCCTTCTTTGCGCCTCATCTTCCTCGGCATGAACTGGCGCCCGGAACTCATCGCCGAACCCGGCAAGAAGAATCCGCTGCTCGATCTGCGCGTGCGCCAGGCTTTGTGGCACGCGGTCGATCTCGACACGATCCAGCGCCGCATCATGCGCGGCAAGTCGCGCACGGTGGGTTCGCTCGTGGCCCCGCCGGTCCCCGGCTATTCGGCCGATCTCGACAAGCCGCTCGCCTTCGATCCCGACCGCGCCAAGGCACTGCTGACGGCGGCGGGCTACCCGAACGGCTTCAAAGTGGGCTTGGCTTGCCCCAACGACCGCTACATCGCCGACGAGCAGACCTGCGTTGCGATCGCGGCCATGTGGACGCGCATCGGCGTGCAGGTCGATCTCAAGATCGAGAGCCGCACGACCTATTTCCCGCGCGTCGATCGCGGCGAGACCGACATGTACATGCTGGGCTGGGCCACGCTGCCGCCGATGGACACTTACAGCGTGCTGTCGGCGATCTTCGCCTCGCGCCGCGGCACGTTCGGCGGCAACAACCCGAACGGCATGGCCGTGCCGCGCCTCGACGCGTTGGCCGACGCGGCCGGCACCGAGCTCGACGAAACCAAGCGGCGCGCGATGCTGGCCGAGTCGCTGAAGATCGCGCGCGACGAAGCGTTGTTCATCCCGATCCACCAGCAGCCGGTCGCCTGGGCGATGCGCAATTCGCTCGAAGTGCCGGTGTTCGCCGACGAGTATGTGCGGCTCTGGTTCGCGAACCTGAAGTAAGGAGTGGCCGCACTTCTTCTCAACCGGCTTGCGCAGGCGCTTTTGGTGATGGCGGCAGTAACCGCCATCGCCTTTGCGATGTTCCGCTATGTCGGGGATCCGGTGCTGATCATGTCGCGCGAGGACGCCACCCCGGCCGAGCGCGCGGAACTGCGCGAAGCGCTCGGTCTCGAAGCGCCGGTGATCGTGCAGTATGCGAAGTTCGTCGGCCGCGTCGCCGTGGGCGATCTCGGCATCAGCTACCGCAACCAGCGTCCGGTGGCCAAATTGCTGGCCGAGCGGCTGCCCGCCACGCTCGAGCTTGTGGCCGTGGCGATGGCGATAGCACTCGGCCTCGGCATTCCGCTCGGCGTGCTGAGCGCGCTCCATCCCAAAGCCTGGTACGCGCAGGCGATCCAGGCGGTGTCGCTGCTCGGCATTTCGATGCCGACTTTCGTGACCGGGATCGGCCTCATCATGCTGTTCGCGGTGGGCTTGCGCTGGCTGCCGTCTTTCGGGCGCGGCGAAACGGTGGCGCTCGGCTGGTGGACGACGGGGCTGCTCACGTCGAGCGGTCTGCGCTCGCTGGTGCTGCCGGCCGTCACGCTCGCGCTGTTTTCGATCACGCTGATCATGCGGCTCGTGCGCGCGGAAATGCGCGACGTGCTGGCAAGCGACTATATCCGCTTTGCGCGCGCGCGCGGCCTGCCGCGCCCCTACATCCATTTCACGCTCGCTTTGCGCAACGCGCTGATGCCGGTCATCACGGTCACGGGCCTGCAGGTGGGCGCGCTGATCGCGTTCGCGATCGTGACCGAGACGGTCTTCCAATGGCCCGGCATGGGGCTTCTGTTCATCCAGGCCGTGAGCTTCGTCGACATCCCCGTGATGGCGGCCTATCTGCTGTTCGTGGGCTTCCTGTTCGTCGCCATCAACATGACGGTCGACGTGCTCTACGCGATCGTCGATCCGCGCTTGCGCGAGCGTGCAAGGTGAAGCGCGTTCCGACAAGCGTGGCGATTGCGGGGACCGTTGCGGTCGCCCTCATCGCGACGGCGCTGCTGGCCCCCTGGGTCGCCCCCGCCGACCCGACCGACATCGCCTCCTACAATCTGATCGATTCGGAACTGCCGCCGTCTTTCGTGGTCGGCGGCGAGGCGCGCTATTTCCTCGGCACCGACAACCAGGGCCGCGATCTTCTGTCGGCCATTCTCTACGGCGCCCGCGTCTCGATCCTGATCGGCGGCGGCGCGGTCGCACTTGCCGCCTTGCTCGGCGTGACGTTGGGGCTGGTCGCCGGCTATTTCGGCGGCTGGCTCGATGCCGCGATCATGCGCGTGGGCGACGTGATCTTGAGCCTGCCCACGATCCTGCTCGCATTGCTGGTGAGCGGCCTTGCGCGCGCGTTGATCCCCGATGCCGCGTCCGCTTCGTGGGCGCCGTTCATCCTGATCGGCGCCATCGCGATCCACGAATGGGTGCAGTATGCGCGCACGGTTCGCGCGGCCACGATGGTCGAGGTGCAGCGCGAATATGTGCGCGCCGCCAAAGTCATCGGCCTGCCGCCCTTGCGCATCCTGGGGCGCCACATCCTGCCGAACGTGATGAGCAGCGTGCTCGTGATCGCGACGATCAATCTTGCGGGCGCCATCCTCACCGAAGCGACTTTGTCGTTCCTCGGCGTGGGCATGCCGCCAACCTATCCGTCGCTCGGCACGCTCATCCGCATCGGCAACGAGTTCGTGTTCTCGGGCATCTGGTGGATCGCGTTTTTCCCGGCCCTCACGCTGGTGATCGGCGTGCTTGCGGTCAACATCGTGGGCGACTGGCTGCGCGACCGCTTCAATCCCAAACTGCGGTCGCTCGCGTGACCGTCGCCGCCCTCGCGATACGCGGTCTGCGCGTCGAGTATCCGCTCGAAGACGGGCGCGTGGTGGCCGCCGTCGACGGGCTCGATCTCGAGATCGCACAAGGCGAAATCCACGCGCTCGTCGGCGAGTCCGGGGCCGGCAAAACCACGGTCGGCAACGCGCTGATGGGCCTGCTCGATGCGCCCGGCCGCGTGGCGGCAGGCTCGGTCGCGATCGCCGGGCGCGACGTCGATTTCCGCACGGGCCGGGCCGCCGGCATCGTGCAGGGGCGCGATGTGGGGGCGATTTTCCAGGACCCGATGACGAGCCTCAATCCGCTCTTCACGGTCGAAAGCCAGATCGGCGAAACGCTGCGCTTCCATCTGGGGCTCGACCGGACGGCAGCACGCGCGCGCACGCTCGAGCTTCTGCGCGCCGTCGGCATTCCGGAGCCCGAGCGGCGTTTGAAGGCCTATCCGCACCAATTGTCGGGCGGCCAGCGCCAGCGCATCGTCATCGCCGCTGCCCTGTCGTGCGATCCCAAATTGCTGGTGGCCGACGAGCCCACGACCGCGCTCGACGTTTCCGTGCAAGCCCAGATCCTCGATCTCGTGCGCGGCCTCGTGCGCGCGCGCGGCTTGGGCGTGCTGCTGGTCACGCACAATATGGGCGTGGTCGCCGAGATCGCCGACCGCGTCACGGTCATGCGCGGCGGCAAGGTCGTCGAAAGCGGCAAGGTCGCCGACGTGCTGACGCGGCCCACGCACGCCTATGTGCAAGGCCTCGTGGCGGCCGTACCCCGCATCGACACGCGCCTCGCGCGCTTCGCCACGATCGGCGACGAAACGGCGGGTGCGCAGGCCGCGCGCAGCGATCTGCGCAAGCGCTACATGCGCCCGCGCGCCGAGAAACTGCCCGACGCCATTCTCGAAGTCGCCAATCTCACGGTCGAATACGGCACGGGCGGGCTTCTGGGCCTCGGCCGCAAGAGCAGCTTCCGCGCGGTCGACGACGTTTCGTTTGCGGTCAAACGCGGCGAAATCTTCGGCATCGTCGGCGAATCCGGCAGCGGCAAGACGACGGTCGCCAACGCCGTCGCCGGGCTCGTGCGCGCGGCTGCGGGTACCATTCGTTTTGCGGGCCAAGCGATCGGCGACAGGCGGCCGCGCGCTTTGCGCGGGGCAATGCAGATGGTGTTCCAGGACCCGTACGCATCGCTGAATTCGCGCATGCGCATCGACAACGCTTTGGCCGAGCCGATGCTGTTCCACGGCATTGCCGCCGACCGCAGCGATGCCGATGCGCGCATCGCGATGCTGATCGAAGCCGTCGGCTTGGCGCCGGACGCGAAGCACCGCTATCCGTTCGCGTTTTCCGGCGGCCAGCGCCAGCGCCTGTCGATCGCGCGTGCCCTTGCGGCCGAACCGCAGCTCGTGGTGTGCGACGAGCCCACCTCGTCGCTCGACGTGTCGGTGCAGGCGCAGATCCTCAATCTGCTCAAGGATCTGCGCGACGCGACGGGCCTTACCTTGCTGTTCATCTCGCACGATCTTGCGGTCGTGCGCCAAATGTGCGACCGCGTCGCCGTCATGCAAGGCGGGCGCATCGTCGAAATGGCGGATTGCGACCGGCTGTTCGCCGATCCGCAGCACGCCTACACCAAACGCCTGCTGTCGCTTGTGCCCAACGTCGCGCGCATCGGCAATCGTCTCGAACCCACAGGAGCCGCTCCATGATCGATCTGCTTGTCGCAAACGGCGTCGTCGCCACGCTCGACCCTTCGCGCAACGTCTACGACGACGGGGCGGTCGCGATCGCGGGCGACCGCATCGTCGATGTGGGCCCGAGCGACGCGCTCAAAGCCCGCCACACGGCCAAGCGCACGATCGACGCAAAGGGCAAGGCCGTGTTGCCGGGCCTCATCGATGCGCATGCGCATGCGGGCCACGGCCTCATCAAAACGATGGGCGGGGGCAACTCGAAGCTTTGGTACGACGCCTGCGCCAAGGCCTACACGGTGGGCTCGACCGACGCGTTCTGGTTCGCCGAAGCGCAGCTTGCCGCCCTCGAGCGTCTGCGCTTCGGGGTCACGACAGGCGTGTCGCTGCTCGGCGGCGGCGACACGATCATGCGCACCGACGAGCCGTCCTACGGGGCGTCGCACTGCCAGGGCGTGCTCGGCGTCGGCACGCGCTCTGTCGTGGCCGTAGGTTCCACGCGCCCGCCGCATCCGCGCATCTATGCGCGCTGGAACGGCAACGTCAAAACCGAGCGCGAGGTCAGTTTCGAAGACCAGTACGCGACGTGCGAAAGCCTCATCGACGCATGGCACGGTGCGGGCAACGGGCGCATCGGCATCGCCATCATCACGCCGACCTTGCGGCCCGAACATCTTGGCGAGCTGCCCGCCGGCGAGATCTCCGCCGCCATCGACCAGGCCAAGAAGATGCGCGATCTGAGCCGCAAGCGCGGCGTGATCTTCACGCAAGACGGCCACACCAAGGGCAGCGTCGCCTTCGCCCACAGCCACGGCCTGCTCGGCCCCGATGCGCTGCTCTCGCACTCGACCGATTTGACCGACGAGGAAATCGCGATCTGCGGGCAGACCAGAACCGCGATCGCGCACAATCCGAGCGCCATCGCCTCGGTCTACGGACGCTGCCCCGCGCCGGAGCTCATCGAGGCGGGGGCCACTGTGGCGCTCGGCTCCGACGGGACGGCGCCCGACCGCTCGGGCGACATGTTCCGGCACATGCAGCAATGCATGCACTACCATCGCCGCCATTTCCGCGATGCAGGGCTACTGCCGCCGGGGCGCGTGCTCGAGATGTGCACGATCGACGGCGCCAAGGGGCTCGGCATGCAGGACCAGATCGGCTCGCTCGAGATCGGCAAGAAGGCGGACTTGACGCTCGTCGATCTGCGCCGCGCGCACATGTATCCGGCCAACATGCCGCTCTACCGCGTCGTGTGCTTCGCCAACGGCAACGACGTCGACACGGTCATCGTCGACGGCGTGGTGGCACTCGAAAACCGCAAAGCCACGCTGGTCGATGAAGACGCCATCCTCGACGCTGCCCAGCGCGAAACCGAAATAATGGTCGAGCGTTTGGGCCTGCAGTCGCTGCTCGAGACGCCCGCGCATTTCTGGCGCGCAGTGCGGGCACCCAAAGACAGCTAGGCGGCGAAGCGCGCGATCTTCACGCCTGCGCCCACAAGCGTGCGGCGCACGGCCTGGGCCATGGCGACGGCACCGGGCGAGTCGCCGTGGATGCACACCGTGTCGATGCCGAGCGCGAGTTTCTTGCCCGAGACGCTGACGATCGCGCGCGCTTCGACCATCGCCAGCACGCGGGCCGCCACTTCTTCGGGGTCGTGCAGCACCGCACCGGGCTTCTTGCGCGACACGAGCGTGCCGTCGTCCTCGTAGGCGCGGTCGGCGTAGATTTCGCGCGCGAGCGGCAGGTTTGCGCGCTCGCCCGCGCGCTCGAGGGCGGTCAGCGGAATCACGACGAACACGAGATCGCGGTCGACGGCTTTGATCGCCGATGCAAGGGCGGTTGCCATCGTCTCGTCCACGCACGCCATGTTCGACAAAGCGCCGTGCGCTTTCACATGCGTGACCCTATGGCCGGCAAGTGCCGCCGTCGCCTGCAAAGCGCCGATTTGGTAGGCGACCATCGCCTCGATTTCCCGCGCCGTCAGGCCCTGGATCTGGCGGCGGCCGAAGCCTTGCAGATCGTGGAATCCCGGATGCGCGCCGATCGCCACGCCGCGCGCCTTGGCGCGCTCGACCGTGGCGCGCATCTCGTTCGGGTCGCCCGCATGGAACCCGCAGGCGACGTTGGCGCTCGTGACGATGTCGAGCATCGCCGCATCGTCGCCCATGCGCCAGACGCCGAAGCTTTCGCCCAAATCGCTGTTCAGATCGACCTGCATCGTGCGTCCTATTCGTTGTGGGTCCAGTGTTGCGGATCGAGGGCGTTGACGGCCGCACCGGCAAGATTGGCGCCGAGCAGCGCTTCGCTCGTCGGTAACGGGCGGGCGACAGTTTCGCGCGCAAGCGGCAGCGCCACAAGCTTTTGCCGCCACAGGCGCGCGATGCGCTGCGCCTCGTCGATGGGCAGGGCCGCAAAGCGCACATGGGTGCCGGCCGGCGTTTGCGCAAAGCGGCCGAGATCGGCCGAGACGATCGCCGCGATTTTTGGATAGCCGCCGGTCGTGCCGCGATCTGCCATCAGCACGAGCGGCTGGCCGTCGCCGGGCACTTGGATTTGGCCGAGCGCAATGCCGTCCGATACGATGTTGTGGCCGCGCGCGGCTGCGATCTGGGGCCCGAGCAGGCGATAGCCCATGCGGTCGGAGGCGGGCGAGACTTGCCATTCGGCGGCCAAAAACTGGGCAACGGCTTCGTCGCCGAACCAATCGTCCTGCGGGCCCAGCACCACGCGGATCGGCGAGGGATCTTGCGGCGGCAGGACCAAGCGCCAGTCGCCCGCATTCGCGTCGGCGGTCGCGACCTCGAGCCTGTCGCCGGCGGCCAGCGGGCGCGGCAATGGGCTGCCGAGATCGGCGCGCGCATGCACCGAAAAACTGCCGAACATCGGCGTGCCCGCAATGCCGCCCGCAATGCCGAGATAGCTGAACACGCCGCCGCGTGCGGCCCCCAAATTCAAGACCTCGCCCGGCGCCAGCACGAAGCTTTCGCCCAACGCGACACGCCGGTTGCCGATGTCGGCGGCGCGTGCGGCACCGGCAAGGGCGACGCGCACCGGGCCGCCTTCGGCCGCAAAGCGCGCCGGGAACGGGCCGATTTCGAGGATCGGTGCTTGGGGCGCATTGTCCACGAGCGCGTTCGCGGTCTCGTGCGCGGTACGGTCCATGGCCCCCGCCGACGACAGGCCGTAACGCAGGAAGCCGAAGCGCCCGCCATCCTGCACGGAGGTGGCGGGGCCCACCGCATCGATGCGCAGCACGCTCATGCCGGCGCCAATTCGGCGACGGGCAGCCCGCGCGCGGCATCGCGCTCGAGCGCAGACCACTCGCGCGCATCGATCGCGTGGAAGCGCACATTGTCGCCGGGCGCCATCAGGAACATCGGTTCGCGCGACGGCAGAAAGTTGCGCATCGGCGTGCGGCCCAGAACGTGCCAGCCGCTGGGGGCGGCCTGGCATTGCACGCAGGCTTGCACGCCGCCGATCATGATCGCCCCCGGCGGCGTCACCGCGCGCGGGGCCGCCCGACGGGGCGTCGCGATCGCGGGATCGAGCCCGCCCAGATAGGCAAAGCCCGGCGTGAAACCGATCATGTAGATGCGGTACGTCGCCGCCTGATGCCGCTCGGCGATTTCGGACGGCGACATATTGTGCGCGCGCGCGACGTCTTCGAGATCGAAACCCATCTCGCCGCCATAGACGACGGGGATGCGCCAGCATCGGCCCGATGCGGCGTGCGGTTTGGCGGTTTCGGCAATGCGGCGCAACGTTTGCGCAAGCGACGCGAAATCGGCCGCGACCGGATCGTACTGCACGAACAGGGCGCGATAGGTCGGGATCGTTTCGATCACGCCGGCAAGTTTCGCCGCCGCCACGTCGGCATCGAGCCCGAGCACGCGCGCATTGAGATCGGGATCGACCGTGTCGCCGAACTCGACCGTCAAAGCGGCGTCGCCGCACGGGCGAATGCGAAATCCAGCCGGCAGCGCCATCGCCCTTGCGTCCGCTAGCCCTTCAGCGTCGGCGCTTGGTTGTGGAACGGCACTTCGCGCTCGAAGGCCGCACCCAACGCGAACAAAGTCGCCTCGTCGAAGGCGCGGCCCGCGATCTGGAAGCCGAGCGGCAGGCCGTTCGCATCGAAGCGCATCGGCACCGACAGGCTCGGCAGGCCCATCGCGTTGAAGGGCCGCGACAGGCGCGTCATGCGGCCGAGCAAGGCGGGCATGGCTGCGCTGTCGGCGACGTCGCTTTCGTCGATGCGCGGGATCGGCGTGTTGAGCGTGGGGGCCAGCAGCGCATCGACCTTGTCGAAGACCTCGGCATTGAAGGTCGCAAGCGTGGCCGCCCGGATGCGCTGCGCGTCGAGATAGGCAACGCCCGGAACCGCAAGCCCCGCAACCATGCGCGCGCGCACCTGCGGCGAATAGTCCTGGATGCGCGTCTCGAGCCACGGGCGATGGGCGGTGGCCGCTTCGGTCGCCGTCGTCAAAGCGCCCGACGCGTTGACGGCTTCGAGGTCCGGCAGTTTCACGGGCACGATCGTTACGCCCAGCTTTTCGAAGATCGCCGCGGCCTGGTCCCAGGCTGCGGCGACATCCGAATCGAGATCGGCGTCGAAATAGCCTTGCGGAATGCCGAGTTTCAAGCCGCGCACGGGCTTTGCGCAAGCGGCTTCGTAGTCCGGCACGGCCAGATCGACAGAAGTTGCGTCATTGGCATCGGCCCCGGCGATGAGGCCGAACACGCGCGCGCAGTCGCGCACCGTGCGCGCAAGCGGGCCGACCGTGTCCATGGTCCAGGACAACGTCATGGCGCCGTGGCGGCTGACGCGGCCCCAGGTCGGCTTGATGCCGACAAGGCCGTTGCACAAAGCCGGCATGCGGATCGAGCCGCCGGTGTCCGAGCCAAGGGCCGCAAACGCCAGCCGTGCGGCGACGGCCGCGCCGGAGCCCGACGACGAACCGCCGGTGATGTAATCGGTGTTCCACGGGTTGCGCGCATGGCCGAAATGGTAGTTGTGGCCGGTGGGGCCGAACGCGAATTCGGCCATGTTGAGCGTGCCGAGATCGATCGCACCCGCCGCATCGAGGCGGGCGAGGGCGGTTGCCGTCGTGCTCGCCTTCCAGTCGCGGCGGATTTTGGAGCCGCAGGTCGCGATGCGCCCGGCGCGGTAGTACATGTCTTTGTGCGCGAGCGGCACGCCGTGCAGCTTGCCGACGGCCGGTTTTGCGTCGGCGGCCTTGGCAGCCGCGCGCGCGCCTTCGGCGTCGAGGGCAATGAAAGCGTTGATGGCGGGCTGCCACTTGCCGATGCGCGCGATCGACGCATCGACGATTTCAAGGCTCGAGATTTCGCGGGCCGCGATCGCGTCGGCAAGATCGACGAGCGTCGCGTGCGTGGGGTCGGCGGGCAGGCGGCTCATTTCGCACCGCCGCGCAGATTGCGCACGAGATTGGAAGGTTCGCTGTCGAACGGCAGATGCTGGGCGGCCACGATCGCCAAGGGCGGGGCGATCTGGGCGGCCATGCGCGCCGCGTCGGTGGCCGAGACCGCCACATTGAGCAAGGCGGCCGTGTTGGCAGTGTAGGCGTCGTCGAGTTTGGACATTTGCGGCAGCTCCTGCGGCGTTTGACCGCAGGAGCCTAGCAAACATCGTTCCCAAAGACGACCGGCCGAAAGACGACCGGCCGAAAAACGACCGAGCTCGCGCGAAGCTAAGCGGCTTTGCGCTGGGCCGGGGCGTCGCCCGGCATTTCGAGCTTCGGGATCGTCTGGCGGATCAGCCGTTCGATGTCGCGCAGGAAGGCGCGTTCGCTCGGATCGCACAGCGAGATCGCCATGCCTTCGGCACCGGCGCGCGCCGTGCGGCCGATGCGGTGCACGTAGCTTTCCGGCACGTTGGGCAGATCGTAATTGACCACGTGGCCCACGCCGTCGACGTCGATGCCGCGCGCGGCAATGTCGGTCGCCACCAGCACGCGGCAATGGCCGTTGCGGAACGCGTTCAAGGCGCGCTCGCGCTGGCCCTGGCTCTTGTTGCCGTGGATGGCGTTGGCCGGAATGCCGCCCTTTTCGAGATATTCGGCGACTTTGTCGGCCCCGCGCTTGGTGCGCGCGAAGACGAGCGTGCGCGTGGTTGCGATCTTGGTCAGGATCTCGGCCAGGATGGCGCGCTTGCGCGCACCTTCGC
Organism: Rhodospirillaceae bacterium; assembly: GCA_027490975.1. Taxonomy (GTDB): domain Bacteria; phylum Pseudomonadota; class Alphaproteobacteria; order CACIAM-22H2; family CACIAM-22H2; genus Tagaea. The sequence goes on from JAIXXA010000186.1 coordinate 13,523, forward strand.
AGAACACGACGCGCTGTTCCACGCGGTCGGCGGTCTTGGCGACCGGGGTTACCTGCACGCGTGCCGGATTGCGCAGCAATTCGCCCGCGAGATTGCCGATTTCCTTGGGCATCGTGGCCGAGAAAAACAGGTTCTGGCGGTTCTGCGGCAGCAGGGCCACGATCTTGCGGATGTCGCGCATGAAGCCGAGATCCAGCATCTGGTCGGCTTCGTCGAGCACGAAGATCTCGGTCTTGTCGAGTTTCAGCGTGCCTTGCGTGATGTGGTCGAGCAGGCGGCCGGGGGTCGCCACCACGATGTCGACGCCGCTCTGCAACTGGCGCGCCTGCGGCCCGAACGAAACGCCGCCATAGACGACGGCGCCGCGCACCGGCAGATCGCGCCCGTAGGTGCGGAAGCTGTCGGCGATCTGGCTTGCCAGTTCGCGCGTCGGCGAGAGGACGAGCACGCGCGTGAGGCTGCGGCCGAGGCGCACCTGGTTGGCCACGAGGCGATGCAGGATCGGCAGCGCGAACGCGGCGGTCTTGCCCGTGCCGGTCTGGGCGATGCCGAGCAGGTCGCGGCCGGCGAGCACGTCGGGGATCGCCTGCTGCTGGATGGGGGTTGGCACCGTGTAGCCTTCCGCCTTGACGGCGGCGAGCAGGGCCGGGTGAAGGTTCAATTGATCGAAGCCGGTCGGCGCAGGCGTAGTTTGGGTATTGCTGGGGGTATTGTTGTTTTCAGTCTGTTGGGTCACGTTTTTCTCGTTTCGAAAAAGCAAAAAGCTCGCTCGTGCCAGCCGGACCCGAAAATGGGCCAAGCGCACGAAGGTGGGGCTACGGGGTTGTTGAACGCCCGTGCGTGTCCGGGCGAGGCGTTTTGGAGCCGAGGGCGGGTCGCGATCCCAAATCTTCGTCGAAAATCGCGCTCACGCAGGCCCAGGGCCAAAGGCTGCACAAAGGCAGCGCGAGCGGATGTATGCGCGCTGCATCGCAATATGTCAAGCGGTGCGGCTGAGCCGTGCGCGCGGCAGCGACATTTGGTAGGCTTGCCGCCATGGCGTTCGATTTCGAACCGCGTTCGGCGGCGTTCATCGCCGATCCCTATCCCGCTTTGGCGCAAGCGCGGGCGGCCGCGGCCTTGTTCCATTCGAAAGCGTTGGGCGGCTGGGTTGCGGCCGGTTTCGCCGACTGCAAGGCGCTGCTGAAGGATCCGCGCCTGTCGGCCGACCGCATGACGCCGTTTTTCGGACATTTGGCGCCGTCCGCGCGCGATGCGGTGGCAACGCTCGAAGCGATGATGAAGCGCTGGGCCGTGTTCGTCGATCCGCCGGTCCACACAAGGCTGCGCGGCCTCATGAACAAGGCCTTCAGCCCGCGCGCGATCGAGAGCTTGGCGCCTGCGATCCAAGCGCGCGTCGATGCGCTGATCGACGGTTTCGAGGGCCGCGCGCAGATCGATTTCATCCGCGAGTTCGCGTATCCGTTGCCGGCCTGCGTGATCGCCGATCTGCTCGGCGTGCCGATCGCGGATGTCGATCTGCTCAAACGTTGGTCGGACGATCTGGGCGCCTTCGTGCTGACCGCGCGCGCAAGCCCCGACAAATACGTGCGCGCCGAAGCGGCCGCCAAAGAAATGCAGAGCTATTTCGATGCCCTCGTGACCGCCCGGCGCGCCAAGCCGGGCACCGACGCCGCCTCGTGGCTCATCGAAGCGGCCGACGCGATCGCGGCCATGGACGGACCCGAGCTTACCGCCACCTGCGTGCTGCTGCTGTTTGCCGGCCACGAGACGACGACGCATCTGCTCGGCAACGGGCTGTGGGCGCTGCTTGCACATCCGGCCGAGCTTGCGCGCTTGCGCGCGCGTATCGGCGACGACGCGTTCGTTGCGGGTGCGGTCGAGGAAATGCTGCGCTGGGATGGGCCGAGTTTGGCCCAAGTGCGCATCGCACGCGAGGACATCGACTGGAACGGCACCAAGCTGCAGCGCGGTGCGCGCGTGTTCTTGATGCTGGCGGGTGCGGCGCGCGATCCGAGCAATTGCGAAGCGCCCGACCGGTTCGATCTGTCGCGCGCCGAAACGCCGCACCTGGCGTTCGGCTACGGCATCCATTTCTGCATCGGCGCGCCGTTGGCGCGGCTCGAGGCGCGCATCGCCTTCCAGCGGCTGCTTGCCCGGCTGCCGCACTTGGCGCTTGTGCCGGGGCCGCTCGAATGGTCGGACAATCTCGTCGTGCGCGGCCTGCATCGGCTTGAGATCGAGATCGGTGTTGCGGCAGGGGGGCGGGCACATGCGTGAGGTTTTGAAAGTCTGGCTGCCGATCCTTGTGCTGGTTGCAGCCGGATTCGCGCTCGCTTGGCGTTTCGTCGATCCGGCCCCGCCCAAGAGCTTCGCGTTTGCGGGCGGTGCGGCCGGCGGCGCCTACGCCGATTTCGCCGAACGCTACCGCGCCCTGCTTGCCAAAGAAGGCATCGCGCTCGAGGTGCGCACGACCACCGGTGCACTCGACAATCTGCGCCGCCTCAATGCCGAGCCGCCGACGGCCGATGCGGGCTTTGTGCAAGGCGGTGTGGGCTCGGAAGAAGGGGCCCCCGGCCTTGCCACGCTTGCGAGCGTGTTCTTCGAACCGGTGTGGCTCGTGCTGCGCAGCGACCTTGCCGTCGCCAAGCTCTACGATCTGCGGGGCTTGCGCGTGGCGGTGGGCGGCGAAGGCTCGGGCACGCAAGTGCTGGTGCGACAGATGCTGCGCGCCAATGGCCTCGATGCTTCGCGCGACATCGCCCCCGCCGCTCTCGGCACCGACGCGGCGTTTGCGGCCCTTGGCGACGGGCAGATCGATGCCGCGTTCGTGGTGTCGGCGCGCCCGCCGGCGGCGCTTGCCGATCTTTTGGCGGCAGGGCGCCATCGGCTCTACAGCTTTGCGCGCCACGAAGCGTATCGGCTGCAATTCCCGTTTCTGTCGTCGGTCGTATTGCCGGCGGGCGGGCTCGATCTTGCGCGCGACCTGCCGCGCGAAGACACGATCCTGCTTGCGCCCGCGGCCCAGCTTGTCGTGCGCGAGGATCTGCATCCGGCCCTGGTCGGGCTCTTGCTGCGCGCAGCCCAGCAGGTCCACAGGCCGCGCCAGCTTTTCGCACCCGCCGGTAGCTTCCCCACGACCAACTACGCCGATTTCGAACTGCACGAAGACGCCGCCCGCTTGATCGAGCGCGGCCCGAGCTTTGCCGTGCGCTTCCTGCCGTTCTGGGCGGCGGTTCTGGCCGAGCGGCTCGTCGTCCTGCTGATCCCGCTGCTCACGCTGCTGATCCCGCTCGCGCGCATCGCCCCGCCGGCCTATCGCTGGCAGGTGCGCAGCAAAATCTTCTCGAAATACAAGCTGTTGCGGCGCATCGAGCGCGATCTTCGCGCGAACCCGCCGGCCGAGGCGAAGGCCCGGCTGCAGGGCGAATTGGCGGCTCTGCAAGCGGCGGCCGAGGCGCTGCGCGTGCCGACGTCCTACGCGGATACGCTTTACAATTTGCGTCTCCATATTCGATTCGTGCGCGAAATCGTTGCGCCGCAATGAAAATTCTCTATTGTTGTCCAGACACTTACCAAAAAGCAGGCGCTGCCGCAGCGTTGTAAACGTTTCGGTAAGAAGATTGGCGCTAAAACGCTTTTGTATGCCCGGCTGGCCAACGGCCGAGATGGAAGATGGAGAAGCCCGTCATGGACGATCTGCTGCGCGACTTTCTGACCGAGACCAACGAAAATCTCGGCGTGCTCGACACCGAGATCGTCCGGCTCGAACAGAACCCCAACGATCCGGGGCTCGTGGGCAGCATTTTCCGCATCATGCATACGATCAAGGGCACCTGCGGCTTCTTGGGCCTGCCGCGCCTCGAACGCGTGGCGCATGCCGGCGAAAACCTGCTCGACAAGATTCGCGAAGGCATTCTCACGCCCAATGCGCAGGCCGTGACGCTGATTTTCGAAGCGCTCGACCGCATCAAGAGCCTTCTGTCGGTGCTCGAACAGACCGAAGCCGAGCCCGAAGGCGACGACAGCGATCTCATCCAGCGCCTCAACGACTACGCGTCGGGCAAAACCGATCCGACGGCGACAGCCCCCAAGGCACCGAGTGCGGCTCCGGCAGCCGCCGCGCCGGCCGCGCCGGTCGTCGCAGCCGAACCCGAACCCGACGAGCACGGTTTCGTGCCCGTGCCCGCCGCCAAGACCGCCGCAATGGCCGATTCCCTGGCCGCAAACCGCGGCGCCGAAACGCCCGCCGCCGCGCCGGCGCCAAGCGTGCCGGTTCCGGTCGCTTCAGCACCCGCACCGGTCGCAGCCCCGGCCGCCAAAGCGCCCAAGGCTGCCGAGCCGCGCGGCGACGTTGCCGAGTCCGCCGTTGCGGCGTCCTCGATCCGCGTCAACGTCGACGTGCTCGAAAATCTGATGACGATGGTCTCGGAGCTGGTGCTCACGCGCAACCAGCTCCTGCAGATCCTGCGCTCGCAGAAGGACAGCGAGTTTTCGGTGCCGCTGCAGCGCTTGAACCACGTCACGTCCGAGCTGCAGGAAGGCGTCATGAAGACGCGCATGCAGCCCATCGGCAACGCGTGGTCGAAACTGCCGCGCCTGATCCGCGATCTGAGCCACGAACTCGGCAAGAAGATCGATCTCGTCATGCACGGGCAGGAAACCGAGCTCGACCGCCAGGTGCTCGAACTCATCAAGGATCCGCTCACGCATCTCGTGCGCAACTGCGCCGACCACGGGCTCGAGCGGCCCGAAGAGCGGCGTGCGGCCGGTAAGCCCGAAGTGGGCCGCGTCAATCTCAACGCCTTCCACGAAGGCGGCCACATCATCATCGAGATTTCGGACGACGGCCGCGGCCTCAATATCGAGAAGATCAAGCAGAAGGGCATCCAGAACGGCGTGGTGAGCGAAGCGGAAGCCGCCTCGCTCAGCGACCAGCAGGTCGCCCAGTTCATCTTCAAGGCGGGCTTCTCCACCGCCGCCGTCGTGACCTCGGTTTCGGGGCGCGGCGTGGGCATGGACGTGGTGCGCACCAACATCGAAAAGATCGGCGGCACGGTCGAGCTGCGCTTCCAGCGCGGCAAAGGGACCGCCTTCGTCATCAAGATCCCGCTGACGCTCGCGATCGTGTCGGCGCTCGTCGTCGAGTGCTCGGGCGAGCGTTTTGCGATCCCGCAGATCAGCGTGCTCGAGCTCGTGCGCGCGCAGGCAGGCTCCGAGACGACGATCGAACGCGTCAACGACTCGCCGTTCCTGCGCCTGCGCGACCGCCTGCTGCCGCTCGTGAGCCTGCACGATCTGCTGCGTCTGGGCGACGAGCGCGGCGTGGAGCCCGACCAGAGCTTCATCGTGGTCACGCAAGTCGGCACCTACACGTTCGGCATCATGGTCGACCGCGTGTTCGACACCGAAGAAATCGTCGTCAAGCCGGTCGCCCCCATCCTGCGCGAC
>JAIXXA010000068.1 GCA_027490975.1 Rhodospirillaceae bacterium
ACCGCGTGCTGCCGGCTGCCCGCGCCTTTGCGCCCAAGCAGGGTTTCACGGTCCCGGTGCAGAGCTGGATCGCGGCCGAAGGGGCACGGCTCGGGCCGCTTGTGGCGGCATCGGCCGGCATTGCCGAGATCGCCGACCGTGCGGCCGTCGTGCGTCTGTTCGAAAAGGCCGCGGACAAACGGCGCGGCTTTGCCGCCTGGAGCCTGCTGTTCTACGCGCTGTGGCACCGTCGCCATGTGCTGGGCTGCAGCGACGACATGGATACCTTTGCCGCGCTCGAACAAGCGCGCGCTTGAATTTTCGAGGAGAACTGCCGATGACCGACCGTATCGTGCTGCGCCGTCCCGACGATTGGCATGCGCATCTGCGCGACGGCGACATGCTGGCAAGCGTCGCTCCCTTCACGGCCCGCCAGTTCGCGCGCGCGATCGTGATGCCCAATCTCGTTCCGCCGGTCACCACGGTCGATGCCGCGCGCGCCTATGCCGCGCGCATCCGCAAAGCGGCCGGGCCCGGCTTCGAACCGCTGATGACGTGCTATCTCACCGACGCAAGCGATCCCGACACGATCGAGCGCGGCTACAAGGAAGGCGCATGGGTCGCGGCCAAGCTCTATCCGGCGCACGCCACGACCAATTCCGCGCACGGCGTTACGGACGTCGCGAAGATCGCCCCCGTGCTCGAGCGCATGCAGCGCATCGGCATGAAGTTCCTCGTGCACGGCGAAGTGACCGACAAGCACGTGGACATTTTCGACCGCGAGGCCGCCTTCATCGACCGCACGCTGGCCGGGCTCGCGCGCGACTTTCCCGCCCTCAAGATCGTGTTCGAGCACATCACGACCAAAGAGGCCGCCGATTTCGTGGCGGCTGCCCCCGCCAATGTCGCGGCCACGATCACGCCACACCATCTGATGATCGACCGCAACGCGATCTTCGAAGGCGGCATCCGGCCGCATCTCTACTGCCTGCCCATCGCCAAGCGTAGCCACCACCGCACGGCGTTGCGCAAAGCCGCGATCTCGGGCAGTCCCAAATTTTTTCTCGGCACCGACACGGCCCCGCACGCCGTGCATGCCAAGGAAGCCGCTTGCGGCTGTGCGGGCATCTTCAATGCGCCCGTGGCGCTGGAGGCCTATGCCCGCGTGTTCGACGAAGAGGGCGCGCTCGACAAGCTCGAAGGTTTTGCAAGCCTGTTCGGCCCCGCCTTCTACGGCCTGCCGACCAACGAAGCGCGCATCGCACTCGTGCGCGCGGATGCGACGGCGCCCGAGCGCGTGCCGGGACCTGCGGGCGACATCGTGACCTATCTCGGCGGCCAAGCGCTCGGCTGGCGGATCGAGACCGCCTAGACTAGACTTCGCGCGAAACGGAGGGAGAGCGTCCCATGGAAGGCTGCATCGTCGGTTGGTCGCACGGTAAGTTCGGCAAGCGCGAAGGGCTCGATCTGGAAGCGCTGCTGGCCGAAGTCTCGGTGGGCGCTTTGGCCGATGCGGGCCTCGGGCCCGACGACGTCGATGAAATCTATGTCGGCCATTTCGGCGGCGGCTTCGTCAAACAGGATTTTCCGGCCTCGCTCGTGATGCAGGCCTCCGACCGTCTGCGCTTCAAGCCGTCGACGCGCGTCGAAAACGCGTGCGCCACGGGCTCTGCGGCCGTGCATATGGGCTTGACCGCGATCGCGGCCAAGCGCGCGCGCGTCGTGCTCGTCGTCGGCGTTGAGAAAATGACCGAAACGCCGGGCGACGTGGTCGGCGGCATTCTGATGAAGGCGAGCTACGTTAAAGAGGAAGACCGCCCGGGCATGAGCTTTGCCGGCGTGTTCGGCCAGATCGCGCAGCTTTATGCGCAGCGCTACGGCGATCCGTCGGATGCGATGGCGCGCATTGCGGCCAAGAACCACAAAAACGGCTGCGCCAATCCGTACGCGCAGTTGCGCAAGGATCTCGGCTACGAATTCTGCCGCACCGTGTCGGACAAGAACCCGCTTGTCGCGGGGCCGTTGCGCCGCACCGACTGCAGCCTCGTGTCGGACGGGGCGGCAGCGCTCGTGCTCGCCGATCTCGAGACTGCTTTGGCGCTCAAGAAGGCGGTGGCGTTCCGCGCCGTGCAGCAGGTCAACGACTACCTGCCGATGAGCCGGCGCGACATCGTTTCTTTCGAGGGCTGTGCCCGCGCCTGGCGCCAAGCTTACGCGCAAGCGCGCGTGCGCGTCGATGATCTGAAGCTCGTCGAGACGCACGATTGCTTCACCATCGCCGAACTTCTCCAGTACGAGGCGATGGGTTTGGCCAAGCCCGGCAAGGGCATGGAAATGGCGCTGTCGGGGGCAACCGAAAAAGACGGGCGCCTGCCGGTCAACGCCTCGGGCGGACTCAAAGCCAAGGGCCATCCGATCGGCGCGACCGGCGTTTCGATGCACATCATGGCCGCCATGCAGGCGACGGGCACCGCCGGCGACATGCAGGTCAAGACTCCGGGCCTTGCGGGCGTGTTCAATATGGGCGGGGCGGCGGTGGCTAATTATGTATCTATCTTGGAACCATTGCGCGTATAGTACATTTTCTTATTGCTGTTTCTGTTGGTTTCGGGGGAAACATCGTGACTTTGCGCGTGAAGCTGTACGTGCTGACGCTCGTGCTGTCGGCAATGGCGTTGGCATTTGTTGCGGTCCGCGCCAAGGAGGCTCTCGATCTGCGCGCGGAAGGCCTCCTTCACGTCCTCCAGGTCTCCGCGCAGCGCCTCGAGCTCTTCTTCCCTTTCTCCAAGCATCTCGAGGGCGATCTCGTGCTTCGCCACCGCCTCTGCGAGCGCGGCGCGGGTTCTGGCGAGGTCCTCCTCAACCCCGTCCAGCTTCCCCGCCCGCGCGGAAAGCGCAACGACGCGCTCGGTGAGGAAGTCGCGCTCCGCCTCCAAATCGGCCAT
>JAIXXA010000120.1 GCA_027490975.1 Rhodospirillaceae bacterium
GACTCCACAGGTCCGTGGACATAGCGCAGGCAACCGAGCCCGCCGCAAACACAGCCATTGCCCAACAGAACACCGTGCGTGTGCCGTAACGGTCGGCGATCCAGCCCGAGGCCGGAATGAACACCGCGAGCGACACGAGATAGCAGGTCAAAACGAGCTTGAGATCGACCGCATCGACACCGAAATCGTTGGCAATGCTCGCAAGGGCCGTCGCCAGCACGGTCGCATCGATGTTTTCGACAAACAGGGCACTGGCGGCGATGAGCGGCACATAACGCGCCATCGGCGGAACGGCTTCGGTCATAGGTCATTATCGGCGCCTGCGCCCGGCCACTCAAGCACAGCGGCTGTAAGGAAAATGCTGCGAAAACAAAGCTTGCGCGGCGTCTGCGGCCCAAAGCGAAGAAGTGGCGGAGGGGATGGGATTCGAACCCACGATACCGGTTTCCCAGTATAACAGTTTAGCAAACTGCCGCCTTCAGCCACTCGGCCACCCCTCCGCCGGGAGTGGGTTTTTACACGGCATATGCTGCTGCCGGTTCTAAGCGCGGTTGCCGTTTCTGTCAACGCAAAGACGGGCCAAAGGCTTGTCATATTTGGGATTCTGCCCACAGCCAAGGGGCGGATGCGGGCATTGGCCGTGGTATATCCGCAACACTGCTAAAATTCAAAATCAGTTGAATCAAAATATCTGGCAAGTTTTATAGAAAATTAACCAGTGGGGGTTCAATCTATCCGCAGGCGACCTGAGAAAGGTCACCGCAAGATCAGGATCAGAAACCGGTTTACGACCTCAAGAACCACTAAATCAGGACCAAAGGAGCCAGAACCCATGTCGTCGCTTTCCCGCCCCGTCATCGACACGCTGCTCGACCTCATCGACAACAAGCTCACGGCGATGGATGTGATCGACCGCGAAGATGCGCGTATCCACTCGGTGCTCGAGAACGCCAAGCGCGAATTGCTGGTCGCCCGTGGGCCCGCTCTGCCGCGCCGCACGCTGCGCCCGCGCAACAGCATCCGTCCGGGTTCGGCCATCATCGAAAACTCGGTCGCAGCCTAAGAATACCGTCGGTTTCGAGCGGGGGCGCCTGCCCCCGCTTCTGCTGTCTGCTGTATACGCCTAATTCTCGACGCGGCCTTGGCGTTGATTTAGGTTTACGACCCCGTCGCATCGGCAATTCGGCCGAACCGGGGCCGAGGTTTTTCGATTGAGCAAGAGACGCGTTTCGCCGGTCGGCATTCTGCCTTTCCAGGATTATCGCCGCTTCGTGGCCGACGGCCGCATTGCCGCAAAAACGGCGATCGACGATTCGCAAATCCAACCCGCCAGCATCGATCTGCGCTTGGGTGCCAAGGCCTTTCGTGTGGCCGCGGGCTTCATGCCCGGCCCGGACGCACTTGTGGCCGACAAGCTCAAGCTCCTCGCCATGCACGAGCTCGATCTTTCGGGCGGTGCCGTGCTCGAGCGCGGCTGCCTCTACATCATACCGCTGCAGGAAACGCTCGACCTCCCCAAAGATGTCGCAGGCAGCGCCAATCCCAAAAGCACGACCGGACGGCTCGATATCTTTACGCGCCTGATGTGCGACCGCGGTCGCGAATTCGAAAAAGTGCCGGCCGGCTACAAGGGACCGCTCTATCTCGAAGTTAGCCCGCGCACCTTTTCGATCCTCGTGCGCAGCGGCCAGACGCTGAACCAGCTGCGCCTGCGCCGCGGCAATCCGACAATGACAGATGCGGCGCTTGCCGCCCTCGACAAGCGCCTGGGCCTCGTCTACGCGCCCAATTCGAACCGCGAGCGCGCGCAAATCGGCCAGGGCCTGTGGATCTCGATCGATCTCGAAGGTGCGGATCGCAGCCGCACGATCGGCTACCGCGCGCGCCACAACGCCCCCTTGATCGACCTCGCCCGTATCGGGCACTACGACCCGGCGGACTTCTGGGAAGCGCTGCCGCGCGCCAAAACACGCTCGCTGATCCTCAATCCCGACGATTTCTACATTCTCGTGAGCCGCGAGAAGATCCGCGTGCCGCACGAGTACGCGGCCGAAATGGTGCCCTACGACACCTCGGTCGGCGAGTTCCGCATCCACTATGCGGGCTTTTTCGATCCCGGCTTCGGCTACGGAGCCAACGACATTCAGGGTACGCGCGCCGTGCTCGAGGTGCGCTCGCACGACGTGCCGTTCCTGCTCGAGCATGGGCAGATCGTCGGGCGCTTTGCGTTCGAACCGCTCACGCAAACGCCCGACCGAATCTACGGCGTGGATATCGGCTCGAACTACCAGCGCCAGGGCTTGACGCTGGCCAAACAGTTCAAGCGCTAGGCGCTAGAACACCGTTCCCTTGACGACTGCCGGGCGGGCGCCGATCGCGTCGTGCCAACGCTTCACGTTCGGGAAATCGGCCAGATCGACCTCGTGGTAGGTGTGGCGCGCGACCCACGGGAAGGTCGCCATATCGGCGATGCTGTACTCGGTCCCTGCCAGATACGCGCTTTCGCCGAGACGCTTGTCCATGACGCCGTAGAGACGGCGCGTTTCCTTGGAATAGCGCTCGATGCCATAGGGCACTTTTTCGGGCGCAAAACGGATGAAGTGGTGCGCCTGTCCGAACATCGGCCCCACCCCGCCCATCTGGAACATCAGCCACTGCAGCACTTCGGCGCGCGCACGCGCAACTGTGGGCAGGAACTTGCCGGTCTTTTCGGCCAGATAGATGAGGATGGCGCCCGATTCGAACACGGCAAGCGGTTTGCCGTCGGCGGCGGCATGATCGACGATCGCCGGAATCTTGCCGTTCGGGTTGACCGCCAAAAAGGCAGGCGTGAACTGATCGCCCTTCCCGATGTCGATTTTGTGGGTCGTGTAGGCGAGCCCGCATTCCTCGAGCATGATCGCGACCTTGCGGCCGTTGGGGGTGCTCCAGGTGTAGAAATCGATCATGGTCGAGTCTCCGACAGGTTGAGGTTCAGGGCGGCGAAACAACGGCAATATCAACGATCTTGCGCGAACCGGCTGCAATCACGCCGATCTCGGTCATGCGGCCACTCGCGACGGCGAAGGAATAGAGCCGGTTGGCCACGACGGCAAACGACGTATAGACCGTCATGCTCTTGTCCGTGTGAATGTCTGCGGCATCGATGCGCGATTCGGCCGGCAAGCCCAAAGGCGCGATCGAATTGAGCGTGCCGGCATTCGGCGGATCCTGAATCGTGTAGAAGCCGTGGCCGGAGTCGAAATCAAACAACTGGGTCTGGGGCGTTCCTGCGACCGAATTGAGATACGCCGCCGCTGTAACGAGCGGCAGCTTACCGGCATTCGTGTCGCCCGCGGCATAGGCAATGCGCCCGTCGATGGCCGTTTCGCCGGTATCGACATTGACGCGCAGGCTCTGGCCCGACGGGCCGATCACGCGCAGGCGATTGGCCTGCGGATTGAAATCGACCACGGCCGAGTCTGCGATCTCAAGGGCGACCGTCAGGGTCGAAACCTTTTCGGTCATTCCCGTGCGCGCGTCGATGCGATAGATGCCGCCTGCCGCATCGAGGCCGTAGAGCTTGAGATCGGCCGGGCGCAGGTCGATGCCGAGCAGGCGCGCGGCCGTTCCCTGCACCGCCACCATCGATGTTGCGGCCGGACTGGCGGAATCGAACAAGACAAGCTCGTTGCGGTCGGTCAACGCTACCATATCGAGCGCGTAAGCCTGCCCAGCGCCGAGCGCGAACGCGCCAGCCAGAGCGAATGCTGCGATCTTCATGTGGTCCCCCCCAGGGTTGCGGTTGAAGATACGCGAAAGATACGCCCGAGCGGTGCCGTCGGATCAGCCCGAAAGTTTGGCCTTTAGGATCTCGTTGACCTTGGCCGGATTGGCCTTGCCGCCTGTTCCCTTCATGACCTGGCCCACGAACCAGCCGAACAACGTCGTCTTGCCCGCGCGATACTCGTCCACCTTGGCTGCGTTTTCCGCCATCACTTTGGCGATCGCAGCATCGATGGCACCGGTGTCCGTGACCTGCACCAGGCCCTTTTCGGCGACGATGCTGGCCGCATCCTTGCCGGTCTCGACCATGAACTGGAACACGTCTTTGGCGATGCGCCCGGAAATCGTCTCGTTTTCGATGAGATCGAGGAGCCCCGCAAGGTTCTTCGCACTGACCGGCGAATTGGTTACGTCCACGCCCTTTTTGTTCAGCGCCCCGAACAATTCGACGATGACCCAATTGGCCGCGAGCTTGGGGTCTTTGCGGCCCTTGGCGACGGTCTCGAAGAAGTCGGCCTGTTCCTGCTCTGCCACCAGCACGCCAGCATCGTAGGGACTGAGCTTGTAGGCGTCGACGAAGCGTGCCTTTTTGGCGTCGGGCAATTCCGGCATCGACGTCTTGATGCGCGCGATCGCCTCGGGATCGAGGATCAAGGGCAGCAGATCCGGATCGGGGAAATAGCGGTAGTCGTGCGCATGCTCCTTCGAGCGCATCGAGCGCGTAACGCCGCGCGCCACGTCCCAGAGGCGCGTTTCCTGGCGGATGGTCTCGCCCGCTTCCAGCGCTTCGACCTGGCGGTTGGCTTCGTATTCGATCGCCTGCATCACGTGGCGGATCGAATTGACGTTTTTGATCTCGTTGCGCGTGCCGAATTCGGTCGCGCCCACCTTGCGCACCGAAACGTTGGCGTCGCACCGCATGGAGCCTTCTTCCATGTTGCCGTCGCAGGTGCCGAGATAGCGCAGGATGGCGCGCAGCTTCTTGAGATAGGCCCCTGCCTCTTCGGGCGAGCGGATGTCGGGCTCCGACACGATCTCCATCAACGCCACACCGGAACGGTTGAGATCGATATAGCTCTTGGTCGGGCTCTGGTCGTGCATCGACTTTCCGGCGTCCTGCTCGAGATGCAGGCGTGTCACGCCGATCGTCTTCGTGGTGTCGCCCGGCAAGTCGATCACCAGCCGTCCGCCAGACACGATGGGGCGCGTGTACTGGCTGATCTGATAGCCCTGCGGCAAATCGGCGTAGAAATAGTTCTTGCGGTCGAACACCGACACTTCGTTGACCGTGGCCTCGATGCCGAGGCCGGTCTTGATCGCCTGTTCGACCACGTAACCGTTGATGACCGGCAGCATGCCCGGAAACGCCGCATCGACGAGGCTCACCTGCGCATTCGGCTCGCCGCCATAGGTGGCCGAAGCGCCCGAAAACAGCTTCGACTGCGAGACGACTTGCGCGTGGACCTCAAGACCCACGACGATTTCCCAAGAACCCGTTTTGCCTTCGATGATCATCGCCTCACGCTCCCGGCCGCGCTTTGAAATTCGCGGCCGTCTCCAGCACGCCGCCCACACGGAACAAGGTCGGCTCGTCGAACGGTTTGCCGATCAGTTGCAAGCCCAGCGGCAATCCCTCGCCCGACAGGCCGGCCGGAACCGACATGCCCGGCAACCCCGCAAGATTTACCGGCACCGTGAACACGTCGTTCAGATACATCGCGATCGGGTCGTCGGCCTTGTCGCCGATACCGAAGGCTGCCGACGGTGCCGTCGGCGTCAGAATCACGTCGCATTTTTTCCAGGCTTCCTGGAAGTCCTGGAAGATCAGTGTGCGGACCTTCTGCGCCTTCAAATAATAGGCGTCGTAATAGCCCGCCGACAGCACGTAGGTGCCGATCAAAATGCGGCGACGCACCTCGGCCCCGAAACCGGCCGCGCGCGTGTTCTCATACATCTCGTCGAGCGTGTTGCCGGGCACACGCAGCCCGTAGCGCACGCCGTCGTAGCGCGCGAGGTTCGACGACGCTTCGGCGGGGGCGATAATGTAGTAGGTCGGCAGCGCGTATTTGGTGTGCGGCAGCGAAATTTCGACGGGCTCTGCCCCTGCCGCCTTCATCCAGTCGATGCCCTGCTGCCACAGTTTTTCGATCTCGGCCGGCATGCCATCGACGCGATATTCCTTCGGGATGCCGAAGCGCAAGCCGCGAATGTCGCCGGTCATGGCCGCCTCGTAGTTTGGAACCGGCAGCGGCACCGAGGTCGAATCCTTGGGATCGTGCCCGGCCATGGCGCCCAGCATGATTGCGGCATCGCGCACGTCGCGCGTCATCGGCCCGGCCTGGTCGAGCGACGAGGCGAACGCGACGATGCCCCAGCGCGAGCAGCGGCCGTAAGTCGGCTTGATGCCGACGATGCCGGTGAAACTCGCGGGCTGGCGGATCGAACCGCCGGTGTCCGTACCCGTCGCACCCGCCACGATGTGGGCTGCGACCGACGCGGCCGACCCGCCCGACGAACCGCCGGGGACGTGATCCTTGCCGTCTTTGCGCTTCCAAGGATTTTTCACGGGGCCGAAATAGCTCGTGATGTTGGCCGAGCCCATCGCGAACTCGTCGAGATTGAGCTTGCCCAGCATCGCCGCACCCGCGTCGAACAGATTCTGCGACACGGTCGATTCGTAGGGTGGCTTGAAGCCTTCGAGAATATGGCTGCCGGCCGTGGTCTGGACGTCCTTGGTGCAGAACAGATCCTTGATGCCGAGCGGCACCCCCTCGAGCGAACCCGCCTCGCCCCTGGCCAGTTTTGCGTCCGAGGCTGCGGCCTGCGCTAGCGCCACATCCGGCGTCTCAAGGATGAAGGCGTTGAGCCCGCGCTGCTTCGCCATCGCCGCCAAATAGGCGTCGGCCACTTCGCGCGCCGAGAACTTGCGTGCCTTCAGGCCGTCGCGCAGCTGCGCAATCGTCAGATCGTTGAGCGCGCTCATTATTCGACCACCTTCGGCACGGTGAAAAACCCGCCCATTTCCTCGGTCGCGGAAACGCGCACGGGCTCGGTC
Source organism: Rhodospirillaceae bacterium (assembly GCA_027490975.1). GTDB lineage: Bacteria > Pseudomonadota > Alphaproteobacteria > CACIAM-22H2 > CACIAM-22H2 > Tagaea. Next base: position 6,821 of record JAIXXA010000120.1, read on the forward strand.
GCGTTGGCGAGGATCCTGTTGGGATAGCCGCCGTCGGTGACTTGGTCGGTACGTTGCGGCATCACCATCTCGACGGTCGACGTCATCGGCTCGACGGCCGACGTATCGAGCATTTTGAGCTGCTCGACCCAGTCGAGAATGGTGTTGAGCTCGCCTGCGATGCGCACCTGTTCGTCGGGTGCGATCTTGATGCGCGCCAATGTGGCAATGCGGGCAACGGTAGCCGGATCGAGCGACATGCTGTATGTCTCGCTTTGGGCCTTGAAAAGACGGTGAAAACGGGCCGGGAAGCTAACACTCGACATGCCGATCCGCAACCCCAGCGACCTGTTGGCCGAACTGCCGGAAAAGACCTGTCTTTTGGGCCTAGATCCCGGCGACAAAACCATCGGCCTTGCCGTTTCGGACCCGAATCTGACCATCGCCTCGCCGCTCGAGACGATCGAACGCGCGCGCAAAGCCAGTGCGGACTACACCCGCATCGCCGAAGTGGCACACGCACGCAAGGTCGGCGGTTTCGTCGTCGGCATGCCGACCAACATGGACGGCTCGCTTGGCCCCCGCGCGCAATCGGCCCGCGCGTTTGCACGCAATCTCGTGGCGCGCATCGATCTGCCGCTCGTGTTCTGGGACGAGCGCATGTCGACCCAGGCCGTCACGCGCACGCTGATCGAGGCCGATATGAGCCGCGCCAAACGGGCCGCCGTTGTCGACAAAATGGCCGCGGCCTTCATCCTGCAGGGGTTCCTCGACTGGATCCGGATCGGAAGATAAATGGAACTGCTGGAAGTCGTTTTGGGCATGCTCGTATTGGCTGTGGTGCTGGCGCGGTTCTCCGAAACGCTGCGCGTCCCCTACGCCGTGCTGCTTGTCGTCGCGGGCATGGCGCTCGCCTTCGTGCCGGGCTTGCCGACGGTCGATTTCGACCCGCAGCTCATTATGGCGCTGTTCTTGCCGCCGCTGCTGTTCTCGGCGGCCTATTTCACGTCGTGGCGCGACTTCAAACTCTATCTGCGGCCGATTCTGAGCTTGGCGATCGGGCTTGTGCTGGCGACCACGCTCGGCGTCGGCGTGGCGTTGAAGCTGCTTCTTCCGGAGATCCCTTGGGCGGTCGCGTTCCTGCTCGGCGCCATCGTGTCGCCGCCCGATGCGGTCGCGGCCGCCGCGATCATGGAAAAGCTGCGCCTGCCAAAGCGCATCGTGGCCATCCTCGAGGGCGAAAGCCTCGTCAACGACGCGACGGGCCTCGTTCTCTACAAATTCGCTCTTGCGGCCGCCCTGTCCGGAACGTTCTCGGCGGTCGAAGCGGCGGGCACGTTCGTCGTCTACGCGGTCGGTGGCTGCGGCATCGGCTACGCGGTCGGCCTGCTCGCGGTGTGGACGCTCAAGCGCCTGCACGAAACGCAGCTGCAGATCGCCCTCACCTTCATTGTGCCGTTCGTGGCCTATCTTGCCGGCGAAAACGTCCATGTGTCGGGCGTCCTGGCGGTCGTGGTGGCCGGCTTGGTGGTCGGCTGGCATGCGCCGGAGTTCTTTTCGGCCGAGGCACGCATCCAGGGACAGACGGTGTGGGCTTCCGTCGTGTTCGTGCTCAACGCGCTCGTGTTCATCCTGATCGGCCTGCAACTCGACGGGATCGCCGAGCGCCTTGCGGCCTATTCGGGCGCGCACCTGCTATGGCTCGCGACATGCGTGTCGGCGGCGGCGATTGCCATCCGGATGATCTGGGTCTTTCCCAATGCGTACCTGCCGATGCTGTCGGCATCCATTCGGCAGCATGAAGGCGGTGCCCCGCCGGTCGCCTGGGTTGCCATCGTCGGCTGGACCGGCATGCGCGGCGTCGTGAGCCTCGCCGCCGCTCTGGCGATCCCGCAGACCATGGCCGACGGCTCTGCCTTCCCGGCGCGCGACCTCGTGGTGTTTCTGTCCTTTGCCGTGATCTTCTCGACGCTCGTTGTGCAAGGAACCACGCTGGGGCCGCTGATCCGCTGGCTCGGCGTGGGCGGCGACCGCAATTTCGAGCGCGAGGAAGAGTCCGCCCGGCGCAAACTTGCGCACGCCGCCTTGGTCGAAATCGACCGGCTGGCGGCCGAAGACATGGTGGCGATGGAAGTCGCGCCCAATCTGCGCCGCGTCTACGAAGCGCGCATGCGCGCCGAAAAACCGACCCAGCACGACCGCGAACTCGACGCGGCTCGCCGCCAGGCCCGCCGCGTGCGGCTGGCCGTCGTCGCAGCCGAGCGTCGGCGCCTGCTCAAACTGCGGCGCGAGCGCGAAATCGGCGACGACGTGCTGCACAAGCTGATGCGCGAGGTCGATCTCGAAGAGATGCGGCTATCCAATCGCAGCCAGGACTAGCGCAGAAAGCCGCCGATCGCGTCGTAGAGCAGCTTGAGGCCGCCGAGCAGCAGCAGCGTGTAGCAGATCAGGTAAAGCGTGGGCTCGGCGATGCGGTCGTGCCATTTGCGTCCCATCCACACGCCCAGCGGCACGGTGGGTGCAAGCGCCAACGCGGTCCACAGAAGATGCGGCTCGAGCGCGCCGAGCCACATATAGGGGCCGATCTTGATCGTGTTGCCCATCGCGAAGAACGCCGCCGCCGTGCCGGCGAACACGGTTTTGTCCAGGCGCTGGCGCAGCAGATAGATCTGCAGAGGCGGGCCGCCCGAATGCGCGACGAACGTCGTGAAGCCCGCCATGCTGCCCCACAGCATGACGCTTCGGAAACTCGGATGTGTGGGTGCTGGCAGTGGGGCCGTGCTGCGGAACAGGCGATTGGCAAACCAGCGCAAAGTGAACACCAGCGTGATCAGCGCAATCGTCATCACCACATAACGCTGGTCGACATAGACGAAGGCCAAGAACCCAAATCCGAGCCCGACGAGCAAGGCCGGTGCAAGCCGCACGAGATTGGGCTTGCTCCAGGTGCGCGGCGGATAGGCGTTCAGCGCGAACACATCCTGCAATGCAACCAGAGGGGCCATCACGATCGCGGCATCAAGCGGGTCCATCACCAGCGACAGAAACGGAATCCCAAGTGTGGCAAAGCCCCCGCCGAAGCCGCCTTTGAGGAACGAGATGACAAAGATCGTCGTTGCAGCAACGAGGTAGAATGTCGGATCGGTCGGCAAACCCATGGTGCTACAGTGGTTTGCCTGCCGCGTGCTCGCAAGGCAAACCTACGCTTTGCAAATTATTTATGAAAATCATCTACTTGCGGGGACGTCACAGGGCTGTAACATCGATGATTTGCCAGCTTCCCAATGGCAACAAGGGGTTGGCGGGCCGCGCTTGACCCTTCCGGCCCGAGCGCCTAGATCAGGCGCACGGAAACGAAAGACGGATCCCATGTCGTCGATCAAATCGGTTATCTCCGCACTTTGCGGCCGCCAGTTCAGCTGGCTTTATCTGTCGTCCGAGCCGGACCGTTAGCGTTCCGAGCGATCGCGCGTCTGCGCTTTAGTCGTTTTTTGTGCAATTGAAATTTCAAGGACCGGCACCGCAAGGCTGCCGGAACGGTGTCATGTTTTTCGATACGATCGATTCGCCCGCGCGCCGCACGGCGCCGCCGATGCGCGCGCATGCCGCGCACGCACCCATGGGCGCACTTCGCACGGCCGAAGTGTGCGTCGTCGGGGCAGGATATGCAGGCCTCTCGGCTGCCCTTCATTTGACGCAAGCCGGCTACGACACAGTCGTGCTCGAAGCCAAAACCGTAGGTGCGGGTGCTTCGGGCCGCAATGGCGGCCAAGTCATGCCCGGCTTCGCCGCCGACCCGCATGCCTTGCTGGATTCATTGGGCGCGCGGCAGGCATCGGCGCTATGGGCCCTGTCGGTCGAGGCTGTCGCCAAGACGCGTGCGCTCGCCGGTGCGGGCTGCGACATCGACCCGCGTGTCGCGATCGTCGCGGCCGACAGCACCGGCCATGCCGAGATCGAACGCGCCGTCGCCGTGCGCCGCGACATGTTCGGCGACCGCCAGATCGCCTTGCACGACGCAAGCAGTCTTGCCCGTGCGGTCGCGGTCGCAAACCAGCACGGTGGCGCCATCGATGCGCGCGCCTTCGCCCTCGACCCGCGCAAATACGTTCAGTCCCTTGCAATGCGGGTGCGCGAGGCCGGTGCGAGGATCCACGAGGCGAGCCCCGCCCTGCGGCTTTCGCGCGCCAACGGATTGTGGACGGTCGAAACGCCGACAGGCTGCGTGCGCGCCGCCCATGTGGTGCTCGCGGCAAACATCGACAATGCCGGCCTCGCACCCAACGCGGACCGTCTGGCCGCACCGGTGCGTACCTTCATGCTCGAAACCGCACCCTCGCCGTTGGTGGGTCAAGCGCTGGCGGGCGTTGCTGCGGGCTACGACACGACCGCGAGCCTCCACTACTTCCGGCGCACGGCCGACGGACGTTTGCAGTTCGGCGGCGGCGGATGGCCGGGTCGCATCGCCCCGCCGCTCGCCGATATGTATCTGCGCCGCGAGATGGCGCGCGTGTTTCCGCAGCTCGCCCATCTGCCGGTGGTGCGCCAATGGAGCGGCCTCGTCGACGTCACGACCGACGGCTTGCCGCGCTTTGCGCGCGCGGACGGGCTCATTCGGCTGTTGGGCTTCTGCGGCCACGGCATCGCGTTGGCGACTCTCGCGGGCCAGCTCGTAGCCGACGCGATCGACGACCAGTCGGACCGGCTTGCCCTGTTCACAAGGCTCGATCAGAAGCGCAATTGGCCGACGGCAGCGGGCCGCACTGCACAGCTCGCGATCCAGAGCTTTGCGCCGTCGATGGCGCGGTTCCTGAAGCTCGCAAGCGCATAAAGCTTGCGCAGGTGCGGGCAAGGCGGCAAATTCCGCCGCCTTCCCGCCCTCGCTGCTTTATAGGCCTTGTTTGCCCATGTCCGATCTGCCGCTGACCGGTCTTCGCGTGTTCGACCTTACACGCATTCTCGCAGGGCCGAGCTGCACGCAGCTGCTGGGCGATCTTGGTGCCGACGTGATCAAGATCGAGCGCGCGGGTGCAGGCGACGACACGCGCAAATGGGGCCCGCCTTACGTCAAAGACGCGCACGGCAACAACACATCGGAGAGCGCCTATTATCTTTCGGCCAACCGCAACAAACGTTCGCTGACTCTCGATTTGTCGAAGCCCGAAGGCCAGAAACTGGCGCGTCGGCTGATCGCCAAATCCGACATCATGATCGAGAATTTCAAGGTCGGCGATCTGGCCAAATTCGGCCTCGACTACACGACGCTGTCGCGCGAATTCCCGCGCCTCGTTTATTGCTCGATCACCGGCTTCGGCCAGACCGGGCCTTACGCGCCGCGCGCCGGCTACGACATGCTGGCCCAAGCGCTCGGCGGCATCATGTCGATCACGGGGCCTGCGCACAACGCCCCCGGCAGCCAGCCCCACAAAGTGGGCGTGGGCATTGCCGATCTCATGACCGGCATGTACGCGGCTGTCGCGATTCTCGCCGCCTTGCGCCATCGCGACAGTACAGGCGAAGGCCAGCATATCGACATGGCCCTGCTCGACACGCAGGTCGCGTGGCTTGCCAACGAAGGGCTCAACTATCTCGTGTCCGGCAAGACGCCGGTGCGCCAAGGCAACGCGCATCCGAATATCGTGCCGTACGAGGTGTTCGCGTGCGCCGATGGCTTCGTCATTCTGGCGATCGGCAACGACGGCCAATTCGCCAAATTCTGCGCTTTCGCAGGCCGCGCCGAGCTTGCCGCAGATCCGCGCTACGCGACCAACCCCGCGCGCGTTGCCAACCGCGCCGAACTCGTCGCGATCGTGAACGGCATTACGGGCGCAAAGCCCCAAAGCCATTGGGTCGAAGGACTCGCCAAGGCCGGCGTGCCTTGCTCGCCCGTGAACGACATTGCGCAAGTCTTCGAAGACCCGCAGGTCAAGGCGCGCAACATGCGCATCGCGATGCCGCACGCCTCGGGCCAAGACGTGCCGCTGATTGCAAGCCCGATCAAGATGTCGAAGACTCCGCCCACCTATCGCCATGCGCCGCCCACTTGCGGCCAGCACACCGACGCGGTGCTCGAAGAACTTCTCGATCTTTCGCCGACTGAAATCGCCGCCTTGCGCAAAGACGGCATCGTCTGATGGCATATTCGGCCGATTTATGGAGCGGCCTCCTGCTGCTGATTGGCGTGGCTTTTCTCGTCGCCGGCCTGCTCGTGGCAAGCCGCCGCAACCCGACCGACGCCGCACGCGGCCGGTGGCTTGTGCGGATCGGCGCGATTGCACTTCTCGGTGGCACGAGCTTGACAATCCTCGGCATATTCCGCGAAGTAACGCGGTGAACCGCATTTCGAAATCTTCGATCTGGCGCGAGATTGCATTTTGGCTCGCCGCCCTTGCCGTGTTCGTCCAGGCGACGACGCTGTCGGCGCATATTGCGCACGCGGTTGTACCTCAGTCGCATGCGATTCTGTGTTCGGGCGACACGCTGCCCGACGACGGGGCGGCGCCGACAAGAATGGCCTGCCCGATCTGCCAAGTGCCGCAGACCGGCGGGCCGCTACCGCCGGATGCCGCGCGCGTTCTGCCGGTTGCGTTCGACAGCCGCACGATCGAATTCCCCGCCCTATCGACGCCAGCACCGCAGTC
>JAIXXA010000006.1 GCA_027490975.1 Rhodospirillaceae bacterium
CAGATCAATCTGGCTGCAGCCTTGTTCGACGGCGGTGCGGTTGACCAAGCGCGCGCGCAATGGCTTGCCTGCGGCACCCGTATGGCGCGCACCAACGCGCTTTATGCCGCCAATTTCGTTTCCGGCCTCGACGAAGCGACCTTGCTTTCCCACGCGCGCCAATGGGCCGACGAAACCTGGCCGACGCTGCCGGCCCGCCCGCCCGCCGCAGCGAAGCGGGCGGACGGGCGGCTGCGCATCGGGTTCGTGTCGCCCGATTTGCGCTCGCATTCGGTCGCGTGGTTCCTGCTGCCGGTACTGCCGCAGATCGACAGCGCGAAGTTCGAGCTGCATGCTTTCAGCGAACTTGCCCTTGAGGACGCGATCTCGCAGCGCCTCAAACCCAGCTTCGCAAGCTGGACAAAAACCGTCGGGATGGACGACGACGCACTCTCGGCGACGATCCGCGCGCACGAAATCGACGTGCTGATCGATCTTGCGGGCCACACGGCGGGCAATCGCCTTGCGGTGTTCGCAAAGCGCCCTGCGCGCGTGCAGATGAGCTGGCTCGGCTATCCGGGGCCGACGGGTTTGCGCGCGATCGATTGGCGCCTGAGCGACGCCGATCTCGATCCAGACGACACGCCTGGCCCCGAACGCCCCTGGCGCCTCGAAACGGGTGCGCATGCCTACGCATTGCCGCCGGGCGCGCCCGACATCGCGCCGCGCCCCGACAATGCACCGCCGGTGTTCGGCTCGTTCAACAATTGGCCCAAACATTCGCCCGTGTGCCTAGCGGTCTGGACGCAGATCCTGCACGCCGTGCCGCAGGCAACCCTGCTCCTCAAAAACAAAGCAATGGCCGACGAAGCGACGGCCGCCGCCGCCCGCGCGGTCTTTGCCGCACACGGCATCGATCCCGCGCGTATCTTATGTCGCGGTCGCATCGACGATCCGCGCGGCCATCTCGCCCTTTACGGCCAGATCGACATCGCCCTCGACCCGTTTCCCTACAACGGCACGACCACGACATGCGAAGCGCTGGCAATGGGCGTGCCGGTCGTGGCCTTGCGCGGTGCGACACCCGCAGCTCGCGTTGCAGCCGCGTTCGTAGCGCGCGTCGGCCGCCCCGATTGGGCGTGCGACAGTACGGCTGCCTATGTCGCCCGCGCGGTTGCGTTGGCGAACGACGCCAGCCAGCGCCGCGACGCCCGCCGGACGCTGCGCAGCCAGCTTGGCTGCTCGAAGCTCGGCGATGCGATCGCGCTTGCGCGTGCCCTCGAAAATGCGTGGCAACAGGCAGTTTCTGCCGGGTGATTTCTGCCGCCGGGCACTTCGCGCAGGTGCCGATCGGTATGCTTTATTCGATATTTCAATGACTTGGAGGTTGGCCTCCGACTTGCTGAGCAGGGTGGGTCGCAACTCGCTTGAGGAATGCCGCCCATGGAAGTCAACACGCTCGACCAGCTGATCCGCTCGGAGCCGACGGGTGCTGCATCCAACCGCCGTGCGAATGACCAGGGCGGCAATCCGTTTTCGAGCCTGCTCGATGCGCGCAACGAACGCCCGCGCGTCGAACGCAATGCCGCGAACGCGAAGCCTGCCAACGGCCCCAGCGTCAAGACGCGCAAAACCGAATCCGACGACGCCCCCGAAAAACCGGCGCGCGCCGAGGCCAAAGACCGCCCGGCCCCCAAGGAGCGCACCGCGCGCGACGAAAAACCGCATGCGGTCGACAAAGCCGAGCGCCCGGCCGCACCCGAAGCAAAACGCCCGGTGGCCGACGCCGACAGCGCCAAAGAACCGACGCTCAAGCAAGACGTCGACAACGCGACCGATACCGCAGCCGACGATACGGGTGCGGATGAAGATGCCGACGCCAAGGCCGCCGCACGCGCGGCAGCCGATGCTGCAGCCGCTGTGGCGGCAGCCTCCGCCGTCGCCGATCCGACCGCGACCGAAACCGCCCTGCCCGTCGCGGAATTGCCGGTCGAGCAAACGGCCGACACGCTGCAGCCGATCGCCGTTGCGCTTGCCGTCGCCCCGCAACTCGAAACCCAAGAAGCCGCCAAGTCCGGAAGCGCTGCCGCTGCCACATCGGCACCGGCGCCGGTAATCGCCGCCCCAATACTGGGCGATGTCAAGAAACTGGAAACGGCAGCCGCTGCCGCCGCCGCCCAGGAAATCGCGAAGCCGACTTCGACCTTGAGCGAACAACAGGCCGCGTCCGACGCGAATGCCGGCGAGGACTATGCCGATTTCATGCTGCGCAATCTCGGCGCCACGCCGGCCGTTGCCGCAACCGAAAAAGACGCCGCCAAAGCCGAGACCAAGGCCAAAGAAACGGCGTGGACGGTGACGATCGCCCCCTCGGCGATGGCGACCGCACCGGTCGCACCGACCACTGCCCTTGCCGTGCAGGCCGCCGCCGACGCCGAAGCCGCGACCGCAATCGACGCCAACGCGCCGAAGGCGCCGAGCGTTGCCGCCGAAGACGGCGATGCCAAGCCTGCCGCCAAAACCGCCGAAGGAACGGCGCAATTCGCCCAGCATCTCGACCCGTCGCGCTACGCGCGCGCGGCCGAAGATGTCCGCGCGCCCGCCCGTCCGTCGGCGCCGCCGGCGCACGAGCAGGTCGCCGTGCATGTGCGCAAGGCCGTGGCCGAAGGGCTCGACCAAATCACCATCCGCCTCAATCCGGCCGAGCTCGGCCGCATCGACGTGAAGATCGAAGTCGGCAACGACGGCTCCTTGCGGGCCGCCTTCGCCGCCGACAAGCAGATGACGCTCGATCTTCTCAAAGGCGACAGCCGCCAGCTCGAACGTGCTTTGAGCGAAGCGGGCCTCAGCACCGACGCAGGCGGTCTCAACTTCTCCTTGCGCGGCGACAATCGCGAGAACGCACAGGCTTTCCGTCAACTTGGCGAAGAATTCGCACGCAACCGCGCCGACGACCCGGCCGCGAACGAGGCGCCAGCCCCGCTCGCGGCCGGATCCTACGCCCGCCGCAATGCCGGTCCCGGCCGCATCGATCTCAACGCCTGATCCCGAAATCCTTCGCGCCCACTGACGGAGACATCCAATGTCCACCTCCCTCGCATCCGCCCAGTCCGCGTCGAGCGCCACCAGCACCAGCAGCACCGCTGCCAAGGGCACGGCCGCCGCGAGCCGGGCGACGTTCGGCGACAATTACGACACGTTCCTCAAACTGCTCACCTCGCAGTTGCAGAACCAGAATCCGCTGTCGCCGATGGATTCCACGCAGTTCACCTCGCAGCTCGTGCAGTATTCGTCGGTCGAACAGGCGATCAAACAGAACGAAAATCTCGAAAAGCTGATCGCGATGCAGAGCAGCACCCAATCGGCCAATGCGGTCGGCTATATCGGCAAGTCGGTCGACATGTCGGGCGAGCGCGTGGGCCTGGTCAACGGCGAAGGCAAGGTCACCTACAGCCTTCCGGAAACCGCCGGCCGCGTGCTGATCAACGTTTTCGACTCCGGCGGCAAGCTCGTCTCCCGTCTCGAAGGCGATACCGGTGCGGGCAGCCACGTCGTCAAATGGAACGGGCGTTCGGATACCGGCGCGCAGTTGCCCGACGGCGACTACCGCGTCGAGATTTCGGCGCAGAACACGACCGGTGCGGCCCTCACCGTCGACAAGAAGATTTCCGGCACAGTCACGGCCGTCGACTATACGGGCAACAACGTGATGCTCACCGTCAACGGCACCAAACTGCCGCTGTCGCAGCTCGCAACCGTCTACGGCACCGCGTCGAAATAATGGGCGCGCCAACTGCGGAGAGCCCGCGCGCACCCAGCCCTTGCGACGCGCGCGCCGTGGTGCTGGTGCACGGCACGGCACCGGCAGCGGCACGCGGCTTTGCCGACATGCTGTCGTGCGGCGCACAGAAGGCCGCCAGTGCGGCCGGCGCCCCCGCCCTTTCGGCGTCGCCGGGGCTCATCCAGATTTTCGTGGCCCCGCACGCCGACCTGCATCTGCTGGCGTGGCGGCCGCGCGCCTTGCAGCGCGCACCCTTGGCCGCGATCGTGCCCGTCGCAGAAGCCCATCTCGAACCCGCGTGGCGCCGGGCGTTGGTGCCGTCCGCGGATATTGCCGCATCGGGCAGAATCGCAACCGGCCTTGCCGCGTTCGACGGCGATGGCCTCAAAGCGCGCTTCGAATTCGCCTGGACAAAAAACGCCGACGGGCAATGGGCCCTCGCCGACGACAAGCGCATGCCCCGCAATCGCGCCCACCAATTGCTCGAACCGATCGCCGCCCCCACCGCCAGTGCCTGGTCGGCAAGCTGCGGGCGCTGTCTGCGCTATCCGCTGACGCGCGCACTCGCTGCCCCGCAGCTCGTTTTGTGCCGCCGCGACTGTCTGCCACGCGCAACGCCGTTTTGAAGCCCGAAGGGAACAGCACCCCATGCACAAGAACAACGCACCCCGCGACCCCACCCTGCCCGGCAGTCTCCCGGATTTGCCGCCGCCGGGGACCACGCGCTGGGTTGTCCGGCGCAAACAGGCGGTCGTCTCGGCCGTGCGCCAGGGCCGCATCACGCTCGACGAAGCCTGCCGCACCTACACGCTCTCGCCGGAAGAATTCAATTCCTGGCAAAGGCTTATCGACCGGCATGGTCCGCGCGGTTTGCGCGCGACGCGACTCCAGGAGTATCGTGCGGCCGACGACGACCGCAAAACTGCCTAAGCTCAGATTCGACTCTAAAAGTCGCCGTAAAGGCACCGACTAGTCGGCACTTTTTTCCGGGTACCGGGAAAAAAATGCCGGGTGTTAACACTTCATTCATTGATCTTCTCTACGATACTTCTCAAGTTTTGGATAAAATTACGCAAATTGAGGCGTGATTTGAATCAAAGCTGAGCGGTATTCCGAGGACTGGGGCCCTAGCCCCGGAGAAGGTCTGGGTGAATAGTTTCATGGATACTTTACGCCAATTGGGGCCGCTGCGCCTCGGTCTGCTGGGTGCCGTGGCTGTCGGCCTGCTCGGCTTTTTCTTCTTCTTTACGACGCGTCTGTCGCAGCCGCCGATGGCGCTGCTCTACAGCGAATTGTCGCCGCAAGACGCTGCCCAGATCACGACGCGCCTCGAGCAGCAGCAGATCCCCTATTCGCTCGCCAACGGCGGCGCGACGATCAACGTGCCCGAAGACCGCGTGCTGCGGCTGCGTTTGAGCTTTGCCGAAGCCGGCATTCCGCGCGGCGGGTCGATCGGCTACGAGATTTTCGACAAGGGCGACGTGCTCGGCCAGACCAATTTCATGCAGCAGCTCAATCAAGCGCGCGCACTCGAGGGCGAATTGGCGCGCACGATCAGCGCCTTGCAGCCTTTGGCGGCGGCGCGCGTGCATCTTGTGATCCCGCGCCGCGATCTCTTCAACCGCGAGCGCCAGGAACCGACCGCGTCGGTCATCGTGCGCATGCGCGATCCCAACAACCGCCTGCCGCGCCAGCAGGTACAGGCAATCCAGTCGCTGGTTGCAGCCGCTGTGCCGGGCATGCGGCCGGTGCGCGTTTCGATCGTCGACGACCGCGGCAATCTGCTCGCCAAGGGCCAAGCGGAAGGCGACGATCCCACGGCGCTGAATTCCTCGGCCGAAGAACTGCGCCGCGCCTACGAGCAGCGCCTCGCGCGCACGGTCGAAGGCATCATCGAGCGTACGATCGGCCCCGGCAAGGTGCGCGCCGAAGTTGCCGTCGATCTCGATTTCGACCGCATCGTCACGAACCAGGAATCCTTCGATCCCGACGGCCAAGTCGTGCGCTCGACCCAGACTGTGACCGAAACGAACGAGTCCGCCGAAGCGGCCGCCCAGGTCACGGTGCAGAACAACCTGCCCGACGCAGGCCAGGACAGCGGCGGCCCGCGCACCACCAATCGCGGCAACCGCTCGGAAGAAACCACCAATTTCGAAATCTCGAAGACAATCCGCCAGCACACACGCGAGTCCGGCGTAATTCGCCGCCTGTCGGTGGCCGTCCTCGTCGATGGCACGGTGACAGGTGCCGACAAGCAGTACCAGCCGCGCACCGACGAAGAAATGCAGCGCCTGACCACCCTCGTGCGCTCGGCGATCGGCTTCGACCAGCGTCGCGGCGACACGCTCGAAGTCGTCAATATGCGCTTCTACGCCCCCGAAGAGATCGAGGTCGACACCAAGGAACCTGGCCTGTTCGACTTCACGCGCGCCGATCTGCTGCGGCTGGCCGAGGTGCTCGTGATGGCGATCGTGGCGCTGCTCGTGATTCTGCTGGTCGCGCGCCCGATCATCAACCACGTGCTGCGCGCATCGCAGGAAAAGCGCGAGCAGGACCGTGCCGCCGCCGAGCAGGCGGCCCAGCAGGCGCAGCTGATGTCGGGCGGCCCCGGCGGCTTGGCCCTGCCCGGCGGCCCGTCGCCGGGCGAAGAAGGCCCCAGCGAAATCGAACAGATGATCGACATCGCCCAGGTCGAAGGCCGCGTGCGCGCCTCCTCGATCAAGAAGATCGGCGAAATCGTCGAGAAGCACCCCGAAGAAGCCGTCGCGATCCTGCGCACCTGGATGTACCAGGAAACGTAAGCGTTCTCGCAAAGAAAGGCAGACCCTTCCATGGCCACACGCGCTTCGCCCCCGTCCGCCGCCCGACCGCAGTCGGACGCGGTCTTGCCGCCGGCCGACGCACCGCACTCGGACGGACGGCGCAAAGCTGCTATTCTGCTGCTCGCGTTGGGCGAGCAAGCCGCCGCCAAGCTGTGCGCCGAACTCAGCGACCGCGACATCACCAATCTTGCGATCGGGTTCGCCGATCTCGGCCGCCTCGACGCAACCGAGGTCGAAAAGCTGATCGACGAATTCGCGACCCACGTTTCCCTGTCTTTGGCCGCCTGACACGAAGAGCCCCGCCGCCATGCCCGCCATCAGCAAGTTCCTGTTTGCAGAAGAGTTCGTCGAGCCCGGTGTCGGCCCCGACGGCGCGCCG
>JAIXXA010000136.1 GCA_027490975.1 Rhodospirillaceae bacterium
ATCGTAGCCGTCGAGATCGGCATCCAAGATCGCCTGCCAGCGCAGCACCACAGCCGAGCCGTTGGCGGCGGCCGAGAAGCCCGCCACGTTCGACGGCAGATCGGTTTTGCCGAGCACCACATGGTTCGTCGCCGTGACCCAATCGGGCGACGTGGCGCCGATATAGTTGCGGCTGCGGATGCGTAGATCGTAGGCCTCGCCGTCGGCCACATCGAGGATGCGATAGGACGTGGCACTGCCTTGCGTGAATTCGCTCGGGCCCCATGTCGCGTCAGCGGATTTTTTGTATTGGATTTCGATCAGGCCGCCCGAGACGACAAACGCATCGGCGGGGGCGGTCCATGCCGCCTTGAGGCGCGAGAACACCGTGCCGTCGTTGCGCGTGTCGAGCTCGGCCGTGCCCGACGACAGCACGAGATCCGTGGGCGGGGCGACGGTGGAAGCGCTGGGCAGGTTCGTGCGCGGGGCGGGCGACATCGAGGCTTCGTCGGTCGCGGCGGTCCAGGCATAGACGTTCGGGTCGATCTCGGCCAATTCCATTTCGCAGACGATCGACGGCGCGTCGCCGTCGTTGCGCTGGCCGAATTTGAAGCGCACGCCCTCGAAGCTTTTGGCCGCCCAGCCGTAGCGCGCCCAATCTAAGGCGACCGTGTCGCCGCCTTTCACGTCGAGGCACGAAAGCTTGCCCACGAGCGAGGTGGTGATCTGGCGGCGCACGCGCTCGAGCTCGATGCGCGCCAGGCGCTGCGCCATGCTGGGCGAGGTGGTGAATTCCAGATTGTAGCCGCTCGACCAGGCGCGCACGCCCTGGTCTTCGGCGAGGAACGCAGCCGGGGCCACCGACGGATAGTCCGTGGCCTGCCAGCCGCCATCGGGATCGACAAAGGTGCCTTTCACGCCGTTGAACACGTCGCGCGGCTCGCGCCGCCAGGCCACCTTGAAGCCCTCGACCAGATCGTCGGCCGCAAGCGTGCGCGAGGATGCGCGCCACGCACCCGCGCGCACGATCCACTTGCCTTCCGAGCGGATCAGGCGCCCACCCATGGCCGTGAGCATGTCGCCGATGATCTTGTCGGGCGCCGCTTCCGTGGCGGCCGTGCCGTTGGCGGTGTAGCGCGGCTCGGCCGTGGCGGCGATCTGGTGCGTGCCCGTGCCGGCCGAGGTGATGTTTATCAGCACGCGGTTGCGAGCGTTGGCGAGCGAGGTTGCAAGGCCGCCGGCCTCCGAGCCGGTTTCGCAGAAATAGTAATCGGTGCCCGTGGCAAGCCCGCCCGGCAGCGTGCCGTCGGTGAAAAGCCGCACGACCGTGCCGGTGCGCAGGCGGCCGCTTGCGTCGGCAAGCGTGATGCGATCGGTCGCCGGGTCGCCCGTGAAATTCGTGGCGACGCGAATCGTGTGGGTGCCGCTGCCCGCCGACGAAAGATCGATCGCCGTGCCCGCTTTGGCGTTTTCTTCCGACGTGGCGAGCTTGCCGGTGAGGTTGCCGACCACGATGAAAAAATAATCCGTCGTGGCCGTGAGGCCGCCCGGCAGCGTGCCCGCACTCGATACGCGCACGCGGCTGCCCGTGACGAGGTTCATGTCGCCGTCGGCGAGCGTGATCAGATCGGTCCCGGCATTGGCCGTGAACGTCGTTTGTTTGGCGCGCAGCGGCACGATCTCGTCGCAGATATTCGCTGCCGCGGCGAGCTCGGCTTCGTCGATCTCCGACCAGGCCGCGCCGAACCCGCCCGCGTTCTGCGGGATCGTGAGGTAACGCGCCAGCACCAGGGCGGCATTGTCGGTCCAGCCGGTCGATGCGTCGCGCGGATCCTCGATCGCGGTTTCGCAGGGGCCGACGATCGTCATGTTCGGCACGCCGTTTGCGAATTTGTCGGCGTTCCAAATCATCTGCACATAGAGCTTCGCGCAACCGGTCTGCTTGTGCGCGTCGGTCCACAGTGCCGGCACCGCCTCTTTGAGCTTGGCATTCAGCGTGGCGTCGCCCGAGACCGTGCCGTCGCCAAACCAAGCTTTGGCATAGCCCGCATAGTTGCCTGTCGCGTCGCCGTTTGCGTCGAGCGGCACTACCTCGTCGGCAAACCACAGCTCGTCCATGCCCTTGAGAGGGTTCGCCGAGAGCGTGATCAGGATGTGCAGCGTGCCTTTGTTGCCGCCGGTCTGCTCGACAAGCGTGCGCGTGCCGCCGATACGCAACCGGCCGAAATGCAGCTTGCCCTTGCCGACCGCCTCTTGGACCGTGACGGTGCGGTCTTGCGCGATGCGATCGAAGCTCGGCAGCGCTCCGCCGCCTTTGGGCTTGGGTGCAAGCAGCGACGACACGCCGCCCAGCACCAAGGCGCCCGCGAAGGCGCCCCAGGAAAAGCCCAGCGTGAGGCCGGCAGCGACCGAGAAGGTCGAGCCCGAGAAGACGGCCGTGGCGACGGCGGCGGCGACAAAACCCGGCATGTGTCAGACCCGCCACGCGGCTTGCAGCCGCTTGTCGTCGATGCGCACGCTGCCCAATCGTTCGGGCAGCATCACGGC
>JAIXXA010000158.1 GCA_027490975.1 Rhodospirillaceae bacterium
AGCATAGATCTGCATTGGATTAATGTGAACTTTACTCAGACTCTATTAATCTTTGTTCTGCTACTTATGTATACGAACTGAGACAAAGTGTTTTCCAGTCGCGGCTTACGGGAGGCATCCGGTCAATGTCGGGCATGTTGCAGGACAGCTTCATCGAGAATGCGGCGATAGAGGCGAAAGCGTCTCAGAAAGTTTGGCATATTCTCGTTGTCGATGACGACAAAGAGGTGCATGCGGTTACGCGCCTTGCGCTTAGGGACATGCGTTTCGAAAACGGGCGCGTCGAGATCGTCAGTGCGCATTCGGCGCAGGAAGCTCGCGCTTTGCTGACGAAAGAGCGGAGGAACCGGTTCGCGATTGTCATTGTCGATGTCGTGATGGAAACCACCACTGCAGGTCTTGATTTGGTCAAGTTCATCCGCGACGACATCAAGAACGCCATCGTTCGGATTTATCTGCGCACCGGCCAGCCTGGCCACGCGCCGGAGCGCGTGGTGATAGACGATTACGACATCAACGGCTACCACGCCAAGGCTGAGTTGACGGCGCAGGCGCTCTATACGTCGGTCTTGGCGGCTTTGCGTTCGTACCGCGATCTCGTCGCGATCGAACGCGGGCGCCGCGGACTCGAGTGCATTCTACGCTCGTCGCAAAGTCTGCTTGGTGCGGCGAATATGGGGCAGTTTGCGAGCAGTGCTCTCGAACAACTGACGGCGCTGATCCATGTCGAAAGCGACGCCGTCTATGTCGGTCAGAATGGGCTGACGATTATCCAATCGTCCGACGACTATCGCATTCTTGCGGGTATCGGCGAGTATCGCGAGGCGCTAGGGCGCGCTGCCTGGGAAGTCCTGCCCGCGCCCATTGTCGATCGCCTGCGTCGCGCCGAGAGCTCGAGAGAAGCGATCACCGGTGAGAATTGGATCGCCGTGAAGGCGCCAAGCGGCGACGCGAATGCGCTGCTGCATCTCGACATCGACCGGCAACTCGACGACGTCGAACTCAATCTGATCAACGTGTTTGCGCGCCAGACGGGCTTGGCATTCGCGAACGTCCGTCTGACCGAAGAAATCCTCGAGACGCAGCGCCAGATCGTCTACGTACTGAGTGAAGCCATCGAAGCGCGCTCCCGCGAAACCGGAAACCACATCCGCCGCGTCGCCAAAACAGCGGCGCTGCTCGCCGAGCTTTGCGGTATGGACGCCGGCACGCAGACGCTGCTAGAGGCGGCAGCGCCTTTGCACGACATTGGCAAGATCGTCATTCCCGACGCGATCCTGAACAAGCCCGGAAAGCTTGACCCCGGCGAATGGACGATCATGCAAAGCCATTCGGCCGCAGGCGCCGAGATCCTCGGCAAGTCGCGCGGTCCGGTTTTCGAAGCCGGAGCAATCGTCGCGGCCCAGCACCACGAAAAATGGGACGGCAGCGGGTACCCTGCCGGTCTTTCGGGCGAATCGATCCACATCTACGGTCGCATTGCGGCGATCGTCGATGTTTTCGACGCCCTTGCTTCGGATCGCTGCTACAAAAAGGCGTGGCCGCTCGAACGCGTCGTGGCACTGGTCCGCGAGCAACGCGGCGTCCATTTCGATCCGCTGCTTGTCGACCTGCTCCTCGGGAATCTGGAGCGTTTTGTCGCGATACGCGATGCGTATCCGGATGTGGTCGTCTGACGTTTCGTAATGGTCGCGGCGGTAAGAAACTCTGCTTGAGGCGCGGCGCCGTTTTGGCGTTGCGAGCGGCGTAGAAACCTTCAGATGGCAAGGTTGGTCCTTTTGGGGATTGCCCAGGAGTGTTTCCGTCTGTCGGCGCCGTTGAACTATCGCCGAGATTTCGAATTGAAAGGCGAGGGTAGGCGCCCTTTTCGATGCGCCTTCATTGCCCTTGGTTTCCATTCATTCCGCTTGGCTTCTAGAGATTCGTGAATCCAGTATTGCTTTGTTCCGTTTTTGGAAAACCGGGGGTCTGGGGGCGCGAGGCATTGCCTCGCGGGGTTCGAATGCGACCGCCTTTATTCGAGGGAGGGTGTGAGCTGGAAGCGGGACCAAACGAAGGGGGCTGCTTTGTCATGCGGGCGGGGTGCTTTGCTGCGTGCGCACGAATTCCGGCGCAGGTCACGCCCCGGTTCGCGGGGTAACGTCGCCCGCGGCCCGGTCATCGGGTTTGCGGCGACGGCACCGGAATTTTGACTAAGTGCTTGATAAAAATTGGAAATGATTGAGATACTTACGTGCTGCGAGGGCGGCTGCTATGCAAATCGACGTGAGTCGGAGTTCCCTCAATGCGTATCCTGATCCTATTCCTTTCTGGCCTGGTGCTGCTGGCGACACTCGGTTTTTTGGTTGGGTCGCTGCTGCCCGCGACGCGGGAGGGGCGCGCCGATACCTTCATCGCCGCCGCGCCCAATCGCGTGCTGGCCGTCATTGCGGATGTCGAGGCGCAGCCCGAATGGCGTGATGTGGGATCCGTGACCCGGACCGACAACGGTTGGGTTGAGGTGACGCGGCGCGGCGAGCGGATCACTTTTTTCGCCGAAGAGACGACTGCGGCGCGGCTGCGCCTGCGCTTCGCTTCGGATGCGGGTTACGCCGGCGCGTGGGAGGCGGTGCTCGAACCCGTCGCCCACGGGACCCGGATTTCGGTGGTGGAGCAGGCGACGGTGCCATCTCCCATTGGACGGATCATCGCGCGGCTGATGTTCGATCCGACGTCCTTTGCATCGGAATATCTCGCAGCACTGAAGGCACGGGTGGAGGGTTGAATGGCGAAGAAGCCGACCGACTGGCGCAAGCGCTTTGGCGCGGCCAAGCCGCCGCATGTGGTGACGCTTCAAAGCGACTTCGCCGGTGTGAAGGCCGGGGCCACGATGCTGATTTCGTCGCCGGGCGATATCGCCGTCTATCTGGCGAAGATCCCGCGGGGCGAGACCAGAACGATCGAACGGCTGCGCAACGAGCTGGCGCGCAAAGCCGGGGCGCAAACGATGTGCCCGGTCACCACAGCGATCTATCTGCGCGTCGTGGCCGAGGTCAGCTTGCGCGATCTGGAGGAGGGCAAGCCGATAGCCGACGTGGTTCCGTTCTGGCGGGTCGTGCTGCCGGACAGCAAGGTCGCAAAGAAGCTCTCCTGCAGCGCCGACTATCTGACGCACCTGATTGCGCTGGATCTCGCCCGACCGCAGTGAGCTGCCTGCCGGTCGTCGTGCATAGCCGCGCATTCTCGGCGTCGGCCGCCGCCGGCTTTCCTGCGGTCGGATGCCGTCAAAGCCCGGCCGCGGCTGCCGCTTGGCGCAGATAATCGTGCCCCTTGCGCGCATAGGTCGAAGGATGCGCGCGCGCCGGATCTTGCTCGGCCTCGACGACCAACCAGCCGCGATAGTCGGCCGCTTTGAGGGCGGCGAGGATCGGCGGATAGTCGACGGCGCCGTCGCCGGGGACGGTGAATACGCCGGAGAGCACGGCATCGAGAAAGCTCAGATCGTCGGCTTTGGCCGAGGCGAGTTCGCTGCTGCGCACATCTTTGCAATGCACATGTTTGATGCGCGCGGCATGGCGCTTCGCAACACGCAGCGGATCGCCGCCCGCATAGGTGAGATGGCCCGTATCGAGCAACAAGCCGACGTCGGGCGTTGTTGCAGCCATCAACGCGTCGATCTCGGCCTCGGTCTGGATCACGGTTCCCATATGGTGATGGTAGGCGAGGCGCACGCCGCGCGAAGCCATGCGCGCACCGAGCTGCGACATGCGCGCACCGAGATCGGCGATCTCCGCCGGTGCAAGCGTGCGCCGCGCCGCGAGCTTGGCGTTGCGGTCGCCATGCACGCAGCCGGTCGTTTCCGCGAACACCATCTCGGTCGCGCCGCACGTCGCCAACAGCGAAAGGTGGCTCGCGATCGCCGCCCATTCGTCGTCGACGCTGCGGCTGAGCAGATTGGCGCTGTACCAGCCCGACACGACCCTTAGCCCGTGTCGCGCCATCGTTGCCTGCAAGACCGTGGCTTCGCGCGGGAACTTGTTGCCGAGTTCCATGCCGTCATAACCCGCGCGTTTGGCTTCGGCGAGGCAGGTTTCGAGCGGCGTGTCGCCGCCCAGCTCCGGCATGTCGTCGTTGGTCCAAGTCAGCGGATTGATTCCGATCGGGCAAAACATGTTTCAAGCACCCAACGATTGGCGGTTGCGGTTGCGCAGATAGGTCGAACGGCGTTTTCGTGCGGCAGTCCCGCGCGGCATGTCGTCGATCGCGACGTCCCACCAGGCACCGCCTTCCTGCGTGCTGAGCCGGCGGTCGGTATCGATCACGATCACGCTTGTGGTCTTTGCGGCGCGTGCGCGGGCAAGTGCCGCGGGCAGGCCTGCAAGGCCGACGACTTTTTCGGCACGCGCACCGAGTGCGGCCGCATGGGCCGCGAAATCCACATGGGGATGAGCGTCGTCGAGGCTGTTGTTGAATGGCGCTCCGCCCGTGGCGCGCTGCAGCCGTTCGATGCAGCCGAACGCGCGATTGTCGAGCACGAGTACGATGAGTTTGGCGCCGAGGGCGACCGACGTCGCGATCTCGGAATTCATCATCAGATACGAGCCGTCGCCGACCAGCACCACGACTTCGCGCTGCGGCGCTGCAAGCTTGGCGCCGAGCCCGCCCGCGATCTCGTAGCCCATGCACGAATAGCCGTACTCGACATGGTAGGATGTCGCGTCGCTTGCTTGCCAGAGCTTGTGAAGTTCGCCCGGCAAGCCGCCGGCAGCACAAACGACGATATGCGGAAATCCGCTTGCGAATTTGTTTACGGCCCCCAGCACCTGCGCGTCGCTCGGCAGTCCTTTGCCGACGCGCACGATCGTTTCAACGCGGCGATGCCAGGCTTTGGCGCTGCGCGCGGCGGCATTCGTCCATGCGGCGGGCGCCCGCCAGCGCCCGAGTGCGGCGTCGAGGGTGCGCAGGCATTCGCTCGCGTCGCCGACCAGGGGAATTGCACCGTGTTTGTGCGCATCGAACGCGCCGACATTGATCTGCACGATTTTCGCGGCGCCAAAAATCGTGCGCGAAGCGGTTGGAAAATCGGCGAGGCGCGTGCCGATCGCGAGCACCAGATCGCAGCGCGCGGCCGCTTGATTTGCAGCCGCCGTTCCGGTGACCCCGAGTGCCCCTAGATTTGCTGGATTGCTGCTCGCGATGGCGCCCTTGCCGGCCTGTGTTTCCGCGCACGGCAGGCCGCGCGCCGCCAGAAACGCCGCTAGCCGCTTTTCGGCAAGTGCGTATTTGACGCCGCCGCCCACCAGCACGAGCGGCCGCTTGGCGGTTCCGAGCAAGGCGGCGACGGTTTGCACGCTGCGCCGGTCAGGGATCGCGCGCAGAATGCGGTGCAGGCGCGGTTCAAAGAACGCAGCTGGGAACTCGGCGCTTTGGGTCTGCACGTCCTGCGGCAGGGCGAGCGTGGCAGGTCCGCATTCAGCTGGATCGAGCAGCACGCGGAGCGCCGCCGGCAAGCTCGTGAGCAGCTGTTCGGGGCGCGTCAACCGGTCAAAATAGCGCGAGACCGGGCGAAACGCATCGTTGGCGGTTATGGTCGGATCGCCGAAGCTTTCGATCTGCTGGAGGACTGGATCGGGCCGTCGATCCGCAAACACGTCGCCCGGCAGCAGCAGAACCGGTAGACGGTTCACGTGGGCAAGCGCTGCTGCCGTCACCATATTGGTGGCACCGGGACCGATCGAACTCGTGCAAGCCATCATGCGGCGGCGCGCATGCGTTTTGGCGTATGCGATCGCGGCGAGTGCCATCGCCTGCTCATTGTGAGCACGCAAAACCGGCAGTTCGCGGCGATGGGCGTGGAGGGCAGGCCCGAGACCGGCGACATTGCCGTGCCCGAAGATGGCGAAGACGCCGCCGAACAATGGCTGTGGCCCGGCCGGCGTTTCGACCGACTGGACGGTCAAGAAACGAACCAAGGCTTTTGCCAGAGTGAGACGCAGGCGCATTCGATTTCCCCCTTCGCAGACGCAAAAACGCATCTTCGAAAACTTTTCGCAAGCAAAACGCCGATGGTACCGCTTTCTTGATTTATTTCTGTAACATTAGTGTCATAGACTTTGGGCAACAAGAACAAGTGTCGTCTTGAGGGGAGCCCAATGATCCATATCGCGCAATTCGGCGCCGGTCGCATCGGCCGCATTCATGCGGCCAATCTTGCGGCCAGCGACTCGGCGCGCCTGCGCTATGTGGTCGACGTCGACGCGGCGGCGGCTGCCGACCTCGCACAGCGCTACGGGGCGACGGCGGTCGATGCAAAAGCGGCTCTTGCCGATCCCAAGATCGGCGCGGTGTTGATCGCCTCTTCGACCGACACGCATGCCGACTATTGCATCGCGGCCGCGAGGGCCGGCAAAGCGATCTTCTGCGAAAAGCCGATCGATCTGTCCTTGAAGCGCGTCGACGCGTGCTTGAAGGCCGTTGTAGCAGCCAAGGTGCCGATGTTCGTCGGCTTCAACCGCCGTTTCGATCCGTCGTTCGCGTCGTTGAAGGCACGCATTGTGGCGGGCGAAATTGGTGCGGTCGAGCAGGTCGTGATTTCGAGCCGCGATCCGGGGCTGCCGCCGCTCGGCTATTTGAAGGTTTCGGGCGGGCAGTTCCGCGACATGACGATCCACGATTTCGACATGGCGCGCTGGCTGCTCGGCGAAGAGCCGGTCGAATTGATGGCCATGGGTTCGGCCCTCGTGGATCCAGCCGTGGCAAAAGTCGGCGATACGGACAGCGTGATGGTTTTGCTGCGTACCAAGTCTGGGCGTCTGGCGCACATCAACAACAGCCGCCGCGCCAGCTACGGCTACGACCAGCGCATCGAAGTGCACGGCGCCAAAGGCCGCCTGATCGCCGGCAACTTGACGCCGACCAGCGTGGAAAAAGCCGACGCGACCGCGGTCAGTGCCGACAAGCCGCTGCATTTTTTTCTCGAGCGCTATGCCGAGGCCTATCGCCACGAACTGGCAGCATTCGTGACGGCGCTGTCCAAAAAGAAAAAGATGCCGGTCGATGCGAACGACGGCAGGCGCGCGCTCGTCCTGGCTGAAGCCGCACTCGAATCCTGCCGGCGCGGCCGTGCGGTCAAGGTGCCGGAATGAAGAACCGACGCGTTGACGGACAGTTCCTGCTGATCACCGGTGCCACGCAAGGTCTCGGCGAGGCGATTGCGCGCGAAGCGGCTGCCCTGGGCGCGGCTGGCCTTTGCATTACCGGGCGCGACGAGATGCGCGGCAGACACGTGGCCGAATCGCTTGCGGCCGCCGGTTGTCCCGCTGAGTTCGTCGCTGCCGACCTTGCCGACGAAGCGGCGACGCGCGCCGTGTTCGACGCAGCCGTCAGGCGTTTCGGGCGCGTCGATGGGCTTGTGAATTCGGCCGCACTGACCGATCGCGGCACAATCGAAAACACCCCCGTCGAACTGTGGGACCGGCTGTTCGCAGTGAATGTGCGCGCTCCCTTCGTTCTGACGCAGGCCTTCGTGCGCCATGCCAAAGCGCGCGGCGGCGGCGGTTGCATCGTCAATATCATCACGCGCTCGGCCCATGGCGGCCAGCCGTTCTTGACCGCTTATTCGGCCTCGAAGGGTGCTCTCGCCACGCTGACCAAGAATGTCGCCAACGCTGTGCGCGGCGACCGCATCCGCGTCAACGGCCTCAATATCGGCTGGATGGAAACGCCCGGCGAGCACGCGATCCAGGCGCGCGACGGCAATCCGGCCGACTGGCTTGCCAAAGCCGAGCCGCACCAGCCCTTCGGACGCATCCTGAAGCCCGATGACGTCTCGGCGCTCGTGCTCCATCTGCTATCGCCGGCCGGCGAGATGATGACCGGCTCGGTCGTCGATTTCGACCAGAACGTGATGGGTGCCTACGACTGAACCGCGTCAAAGACAGCATGGCAAAGACCGAATAAAGGGAGAGACCGAAAATGAAAACGCATCGTTTGGCCGCACTCGCCGTCGCTTTCGGCGCACTTGCGGCAATCCAGCCGGCCGCCGCCCAAGGCCAGCTTTCGCTCTACTGCTCGGTGCAGGAAGAATGGTGCCGTCCGATGGCGGCCGCGTTCGAGCGCGAAACCGGCATCAAGGTCAACATGACCCGCAAATCGTCGGGCGAAACCTACGCCCAGATCAAGGCCGAACGCCAGAATCCGCGCGGCGACATATGGTGGGGCGGGACGGGCGATCCGCATCTGCAGGCCGCCGAGGAAAATCTCACGGCCGAGTACAAGTCGCCGCTGCTCAAAGATCTCTACGACTGGGCGACGCGCCAGGCCGAGCTCTCGAAATTCCGCACGGTCGGCATCTATTCGGGCGCGCTCGGCTATTCCTACAACACGCGCACGCTCGCCCAGCGCAATCTGCCCGAACCCAAATGCTGGCGCGATCTTGCCAAGCCCGAATATCGCGGCGAGGTGCAGGTCGCCGATCCGAACTCGTCGGGCACGGCCTACACGATGCTGGCCTCGCTCGTGCAGATTTTCGGCGAGGAACAGGCTTTCACCTTCATGAAGGCGATGCATCCGAATGTGAACCAGTATACGCGTTCGGGTGCGGCTCCCGCACGCGCGGCGGCAACCGGCGAGACGCTGATCGGCATCACCTTCCTGCACGACGCTGTCACGCAAGCGTTGACCGGGGCCCCCGTCAAGCTCGTGGCGCCGTGCGAAGGGACCGGTTTCGAAATCGGCTCGATGTCGATCGTGCGCGGGGCCCGCAACATGGCCAATGCGCGCAAATTCTACGACTGGGCGCTCACGCCGGCGGCGCAGAACCTCGCCGAAGAAGCCAAATCGTTCCAGATCCCGTCCAACAAGGCGTCGAAGATTCCCGCTGCGGCACCGCGCATGCAGGACATCACGCTGATCCAGTACGATTTCCAGCGCTTCGGATCGGCCGCCGAGCGCGACCGGCTGCTGCAGCGTTGGACGCGCGAAGTGCGCGGCGGGTCTTGAGGCGCAAGCACAGATGCGTCGTCTTGTTCTGATTTGGGCGTGCGCGGCGGCCGTTGCCTTCGCGCTCGTTCCCTGGCAGCTGCAGGACGACGGATTCTTCGCATTCGAATGGCTTGCGCAATACCCGGGCGACACCGCGTCGCCCGGGCTTTTTTATGCGCTCGGCGAACGTCCGTGGCTCTGGGGCGTTGTGCCGCCGATCCTGCTCGGCTTTGCGGCACTCGCCTTCGACCGCGCGGACAAGAACTTCGGCCGCATGCTTGTCGCCGCAGGCGCACTTGGCTTCGGCTACACGCTGGCGCAGGGCTTTGCGATCGGCATCCTTGGGCTCAAGTGGGAATGGCTTGCGGCCCTCGTCGGACCGATCGAGACGCAGCAATTCGGCTTCGGCTGGGGGGCGGTGGGCGTTCTTGCGGCCTTCGTTGTCTGGATTTCGCTCGGCATCGCCGCCCTCGGCATGTTTCGCGGCGACGCGTTTGTTGCGGGCGGCGTCGTCATTTCGAGTGTTCTGATCCTTGCCTTCGTGTTTTTCCCGATCGCGACGATGCTCGCCGGCGCCATGACCGACGAGGCGGGCGATCTGGCGTTGGCGCTGTTTTTTCGCCGCCTTTTCGCCGACGATGTGTGGGGGCTCGCCTGCTTCTACAGTGCGCGTCCGTGCGGCGTGATGTTCAACACGGTGCTGCTGGGCCTCATCACCGGCACGGTTTCCACTTTGATGGGGCTTGGGTTCGCGCTCGTTGTCGTGCGCACGCAGTTTCCGTACCGGCGCGCGTTGCGGGCATTGACGATACTGCCGATCATTACGCCGCCCTTTGTGATCTCGCTCGCCATCGTCGTGTTGTTCGGGCGCACGGGCATCGTCACTTCGTTTCTCGACGAGGCCTTTGGCATTCCGCCCACACGCTGGATCTACGGCCTGCCGGGTGTCGCAATCTCGCAGCTCCTTTCGCAGATTCCGGTCGCCTTTCTGGTTATGATCGGCGTGGTCGAGGCAATCAGCCCGTCGCTTGAAGAAGCCTCGCAGACGCTCGGGGCATCGCGCTGGCAGACCTTCCGCACCGTGACTTGGCCGCTGCTGCGCCCGGGGCTCGCGGCGGCGTTTCTGCTTGGGTTCGTCGAAAGCCTGTCCGATTTCGGAAACCCTTTGGTGCTGGGCGGCAACTTCGACGTTCTGTCGACGAAGATCTTCTTCGCGATCGTCGGCGCACAGCACGATCCGGGGCGGGCCGCCGTGCTCGCGTTGCTGCTGCTGTCGCTCACGCTCGGCGCCTTCTGGCTGCAGACGCGCTGGCTCGGTCGCCAGAGCTACGTAACGGTGACCGGCAAGGGCGATGCGGGCCTGTCGGCGGAACTTCCCAAGACGCTGCGGCGCGTTCTCTACTGGACGACTATCCCGTGGGCCGTGTTCACGGCCGTGACCTACGCCATCGTCGTCTTCGGCGGTTTCGTGCGCGACATCGGCCGCTTCGATCTCGAATTCACATGGCGCCACTATCTCGACGCGTTCCGCGTCGAGAACACCGAGCGCGGCTTGTTCTTCTCTGGCTCGGCTTGGGATTCGCTCGTCACCACACTCGAAGTGTCGGCGATCTCCGCACCGCTCACCGCTGCGTTGGGCCTGCTTGTGGCCTATCTTCTCGCACGCCAGCGCTTTGCGGGCAGCCGTACGTTCGAGTTCATGACGATGCTGTCTTTCGCCATTCCTGGCACTGTCGTCGGCGTCTCCTACATTCTTGCCTTCAACGTTCCGCCGCTCGAATTGACGGGCACTGGCCTCATCCTTGTGATCTGTTTCGTGTTCCGCAACATGCCGGTCGGCGTGCGCGCCGGCATGGCGGCCCTCTCGCAGATCGACAAGAGTCTCGACGAGGCTTCGATGACGCTGGGGGCGCGCACGGGCCAGACAGTGCGGCGCGTCGTGATGCCGCTGCTGCGCCCGGCGATCGTGGCGACGCTCGTTTTCAGCTTCGTACACGCGATGACGGCGGTTTCGGCCGTCGTGTTCCTCACGAGTGCGCGCCACAACATGGCGACGGCCTATATCGTCGGGCGCGTCGAGGCAGGCGAAATCGCCCTCGCCATTGCCTATTCGACCGTGCTGATCGCGATCATGGCGGCGGCGATTTTGCTGATCCAGTTCGCCGTCGGCCGGCGCGAACTCGGGCGGCGCGGGCAGCAGGCGGCCGCTTTGGGCGGACATTGAAAGACGACGGGGCGAGGACGCACGTGGCAAAAACGCTGAAAAAGGGGCCGGCTTCGGTCGAATTCCGCAACGTCGTCAAAAAATACGGCACGGTTGCGGCCGTCGATGGCGTGTCTTTCACGGTGGAGCCGGGAACGCTGGTGACGCTGCTGGGCCCCTCGGGTTGCGGCAAGACGACGACGCTGCGCCTCGTCGCCGGGCTCGAGATCGCGACGTCGGGGCAGATTTTGATCGGCGGGGCGGACGTCACGCGCCTGTCGGCGGCCGACCGCGACGTGTCGATGGTATTCCAGTCCTACGCGCTGTTTCCGCATATGAACGTGCTCGACAATGTCGCGTACGGGCCGAGCGTGCAGGGGGTTGCCAAAGCCCAAGCGCACGAGATGGCGCGCGAGAAGCTGCGCTTGGTGGGGCTTGCCGATTACGATCTGCGCCTGCCGTCGGAGCTTTCGGGCGGCCAGCAGCAGCGCGTGGCGGTCGCCCGCGCGCTGACGCTCGAGCCGCAGGTGCTGCTGTTCGACGAGCCTCTGTCCAATCTCGACGCCAAGCTTCGCCGTCGCGTGCGCGAGGACATCCGCGACCTGCAGCAGAGTCTGAATCTCACTGTCGTCTACGTGACGCACGATCAGCAGGAGGCGCTGGCGGTGTCGGATCGCGTGATCGTGATGTCGAACGCGCGCATTGCGCAGGCAGGCAGTCCGCGCGATCTCTACGAGTCGCCGTCGAGCTTGTTCGTCGCCGACTTCATGGGCGATTCCAACATCGTCGATGCCGAGATCGTGTCGGTTGCCGACGGCTCGGCGCGCACGCGGCTAGCCGACATCGTGCTGGAACTGCCGGCGCGCGGAATCGGGCCGGGGCCGGTCAAGATCGCGATCCGGCCCGAGGCTCTCGCCGTTTGCCTCGCCAAACCGGAATTGCCGAGCATTGCCGGCACCGTCGCGAAGGCGGCCTATCTCGGCACGCACATGGAATACACGGTGACGAGCGCGGCAGGCGACTTGTTCGTCGTCGACAAGAACGTGGCCGAGCCCAAAGCCCCGGGGACGGGCCTGTGGCTCGGGCTGACGCGCGTCGGTGTCGCTTTGGTGCCGAGGTCGTGATGCGTCCGTTCAACGTCTGCATGGTCGGCTACGGCATGATGGGTGCCTGGCATTCGGCCGCCTTGCAGCGGCCGGATGTCGTGCTGCACACGCTCGTCGGCCGCCGTGCCGATGCCGCACAGGAATTCGCCGCGCGCTACGGCTATCGCCGTGTCGTGGGCGACCTTGCGCAAGCGCTTGCCGATCCAGCGGTCGATATTGTCGTGCTGGGCTCGCCCAGCGAACTGCACGAGGCGCAGGCGATCGCGTGTCTGGAGGCGGGCAAGCACACGCTGATCGAGATCCCGATCGCGATGAGCCTTGCTGGTGCGGAGCGCGTCGTCGCTGCGGGCGAACGCAGCGGGCGTGTCTACGGCGTGTGCCATCCGATGCGCTATCGGCGCGAGCGCGCGGCGCTGCGCGAGCGCCTTGCGGCGGGCGAGGAGAATATCCGCCACATTGCCGGCCGGTTTTTCATCAAGCGGCTCGTGAATGTCGGGGCGACCGGTTATCGGCGCAGCTGGATCGACAATATCCTGTGGCACCATTTCTGCCATTTCGTCGATCTGGCGGCTTATCTGCTGGCCGAGGATCCGATCGTGCGCGTGCAGAGCCAGATGGGGCCTTGCCATCCGTCGACCGGCATTCCGATGGAATGCGTGTTTCTCGGCGAAACGGCAGGCGGGGCGTCGGTGGTCGTGCACGGCTCCTACCATGCGACGTTCCGGCTTTACGACAAGCTGATCGTCACCAATCGCGAAACCTATCTCTACGACATTCTCGGCAATACGCTGCGCACTGAGGGAGGTACTGCCGCCATCGAGGATGAGCAGACCAACTGTGCCCGCGTGATCGACGATTTTCTTGCAGCCGTGCAGGCTGGTCGAGCACCGGTCGCATCGGGCCCCTCGGTGCTACCGACGATGCGTCTGCTGCAGCAGGTCCAGGACGCCTGGGATGCGCGTCACGGCGCCACGGTTATCCCCGGGCGTCCGCTCTGAGAAGAGCGGAGCCGCGCGGCACTGGCGATAGTTGTTCGGCCCGAACTCTTTCCAGAGGCGCCGGGGGCGCAGAATGCATCGCGGGTGTTGCGCCCATTTTCACGCACGTGGTCGCGCCCTCCGCGACCGCGTAAGCGAGATGCATTGTCCGAACCTCGTCCGGATAGGGCAACGTTCGCGTCCGCAGAAACGGGCTGCCGCCTAGGCACTTGGGTCCATCGCTTGGCTGAGACGCCGAAGCAGATGCATGCCGCTGCGCGCGAGCACAGGCGGCGCAATCTCGAGCGTGTCGACCGTCGAAGAGGCGGCGATCGAGGCGAGCCCGTGCAGCCCCGACCAGATGAAAAGCGCGTCGAGCATGATCGCTTCGTCGTCCGGCGCGCCGCCGCGCTGCAGCGTCTTGCGCCGCAGTGCGTCGCAGAGCAAGGCAAAAGCGTGCTTGGCATTTGCCATCATCTCGGGATGTTCTCTGCCGTCCGGCAACGGCGTATTGAACATCAAGCCGTATTCGAGCGCGTGGCGGTGCGCGTATTCGAGATAGGCTTGGCCCATCTTCCCCATGTCGGCGTCGGGATCTTCCGTCTTCGGATGCCGATCGAGATGGCGCGCAAAGGCTTCGAAACTGCGCGCGACGATCGCGGCCAGAATATGGTCGCGGCTCGCAAAATGTTTGTAGGGGGCTTGGTGCGAAACGCCGAGGCGGCGCGCAACTTCGCGCAAACTCAATTTGCCAATGCCGTCCT
>JAIXXA010000184.1 GCA_027490975.1 Rhodospirillaceae bacterium
GCCGGTAGAAGAAGGTCAGCAGCAGCGTGCGGATATGCGCGCCGTCGACGTCGGCGTCGGTCATGATGACGATCTTGTGGTAGCGCAGCTTCTCGATGTTGAAATCGTCGCGGATGCCGGTGCCGAGCGCGGTGATGATCGTGCCGATTTCGCGGCTGGCGAGCATCCGGTCGAAGCGGGCGCGCTCGACGTTGAGGATCTTGCCGCGCAGGGGCAGGATGGCCTGGAACTGGCGGTTGCGGCCCTGCTTGGCCGAGCCGCCGGCGGAATCGCCTTCGACGATGAAAAGTTCGGACTTGGCCGGATCGCGCTCCTGGCAGTCGGCGAGCTTGCCGGGCAGCGAGGCCATGTCGAGCGCGCCCTTGCGGCGCGTGAGTTCGCGCGCCTTGCGCGCCGCCTCGCGCGCGGTCGCGGCTTCGACGATCTTCTGCACGATGCGCTTGGCGTCGGCCGGATGCTCGTCGAACCATTGCGTGAGCTTGTCGTTGCAGATCTGCTCGACCACCGGGCGCACTTCGGAGGAAACGAGTTTGTCCTTGGTCTGCGACGAGAATTTGGGATCGGGCACTTTGACCGACAGCACGCAGGTGAGCCCCTCGCGCGCATCGTCGCCGGTCAGCGAGACTTTTTCCTTCTTGCCGGCATTCTCGCCCGCCACGCGCGCGATGGTGCGCGTAAGCGCCCCACGGAAACCCGCCAGATGCGTGCCGCCGTCCTTCTGCGGGATGTTGTTCGTGAAGCACAGCATCGTCTCGTGGTAGGCGTCGGTCCATTCCATCGCCACTTCGACCGTAATGCCGTCCTTCTCGCCCTTCATCGTGACGGGCGCATGGATCGCCTGCTTCGAGCGGTCGAGATAGCGCACGAACGCCTCGATGCCGCCTTCGTAGTGCAGCTCGACGCGCCTGGGCTCGACGCCGCGCGCATCCGACAGCACGAGCCGCACGCCGGAATTGAGGAACGCGAGTTCGCGCAAGCGGTGCTCGAGCGTGTCGAAATCGAACACGGTCTTGGTGAAGGTTTCGGCCGATGGCAGGAACGTGACTTCCGTGCCGCGCTCGGCGCCCGCCGGCCCCGTCTCGGCGAGCGGGGCCACGGCCACGCCGTGGCGGAACTCCATCGCGTAGGCCTTGCCGCCGCGCCAGATGCGCAAAGTCAGCACCTGCGACAGCGCGTTCACGACCGAAACGCCCACGCCGTGCAGGCCGCCCGAAACCTTGTAGGAATTCTGGTCGAATTTGCCGCCCGCATGCAGCTGCGTCATGATGACTTCGGCCGCCGACACGCCTTCTTCGGCATGGATGTCGGTCGGGATGCCGCGGCCGTTGTCGCGCACCGTGACCGAGCCGTCGGCATTGAGCGTGACGCCGATCGAATCGCACCAGCCCGCCAGCGCTTCGTCGATCGCGTTGTCGACCACCTCGTAGACCATGTGGTGCAGGCCCGTGCCGTCGTCGGTGTCGCCGATATACATGCCCGGGCGCTTGCGCACGGCATCGAGGCCGCGCAGCACTTTGATGGAGTCCGCGCCGTAGGCGGCCGACGCGTCTTCAAGGGTCGTGGCGGGGATGTTTTTGGCGGGTTCGGTCATTTCGGTTGTCTCGCAGTCTTTCAGGCGGCAACGATGCCGCCCGCCTCGACGCGCAGCAGATGCGCGCGTCCGGCGAGCGGGGCAAAGGCTTCGGGATCCGCACCGCTCGCCCAGAACTGCGCGCCGAGGGCGTGCAGCTCGTCGAACAGATGGGCGCGGCGGGCAGGATCGAGATGGGCGGCGATTTCGTCGAGCAGCAGCAAGGGCGGGGCACCGCGCTCGGCGGCAAGCTCGCGCGCATGCGCAAGGACCAGCGAGACCAGCAGCGCCTTCTGCTCGCCCGTCGAAAGCTGGGCGGCAGGCGCGTTCTTTTCGCGCCACGTCACGGCCAGATCGCCGCGATGCGGCCCGAAAGCGGTGGTCCCGCTCTGCGCGTCGCGGGTGCGGTCGGATGCCAGACGCGCACGCGCGAGATCCTCGAGTGCCAAAGCCGGCATCGCGGCGCACAGCGTTTCGATTTCGCCCGCCAGCCCCAAAGACGGCGTCGGGAACGGGCCGACATTCGCGCAAGCGGCCCGGTCGAGGCGGGCCACGAGTTGGGCGCGCGCGATCGCGATGGCCACGCCGTGGCGGGCCAGCGAATCTTCGAGGGCGGCGAGCCAGTCGCCGTCCGCACTGCCGTCGGCCAGCAGGCGCGCGCGCTCGCGCAGAGCGTGGTCGTAGGAGGCGACTTGCGTCGCGTGTTCGGGGTCGAAGGCGTAGGCGAGCCGGTCGAGAAAGCGACGGCGCGCGCCCGCCCCTTCGGCAAACAGCCGGTCCATCTCGGGCGTGAGCCACACGACGGCGAGGTATGCTGCAAGCCCCGCCTGCCCGCGCATCGGCTTGCCGTCCACCCGCACGATGCGTTTTTCGCCTTCGCCGCGGCCCGTGCCGATGCGAAGCGTATCGCTCGGCGTGGCGAGCTCGGCCGAAACCGCCCACGGGTTCTGGGCGCCGTGGCATTCGACCTCGCGCCCGCGCGCACGGCGCAGGCCTTTGCCGGGGGCGAGAAACGACAAGGCTTCGAGCAGATTGGTTTTGCCAGCTCCGTTCGGCCCCACGAGAGCCACGGGGCCTGCCGGAACCTGCAGATGCAGTTCGCGGTAGCTGCGAAACGCGACGAGATCGAGCCGCGTGACGGCCAAAGACGCACGCGAAAGCCCGGCCTGCGCCGGAAAAGCCACGATGCGGGCGGGTGCCGCCGTCACATCAAACGCGCATCGGCATGAGGACGTAGAGCGCGCTCGCGTCGGCCGAATCGCCCAGAATGGTGGGCGACGCCGCATCGGCCATCTTGAACGCCGCGTTCTCGCCTTCGAGCTGCTCGGCAATGTCGAGCAGATAGCGCGCGTTGAAGCCGATCTCGAGTGCGGCCCCTTGGTAGGCGATCTCGATTTCTTCGCTGGCCGTGCCCGCATCGGGGCTGTTGGCAGTCAAGGTCAGCAGGTTCTTCGACAGCGCGAGCTTCACCGCGCGCGACTTTTCGGTCGAGATCGTGGCGACGCGGTCGACGGCGGCGGCGAACAGGCGGCGGTCGACTTCCATCGCCTTGTCGTTGCCCGACGGGATCACGCGCTCGTAGTCCGGGAAGGCGCCGTCGATGAGCTTCGAGACAAGCACGGCGTCGCCGAAGGCAAAGCGCACGCGCGTGTCGGAAAGCGTGACCTGCACCGCCCCTTGCGCCTCGTCGATGAGCTTGCGCAGCTCCATCACCGTCTTGCGCGGCAGAATGACGCCGGGGATGTTCTCCGCCCCGTCGGGCAGCGGCATTTCGATGCGCGCCAGGCGGTGGCCGTCGGTTGCCACCGCGCGCAGCACCTTGACGCCGTTCGAGCTTGCCGCATGCAGGTAGATGCCGTTGAGATAGTAGCGCGTCTCTTCGGTCGAGATCGCAAAGCGCGTCTTGTCGATCAGCGTTTTGAGGTCGCCCGCGCCGATCTCGAACGCGTGCGGCAACTCGCCCGCCGCCATTTTCGGAAAATCGTCGGCCGGCAAGGCGGCAAGGCCGAAACTCGAACGGCCGGCGCGCAGCGCGACCTGGCCCTTCTCGGCCGACCATTCGAGGCCGACTTGGCTGCCCTCGGGCAATTTGCGCACGATTTCGTAGAGCGTGTGCGCCTGCACGGTTGCCGTGCCCGGCTTGGCGATTTCGGCCGCCACGGTTTCGACGAAGGCCACGTCCATGTCGGTCGCGGTAAGCGCGAGCTTGCCCGCACCGCCCTTGGCGGACGAGGCTTCGAGCAGCACGTTCGACAGGATCGGGATCGTGTTGCGGCGTTCGACGACGCTCTGGATATGGCCCAGCGCCTTCAGCAAAGCGGCGCGCTCGATCGTGATTTTCATAGCGGAAACAATCTCGGCAAAAGGGTTGTCGCGCGAATCGATTTTTCAGCGCCCGAGTATAGCAGAACCGCGTGCCGACAAAAGCCCCGCAATCGCCCGAAGGAGCCGCGAAAAGCTTCTATTTCAGGGCTTTGCGCGCAAGCTCGGCCAGCGCAATCCGGATCGCGGCAAGCTGCAGGCGCAAGCCCATCGAGGCGGCTTTTTCCGCCCCCTCGAGCGTGCCGCGACGCAAGGCGTCGGCGACCATTTCCGGTGTCGCCGGCACATGCACGAAGCCGCACGGACGGCCCTCGGCATGCCCCACGACATGGTAGAACACGGCATTGCAAAGATAGCGCCCGGCATCGTCCGACAGGCGCGCCGGGATGCCGGCCGCCAGCAGGCGCTTGAGGATCGCCGGATACGGCAGACTGCCCGCGCGCGTGGCAGGCCCGCCGCGCAGGATCTTGCCGGTCGGGCTCTTGCCGTCATTGTCGGGAAACGGAAACTTGAGCGCGTTTTGCGCCGTGCGCTCGAGCCGGACGCAGCTTTCGCCGGCCGCAAGCCCGAGGGCGAGAATCGCGACCGGTTGGACCTCTTCGATGAGCGCATCGAGGACGGCCTCGATCTTGCCGATCGAAACAGGGAGCACGCGCCCGACCACGCGCGCGTCGCCGACCCAGTCGCCGTCGAGGCGCTTGGCGAGGCTTTCGGTCGGGTTGGTGCGGTGCGGCCCGAACGCTTCGAACCCGGTCAGCAGCAGGCGCGGGGCGCGTGCCGCCATTTCAGGCCTCCAGCATGCGCCGCAGCAACTCGACGTCTTCGCTGAACGCCGCGTCGGCCGCGCGCAGCTCGTCGATCTTGCGCACCGCGTGCATCACGGTCGTGTGGTCGCGGCCGCCGAATTTGCGGCCGATTTCCGGCAGCGAACGGCTGGTCAATTGCTTGGCCAGATACATCGCAACCTGGCGCGGGCGCGCCACCTGGCGGGCCCGGCGCGGCGAGTGCATGTCGGCCAGTCGGATCGCGAAATGCTCGGCGACCTTCTTCTGGATTTCCTCGATCGTCACGCGGCGGTCCGAAGCGCGCAGCAGATCGTGCAGCACTTCCTGGGCGCTCTCGAGTCCGATGGGGCGGCCGACGAGCGTGGAATGCGCCACGATCCGGTTGAGCGCCCCCTCGAGCTCGCGCACGTTGGCCACGATCTTGTGCGCGAGAAACTCGAGCACCTTGGGCGGCATCGGCGCGCCGAGCTTCTCGGCCTTCGACTGCAGAATGCCCAGACGCAGCTCGTAGGTCGTGGGATGGATGTCGGCCACCAGGCCCCAGCCGAGGCGGGAGCGCACGCGGTCTTCGAGGCCTTCGAGATCGGCCGGGCTCTTGTCGGCCGACAGCACGATCTGCTTGTTCTGGTCCACGAGCGCGTTGAAGGTGTGGAAGAATTCTTCCTGCGTGGCATCCTTGCCGGAGATGAACTGCACGTCATCGACGAGCAGCACGTCGACCGAGCGGAACTGCTCCTTGAAGGACATCGTGTCCTTGAAGCGCATCGCGCGGATGAACTGGTACATGAATTTTTCGGCCGACAGATACACCACCCGGCGCTGCGGATTGCGCTTGCGGATGTGCCAGGCCATCGCGTGCATGAGATGCGTCTTGCCGAGCCCCACGCCGCCGTAGAGGAACAGCGGGTTGAACGGCACCTTGCCCTCGTCGGCCACGCGCCGCGCAGCGGCGGCGGCGAACTCGTTCGACTTGCCTTGCACGAAGGTTTCGAAAGTGAAGCGCGGGTCGAGCGGCGCGCCGAAGCTTTCGACGTCGTCCTGCGTGCGGCCGATCATCGCCGTCTGCAGCGCTGTCTGCGCCGCGGCGCTGGCGCCGTGGGGCGCTGCCGAAGCGCGGTTCGCCGCCTGGCCGTTCGCGGTTGCAGCCGCGTTGGCGCTGCCATAGAGGTTGCGCGCGGCGGCCGACGCGGTCGGGCGCTGGGCCGTGCCGGCGGCCGGAACCGGCGCGGGGACCTGGTTGCCGGCGGCGGCCTGGACCAGAATTTCGACCGTGCGCACCATTTTGTTTTCGGCACGCCACAATGTCTTGATGCGGTCGGCGTAATGCTGGCGCACCCAATCCTGCATGAAGCGCGTGGGCACGGCGATGCGCGCCACGCCGTCGTCGATGCCGATCAGCGTCAGGGGCTTCAGCCAGCTTTTGTAGGCGGCTTCGCCGAACTCGCCCTTGAGGCGGGCGCGCACGCGCACCCATTGGGCTTCCAAGGAGGGACCGAAATCTTGCGGGCGCATGGCGGCTACTCCTGCGTCCAGGCAAGGCCGGCGGCTTTCCAGCCGCCCGACTGGCCGCGATGGCCGGCCGCATCGCGGTCGCCCTCGAAGCCGCCCGCAAGATTGTAGGCGCGGGTGAACCCTTTCGACGCCATCGCGATCGCCGCCGATTTCGACCGCCCGCCCGACCGGCACAGGAAAACCGCCGGCGCGTCCTTCTCGACCGCACTCGCGACCGCGGCCGCGAATTGCGGATTGGGCACCATCTGGGCGCGGCCGTCCGAACTCGTCGTATAATTCTGCCACGAAACATAGAGCGGCGCTTTGCCGAGCGAGGCGAGGCTCGCAACACCCACGAACGTCCATTCCGCACGGCTGCGCACGTCGATCAGAACGGCGTTCTTCTCGCCCGCAAGCATGTCCCACGCTTCGCGCGGCGTAAGGTCGCCCGCATAGCCCATTTCGTGGCCGTCGCCTGCGGCCCGCTCTGCTGATTTCGCCGTATCGCCCATCGTACCCAACCGTTCTGTCGTCTCGCCGCCCGCTTGTCGTTCACGCAGGATGCAAACCGCGTGCTCGGGGTCTCTCTCGTGTGCCGGATTTGCATGTTCTGCCGATTGCCGCCGGCCGGAAGGCCCGACGGCTTCGCGCGCCAGGGGAAACACGCGACGTTCCCCGCTTGGCCCGCGTCAGCTGAAAGCTGAGCGGCGCGTTCGAGCGCGATAGGCAATCAGGCGCCGGTCGAAAAAGCGAAGGTCGAAAAACGGACGGCTGCGGGCGACAAGCGCATCGAAATTGTTCACGGGAGAAGACCCCTGTCGTTGCGTCTGTTGGCGTTCAGACTTTTTGTGGTTGAGCGCGGCCGATGCGCGCGGCTTTTTGGCGAGAGAAAAACGCGACGAATTTTCGAACATCCAACCCATCGTCCCGTCCTGCTTTCCTCGCGCGCCCGTGCCGAGGGGGCGCAAAACTCGATCGGCTTCTCCGTTCGCACCGCGTACACCCAAGAGCGCAAGATACACTCGAGAGTGCAAGTTCGCAGCGTCACGAAGACGCAAAATAAAACACGGCGCTTGGCCGCAAGCAACAGGTCCGTTGTGCGAACAAGCGAATCGCATCGCATGTGGCACGGATACGACGCGCAGAAGTTTTGAAATTTTATTCACGTGGAATGGAGAAAACTTTGGGCGCGCTTTCGCACGCGGAGATTCAATGACTTGCACGACGATGCGCGTGCGGAGCGGCAGCTTTACGGACGCCGTTTGCGCAACTGCAAAGCCGTTGCCCGAAAAATCAAGCGCCGTCTTCGAAGATTCGAAGACGGCGCTTTGTCGTCTGGAAGATTTTCGCGCGCAAGGAATTGCGAGCGACGCGGGGGGCCAAGCGTCAGGCCTTGATCGCCTTGATGCGCGCCGACAGCCGCGAGATTTTGCGCGAAACGGTGTTCTTGTGCACGATGCCGACCTTGGCGGTGCGCATCAAGATCGGCTGCGCGGCTTTGAGCGCCGCGGCGGCGGCGGCCTTGTCGCCCGACGCGATCGCTTCTTCGACCTTCGTCACGTAGGTGCGCATGCGGCTGATGCGCGTGCGGTTCACTTCCGTGCGGCGCAGCGTCTGGCGCGCGGCCTTCTTTGCGGACTTTGTATTCGCCATGGTCTTTCGATCTTTCGGTTGCGGCAGGTCAGTCGTTCGCCGACGGACCTGCTTTTCGTTCAAAGGGGTCTTCGCGGCAGCCGCCGGGACCGCCCAAAAAGGTCGCGCGTTATAGCCCCCCGGGCAGGGGGCGTCAACCCCGGCCGATCAGCGGTTTTTCCAGACCGGCGGGCGCTTTTCGACGAAGGCGGCCATGCCTTCTTTCTGGTCTTGCGTGGCGAAAGTGGCATGGAACACGCGCCGCTCGAACTTGATGCCCTCGGCAAGCGTGGTCTCGTAGGCGCGGTTGACCGCTTCTTTGGCCATCATGACGATGGGCTGCGAAAGGCCTGCGATCTTTTCGGCCGTTTTGGTGGCTTCGGCGATGAGGTCGGCCGCCGGCACCACGCGGCTCACGAGCCCCGCGCGCTCGGCCTCGGCGGCATCCATCATGCGCCCCGTGAGGCACATGTCCATCGCCTTGGATTTGCCCACAAAACGCGTCAGACGCTGGCTGCCGCCCGCCCCCGGGATCGTGCCGATCGTGATTTCAGGCTGGCCGAATTTGGCGGTGTCGGCCGCGATGATGAAGTCGCACATCATCGCAAGCTCGCAGCCGCCGCCCAGCGCAAAGCCCGCGACCGCCGCTACGATCGGCTTGCGGCAGGTCGTGACCCGCTCCCAGCCTTTGGTGATGAAGTCGGCGAGATAGACGTCCATATAGGTGGACGTCGCCATCTCCTTGATGTCCGCGCCGGCCGCAAAGGCGCGCTCGGAACCGGTCAGCACGATGCAGCCGATATTGGGGTCGGCCTCGAACGCGTCGAGCGCTTGGCCCAGTTCGGCGATCAGGGCCGCGCACAGCGCATTCAGCGCCTTGGGCCGGTTCAGCGTGACGAAGCCGACCTTGCCCTTGGTTTCGACCAGGATGTTTTCGTAGGCCATGGGCGCAATCCTCATTCGGGTGTCAGAAAAAAGCGGACCTTGACGGTGCCGCGCGCATCGGGCGGATCGGCGTCGATCGCGAGCTTCTCGCCCTCGCGCACGAACACCGCACCCGTCGCGGCACGCCGCCAGCCGAGTTCGAGCAGGGTGCGCGCATAGAAGGCAGCGACGGCGCCGGCCGGCACGCGGCCTTCGGCGAGCGCTTCGACCACGCGCCCTTGCGGACTGTCGAACACGCTCGACTCGCCCGTCTGCGCAAGGCCCGGCATCAGCGGCAGATCGTCGATGCCGTCCACGAAGTTTTGCGCGGCGGCGGGCAAAGCCAGCAGCAGAATCCCCAGCACCAGCGTGGCAAGCATGCGCATGGCATCTTTCATACGTCAGCGCTGGCGCTTGGGACAATAGAAAGTCGAGCGGCCCGACTGCACGATGCGCTTGACGCTTCTGCCGCAGTCGCAGCCGGGACAGGGCTGGCCCTCGCGGTCGTAGACGCGCCATTGATGCTGGAACCAGCCAAGCTCGCCCGAGGCTTGCACATAGTCGCGCGCCGACGAGCCGCCGGCCTTGATCGCGTCGACGAGCGTGGCCTTGATTGCGGCACACAAAGCCGCGGCGCGCGCGCCCTTCACGGTCGATGCTTTGCGCAACGGGCTCAAGCCGGCCCGAAACAGCGCCTCGCACACATATATGTTGCCGAGGCCGGCCACGTTGCGCTGGTCGAGCAGCGCTGCTTTCAGCGGGCTTCTGGTGCGGGCGAGCGCATTTTCGAGGGTTGCGGCATCGAACGCGGCCTCGAGCGGCTCGGGCCCGAGTTCGGAAAAGCGCTTGTCGGCGACAAGATCGGCCGTGTCGAGCGCATCGATCACGCCGAAGCGGCGCGGATCGGTGAACCGGATCGTGGCCCCGGCATCTGTGACGAAATCGACATGGTCGTGCGGCCCCGGTGGCGGGGCGTCCCCCGGGAGCAGCACCAAACGGCCCGACATGCCGAGATGCACGAGCACGCTCGTGCCGCGATCGAGCGCCAGCACGATCCATTTGGCGCGGCGTTCGACACGCTGCACCACAGCACCGGCCACGCGTTGCACGAAATCGGGGGCGATAGGCGTGCGGATGTCGGCGCGGCGCAAGACCACGCGCGCGAGGCGCTGCCCTTGCAGGTGCGGGCGCAGGCCGCGCACCACGGTTTCGACTTCGGGCAGTTCGGGCATGGTGACGCCACCCTGCCCAACTGTTCTCCCAATTTCCAGTGCGGCTTGCTATGGTGCGCCCGCCAATGTCCCAAGCTTCTGACGAAACGACCCATTTCGGCTTCCGCGAAGTGCCCAAGACCGCCAAAGCGGGCTTGGTGCGCGAGGTTTTCGATTCCGTCGCCGGGCGCTACGACCTCATGAACGACGTGATGTCGCTTGGCGTGCACCGGCTGTGGAAACAGGCGTTTGTGCATCAAGTGGCGCCGCGCGCGCACGAAAAGATCGTCGATCTTGCGGGCGGAACCGGCGACATCGCGTTTGCGCTGGGGCAAGCCGGCGCCGACGTGACCGTGTGCGACTACAATGCCCAGATGCTCCAACAGGGCCGCAAGCGTGCGGCGGACAAAGGTCTGACCGACGGGCCGCTGTGGGTCGCGGGCGATGCGCAAGCGCTGCCGTTTGCGTCGGCCTCGCGCGATGCGATCACGATCGCGTTCGGCCTGCGCAACGTGACCGAGCCCGCCAAGGCGCTCGCCGAGATCCGCCGCGTGCTGAAGCCCGGCGGACGCTTTTTCTGCCTCGAATTCAGCCAGGTCGCCGTGCCCGTGCTCGACCGGCTCTACGACGCCTATTCCTTCAATGTGCTGCCGCGCTTGGGCCAGTGGATTGCCGGCGATGGCGATTCCTACCGCTATCTAGCCGAAAGCATCCGCCGCTTCCCGAGCCAGGACCGCCTGCTCGCGATGCTGGGCGAGGCCAAATTCGGCCAGACCGGCTATCGCAATCTTTCGGGCGGCATCGCCGCCATCCATTGGGGCTGGCGCACCTGATGCTGGGCTTCAATCTGCCCGGCCGGTTGGTGCGCATCGCAAGGATCGCGCGCACGCTCGTCGCCTACGACGCTTTCGAAGCTTTGGGCCTGCCGAATTTGTCGCCGCTGGCCGCCCGCTTGGCCGCGCGATTGCGCCGCCGCGATCTGCCGCAGCGCCCGGGCCAGCGTTTGGCGCTCGCCCTGGCCGAACTCGGGCCCGGCTTCGTCAAATTGGGCCAGGTGCTCTCGACGCGCGCCGATCTCGTGGGCGAGGCGGTTGCGGGCGATCTCACCAACCTGCAAGACCAAGTGCCCGCGTTTGCGTTCGCCGAAATCGAAGCGACCCTCGAGCGCGAATTCGGCCGCCCGCTCGGCGCGCTTTACACGTCGATCGACCGCACGGCGATCGCCGCCGCCTCGATCGCCCAGGTGCATTTTGCCGTGGCGCTCGACGGGCGCGAGGTTGCGGTCAAAGTGCTGCGACCGGGCGTGGAAGCCGCGTTCGCGCGCGACGTCGATCTGCTCGCGTGGTTCGCGTCCCTTGCCGAGCGCTTCGCGCCGAGCCTGCGCCGCTTGAAGCCGCAGGCCGTGGTCGAGACCTTGGCGCAGACCGTACGGCTCGAGATGGATCTGCGCCTGGAAGCCGCCGCCTGCGACGAGCTTGCGCAGAACTTCAAAGACGACGCCGAGTTCCGCGTGCCCAAGGTCGACTGGACGCGAACGGCCAAACGCGTGCTGACGACCGAGCGCGTAATCGGCATCCCGATCGACGAGCGCGAAAAGCTGATCGAAGCCGGCCACGATCCGCAGGAGATCGTCGCCAAGGCCGCGCGCGCTTTTTTCCGGCAGGTTTTTCGCGACGGCTATTTCCATGCCGACATGCATCCGGGCAACATGTTCGTGGCGGCCGACGGCGCGTTGGTCGCGGTCGATTTCGGCATCATGGGCCGCATCGACCGGCCGACGCGCATCGTGCTCGCCGATATGCTGGCGGGTTTCCTCAACCAGAATTACCGGCAGGTCGCCGAGGTGCATTTCCGTGCGGGATTTGTGCCCGCTTCGCAGGATGTCGGCGCCTTCGCCCAGGCCGCCCGCGCCATCGCCGAGCCGATCCTGGGCCTGCCGCTCGAAGAGATTTCGCTCGCCCGCCTGCTCGCGCAATTGTTCGAAGTGACCGAGCAGTTCCAGATGGAAACCCAACCGCAATTGCTGCTGCTGCAGAAGAGCATGCTCGTGTGCGAGGGCGTGGGGCGGCGTCTCGACCCGCACATCAATATGTGGACCCTCGCACGGCCGCTCATCGAAGACTGGATGCTCGCCAATCGCGGGCCCTTGGCGCGCCTCGGCTTCGGCAGTGAAGCGTTGTTGGCGCGCCTGGAAGACCTGCCCGGCCTTGTCGCCAATCTCGAC
This sequence comes from Rhodospirillaceae bacterium, assembly GCA_027490975.1. GTDB lineage: Bacteria > Pseudomonadota > Alphaproteobacteria > CACIAM-22H2 > CACIAM-22H2 > Tagaea. The sequence continues at coordinate 12,160 of JAIXXA010000184.1, forward strand.
CGGGCGGCCGCCCAGATCGCCGGCGGCGGCGTGCGCCTGCATCCCGACACGCTGGCCGCCTTCGGCGCCGGGCGCCAGGCGCCGCACTGGCCGTGGCTCGTGGCGGGGCTGGTTCTCGGCGCGTTTGGAATCTGGCTTTTCCATTAAGCGATTCCCTGTTGCACGCAGTGTAGTTTGTGGTTAGATTTACCCCCTCGTTTTTGGGTAAATCAGGATGCTGGCCGGCAAACGCATACTTCTGATCATCGGCGGCGGGATTGCCGCCTACAAGTCGCTCGACCTCATTCGTCGACTGCGCGAGGGCCGCGCCCTGTTGCGCTGCGTGCTGACTCCGGCGGCCAAACAGTTTGTGACTCCCTTGTCGGTCGGCACGCTGTCGCACGAGCGCGTCTACGACGATCTGTTCGACCTTACGGCCGAGCACGAGATCGGCCATATCCGGTTGGCGCGCGAATGCGATCTTGTGCTGGTCGCACCCGCCACCGCCGATCTATTGGCCAAGATCGCGCTGGGTCTTGCCAACGATCTTGCCAGCACCGTGCTGCTCGCAACCGACCGGCCGATTTTCGTCGCCCCCGCCATGAACCATGTGATGTGGGCCAACGCCGCCACGCAAGAGAACGTCGCAAAGCTTGCGGCACGCGGCGTGACGGTCCTGGGCCCCGATGCCGGCGAATTGGCCGAAGGCGAAATCGGCCTTGGCCGCATGCGCGAGCCGGCCGCCCTTGCCGCATCGATCGCCGAATATTTGGCGGCGTTTGCGCCGCTCGCGGGCAAGCGCGCGCTCGTCACCAGCGGCCCGACCTACGAGCCCATCGATCCCGTGCGCTATATCGCCAACCGCTCGTCTGGCAAACAGGGCCACGCGATCGCCGCCGCCCTTGCAAGCTTGGGGGCCGAAACCACGCTCGTGAGCGGGCCAACGCGCCTCGCCGATCCGCCGGGCTGCCGCGTAGTGCATATCGAAACCGCGCAAGAGATGCTGGCTGCCAGCTTGGCCGCCCTGCCCGCCGACATTGCCGTGTGCGCGGCGGCCGTTGCCGATTGGCGGCCGGCCCATGCGGCCGTCTCCAAGCTCAAGAAAGACGGCAAGGCCCCGCAGGCTTTGGCGCTCGCCGAAAATCCCGACATTCTGGCGACCTTGGCGCAGAACGTGGCGCGCCCGCGCCTCGTCGTCGGCTTCGCCGCCGAGACCGACGATCTTCTGGCGCACGCCGCCGCCAAGCGCGTGCGCAAAGGCTGCGACTGGATCGTCGCCAACGACGTGTCGCCCGCAACGGGCACATTCGGGGGCGATGCCAACACCGTCCATATCGTCGATGCGGCCGGCACCGAAACCTGGGCGCCGATGTCCAAAAAAGACGTGGCGGCCCGCTTGGCCGCGCGCATCGCAAGAGCCCTCGCATGAACGCGCATCTCGTGAAGATTCCGCTCGTGCGCCTGCCGCATGCGGCCGACCTGCCGGTGCCGAGCTATGCGACGGCAGGGGCCGCCGGCCTCGACCTGCTGGCCGCGATCGACACGCCGGTCGATCTTGCCCCGCGCCAGTACAAGCTGATCCCGACAGGTATCGCGATCGCCTTGCCGCACGGTTACGAAGCGCAAGTGCGCCCGCGCTCAGGCCTCGCGCTCAAACACGGGCTTACGGTCCTCAACGCGCCCGGCACGGTCGATGCCGACTACCGCGGCGAGATCGGCGCACTCCTCATCAATCATGGCGAAGCCGTCATTCGCCTCGAACGCGGCATGCGCATCGCCCAGTTGGTGATCGCCGCCGTCGCCCAAGCGCATTTCGTCGAATGCGCGTCTCTCCCCCCCACGGTGCGCGCCGAAGGCGGCTTCGGCTCCACAGGAACATAGGAATCACAAACCCCCATGCTTCGCCTGACCAAAAAACTGCTGTTCGGCCTCGAGGCCGTGCTCGACATCGCCTACAACGCGAAGGCGCGCCCTGTGCAGGCCGCCGCCATCACGCGTCGCCAAGGCATTCCGAAGCGCTATCTCGAACAGGTGCTGCAAGCGCTGGTGCGCGACGGCATGCTGATCGGCCAGCGCGGCCCCAAGGGCGGATATCGCCTGGCCAAAGAAGCGAGCGCGATCTCGGTCGCCGACATCGTGCGCATCGTGCGCACGATCGAAGCGACGCCCGATCCGCTGATCGGAGCGCCGGCCTCGGCCCTCGGCCATCGCATCGTGCGGCCGATCTGGCAGGAGTTGCAGGCCCGCCAGATCGCGGCCCTTGAAGCCTTGTCGCTCGCCGATCTCATCGAGCGCGCCAAGGCCCAAGGCGTCGAGGCGGAGACGTAAAGCAGCGATGGACTCGGCGAATGGATCGGCGGGCGCCTTCAAGGAACTCACCGACGCGCAATTCACGCGCTATGCGCGCCATCTCATCCTCGACGAAGTCGGCGAGACTGGCCAAGCCAAGCTCCTCGCGAGCCGCGTGCTGATCGTGGGCGCAGGCGGTCTCGGCTCGCCTGTCGCCCTCTATCTCGCGGCGGCAGGCGTTGGCACGCTCGGCCTCGTCGATTTCGACGTCGTCGATGCCACGAACCTGCAGCGCCAGATCCTGCACGGTACCGCCGATATCGGGCGCGCGAAGGTCGACAGTGCCGCCGATACGCTGAAGCGCTTGGATGCGGGAATCGCGGTCGAGATCCACCGCACGCGGCTCGACAAAGGCAATGTCGACGCCCTCGTGCGCGGCTACGATCTTGTGATCGACGGCTCCGACAATTTCGCCACGCGCTATCTCGTTCACGATGCCTGCTATTTCGCGCACAAGACGCTCGTGGCGGGCGCCTTGCTGCGCTTCGAGGGCCAGCTATCCACCTATAAAGCGCATGCGGGCAAGACGGCCTGCTATCGCTGCCTCTTTCCCACCCAGCCGCCTGCCGACCTCGTGCCGCGCTGCGAAGAGGCGGGCATTCTGGGTGCCGTTGCGGGCGTGATCGGCACGCTGCAGGCAACCGAAGCCCTCAAAGAACTGCTGGGCCTGGGAACGAGCCTTGCAGGCCGGCTGCTGATCTACGACGCGCTCGACACCAATTTCCGCAAGATCGCGGTCCCACGCGATCCCGCTTGTGCTTTGTGCGGAACCCAGCCGACGATTCTGCCGCCGGCACCATAAGCGCTCTTGCTCTTGGCCACCGCCTGCCCCGATAATCGCGCCGTTTTTGTCCTCCCCCAACTCGGGTCTTCGGCCATGCGCATTTTCCGTTTTCTCGTCGTTGCGTTTCTTCTTGTCGCGTTCGGCACCCCTGCGCAGGCGCAAGCGCCCGTCGATCGCGAGAATCTCCTCTATATCGATCTCGATTACGGCCGCGTGGTGATCCGCCTGCGCCCCGACATTGCCCCCCGCCATGTCGAGCGCGTGAAGGAGCTTGCACGCGCCAAATTCTACGACGGCCAGGTCTTCCATCGCGTGATCGAAGGCTTCATGGCGCAGACGGGCGATCCGACGGGTACGGGGCGCAGCGGCTCGGGCCGAAACATCAACGCCGAATTCAGCCGCGTGCCGTTCGAGCGCGGCGTGGTGGGTGCGGCGCGCGCGCAGAACCCCAATTCGGCCGACAGCCAGTTCTTCATCATGTTCGCGCGCGCCCAGAGCCTCGACGGCCAATACACCGTGTGGGGCCAGGTGATCTCGGGCATGGAACATGTCGACCGCATCCGCCGCGGCGAGCCGCCCGCCCGCCCCGACCGCATGCTGCGCGTGCAGGTCGCCGCCGACGCACCCAATTGATTTTCCTTCCGACAAGCCTCCAGAAAAAAGGACGACGACCATGACGGCCGATCTTGCGAACACGCTCTATCTCGATCTGGAATGGGGGCGTGTGACGATCGAACTGCGTCCGGACCTCGCCCCCGGCCATTGCGCGCGCATCCGCGAACTCGCCGGCGAAGGCTTCTACGACGGCATCGTGTTCCATCGCGTGATCGACGGCTTCATGGCCCAGACGGGCGATCCCACGGGGACCGGCATGGGCGGCTCGACCAAGGGCAATCTGCGCGCCGAATTCTCAAAGGCGCCGTTCGACCGCGGTGTGGTGGGTGCGGCGCGCGCGCAGAACCCGAACTCGGCCGACAGCCAGTTTTTCATCATGCTCGACGACGGCCATTTCCTGAACGGCCAATACACCGTGTGGGGCAAGGTCGTGGACGGCATGGACCATGTCGACCGCATCGCCAAGGGCGAACCGCCCAAGAAGCCCGACAAGATCGTCAAGATGTCGCTGGCCGAAGCGACGTAAGTCTAGACGTCACGCGTCCGGCCAGCGGCGGTGCAACCACAGCCACTGGCCGGGACGCGCCCGGATCCATCTTTCGAGATCGTTGTTAATTGCCGCCAAGATCGCCATTTGGCGGTCTTTTTCGTTGTTGCCCTGCAGGGTCGCAAAATCCATCGGCGCGCCGACCGTCACGGCAAAGCGTGCCGCACGCCCCAGCCGCTCGATGCGCACCGGCAACAACGCGCAATTGAAGCGCAACGCAAGCGCGCCCACGGCCGGCGCGGTCATCGCGGGCACGCCGAAAAAAGGGACGGCCACGCCGTCGTTCATTTTCTGGTCGAGCAGCATGCCGAGCGCCTTGCCGGCCTTCAGCGCTTCGATGGCGAGTTTCGCCCCTTTCTTGCCTTTCGGAATCAGGCCCGCCGAAATCGCCCCGCGTCCGGCATGGAACAGTTTTTCGACGTAGGGGTTGTTGGCTTCACGATAGACCAGCATCACGCGCGTGCCGAAGCCGGCGGCCGTGACCGTGCCCATCTCCCAATTGGCGAGGTGGCCCGCATAAAAAATGATCGGCCTGCCGGCTTGCTTGGCGGCATCGATATGCTCGCCCCCCGTCGCGGCAATGCGCGCATTGGCACCGTCGATCGTGAACTTGTGCAGATGCGGATATTCGGCGGCCGTGCGGCCGAGATTGTCCCACATCTCGACGATCGCCGTTTCGATGCCGTCGGGCCCGAGCTCGGGCATGAAACGCTCGAGATTGCGGCGCGCGCGACGCGTGAGGGGCAGCCGGGGCCCGATCGTGCGCCCGACCGCGCCGCCGATCGCGGATGCAAAATCGAGCGGCAACAGCCCGAGCAGGCGATAGAGCCCGACCACAAAGATCGCTTCGCCGAAATACCGCAGCCGCGCGAACAGGCTCATTTGCGCGCCCCGGCCAGCCCCTGGGCCAGCACGCGCAGCAAGGCGGGCGGATCGGCGAAACGCAGCTCGACCGGCACGGTGCGTATCTGTGCGGCGAGGTCCGCCGGCAGGCGCACAAAATCCTTTTCGGTCGTGACGAGGATGGCGTGCTGCTCTTTTGCGATGGTCAGCAATCGTTCGATTTGGCGGCGCTTGTAGGCGTGGTGGTCGGCGAAAGGATAGGTGCCGCGCGTCGCCGCACCGAGGCCTGCGAGCGTGTCGAAGAATTTCTGCGGCCGCCCAATGCCGGCAAAGGCCACGACCGGCACGCCTGCCCATGCCGCCTTGTCCGTCGGCACCAGATCGGCGCGCAGAACGGGGCCGCCAAAGCCGAAGGCAGCGGCATTTGCGTCTGCGCCGATCATCACGAGTGCGTGCGCGCGCGCAAAACCGGTCGCGACCGGCTCGCGCAACGGGCCCGCCGGAAACACATTGCGGTTGCCGAACCCCGCCGCCCCGTCGACCACGACCAGCGACAGCGTCTTTTCGATCTGCGGATTCTGGAAACCGTCGTCCATCAGCAGCAGATCCGCCCCCTCGGCGATGGCCGCTTCGGCGCCCGCCTTGCGGTCGCGCGCGACATAGACGGGGGCTGCCCGTGCGAGCAGCAGCGGCTCGTCGCCAACATCGCGCGCCGTGTGCTGGGCGGGATCGACGCGCAAGGGCCCGCGCATCCGCCCGCCATAGCCGCGGCTCAAAATGGCCACGCGTCGCCCTTGGCCGTTCAGCGTTTGGGCAAGGACCGCAACGGTCGGCGTTTTGCCAGTGCCGCCGACGGTGAGATTGCCCACACACACGACCGGAACGGGCGCGCGCCACGGCTCCGCAAATCGGCGGCGCAGATCGCCGCCCAGCGCATAGGCAGCACCGAACGGCGCCAACGCGCGCGCAAGGCCGCCGCGCTTTGTCCAGAATTCAGGCGCGCGCATGGTCGAGCGCCTCCGGCCCGAGACCGATCAGCACGGGCCCAAGGGCTGCGAGCACGCGTTCGACCGTGCCCGCCCCTTGTGCGGCGAACGAAGCCGCGGCGGCCCCTTCGCGCGCAACCAAGGCCGGATCGGCAAGGCGGCTTGCAACCCACGCGGCAAGTGCGCCCGCATCGGCAACGCGGGTGGCGGCGCCGGCGGCGCCCAGCGCTTGCGCGATCTCGGAAAAATTCTCCATCGACGGACCGAAGGCAAGGGCGGCACCCGCGCGCGCAGGCTCGAGCGGGTTGTGCCCGCCATGCGGCTCGAGCGAGCCGCCGACGAACGCGATCGGACAAGCTTGGTAGAACAGCCCAAGCTCGCCCATCGTGTCGGCGATGTAGACGGCCCCGGGCGCAAACGCCTGCCCGCGGCTGCGCAAACGCACCTCCAAGCCGCGCGCTTGGGCGGCGGCCGCCATTTCGGGTCCGCGTTCGGCATGGCGTGGTACGAGCACGAGGGCCGCTCGGCCTTCGAGCTTGTGCTGCGCTGCGAGAATGGCGCCAAGTTCGATCGGATGGATCTGGGCGGCAAGCCAGCGCGGCTGCGCGCCGGCCTCGGCTGCAAAAGCCGCCAACGCCGCCGCATCGACCGCGAGCTTGGGGGCGTCGTGTTTGAGATTGCCGATCGCAGCCGTTCGGCCAAGGCCCAGCGCCCGCAAGCGTTCGGCGATCTCTTCGCTTTGCGCGAGCGCGACGGCAAACGCCTCGAAGGGCGGGGCGAACACGCGGCGTGCTTGCATCCAGCGTTTGGCCGAGCGCGCGGTGATGCGCGCATTGACGAGGGCCGCCGGGATGCGCCGGGCGGCCACCTGCCCCAGCAGATTGGGCCACAATTCGCTTTCGAGCCACAGCACCGCATCGGGTCGCCAATGGTCGAGGAACGCGGCCACCCAGCGCGGCACGTCGAGCGGCACGAATTGGTGGAAGGCGCGCACGCCGTCGAGCTCGCGCGCCAGCATCTGCGCGGAGCTGAGCGATCCGGTCGTGACCAGGATCGACAAAGCCGGGCGCGACGCAAGCAAGCGGCGCAGCAGCGGCAGCACCGAGCGCGCCTCGCCGAGCGACGCACCATGGATCCACAGCAGCTTGCCCGCCGGGCGCGGCCGACCGGCGCGGCCCTTGCGCTCGCCGAGCCGCGACGCATCTTCCTTGCCGCGCGCAACGCGACGGGCGAGCAGCAGATCGAGGGCCGGCACGCTTGCCGCCGCAAGGCCGCGATAGAGGGCGCGCATCATGGCGCTTGAAGCCCGACGCGCCCGTCGGCTTCGACACAAAGCGCGTCGAGCCGCAATTCGAGTTCGCGCGAAAACGCCTCGACCTCGGCGCGCGTGGCAGGCGGAGACATGGGTTCGCCCCAGATCATCACGCCGCGCGAGAAAGGCAGCGGGATCAGCATGCGGTCCCACGACCGCATGAAGCGCGCGCGCGACACCGAATAGGCGACCGGAATCACCACGGCCTGCGCCAGCATCGCGACCGACGCGACCCCCGGTGCGGCCTTGCGCGCGGGCCCGCGCGGCCCGTCGGGTGTTACGGCCACCTGCTCGCCCATGCGCAGTTTCTCGACCATCATGCGCAAAGCAGCCGCCGCCCCGCGATTGGTCGAACCCTCGATCGTCTTCACGCCGAAATGCCCGATCGCCTTGGCGATCAAGATGCCGTCGGCATGGCTCGATGTCAGCATGTGCAGGTTGCGCCGATGCGCCCAGATCGGCGGCAGCATCAGCATGCGCTGGTGCCAGAAGCAGCCGATGAAAGGCTTGCCGGCGGCAGCGCAGTTTTCTGGATGTTCGTTGCCCAGCGTCTGCCAGCGCGTGGTGGCGTGGACAAAACGCATATAGCCTGCGGCAAGGGCCGCCAGCAGCGTCTGGCCAAAGGCCGAGCGGAGGAAGTTTTTGAGCAATTCCGTGCCGAATCGTGGTTTTCTGTCTCGAAGAGCCGGAAAGAACACGCTTCCGCCCCGCAGCGCAAGAGGCAGCCTTGTGCCGGGCCCAGCGGCGGCGGCATACTCCGGCCGATCGTTTTCCCGCCCGCTTCCACCGACCGAGGCGAAAAAGAGTCCCCTTTGACCGCCGCTCCCGAATTCAAAGAGCCCAAGCTTGCCGAGTTGTTCGCCTTCTGGCAGGCGCGCCAGCGCGGCGGGCGCTATCCCGACCGCGCGGATTTCGACCCGGTCGACATGCGCGCCTGGCTCGGCCACCTGATGCTGGTCGAACTGGCCGAGGGTCGCTGGATCTACCGGCTCTACGGCACCTATTTCGTCGAGACGTTCCGCCGCGAGATGACCGGCAAAGCGATCGACGAATTGCCGTCCGAACAGGCCAGATTGCTGCAGGAAGAATACGACCGCGTGCGCATCGACGCCGCCCCGGTCGTGCGCACCTATTCGGCCCTGTTCGAATTCGGCACGCTCGACGGGCGCAAAAGCTGGCAGCTCGACCAGACATGGGAACGCGTGTCGCTGCCTTTGTCCGACCGCGCCAAGGGCGACGACAGCGTACGCTTGGTTCTGGTCGGCGCCTATATCGTCGCAGGCCACGAAAGCTGAAAACGCCGATGCATCCTGCCTTGTCCGAATTCGTCGATGGCGCCAAACGCGAAATCGACCGCCTTCCCGACGTCGCCGACCGCGTCGATGCGATCGCGCCCTTGATGCAGCGCCTGACGCAGCAAGCCCCGCAGTTTCTCGGGCCCGAACATCGCCAGTCGGATCCCGCGAACTATCGGCGCAACGCGATCTATCTGTGCCCCGACGATACGCTCTCGCTCTACGCACTCGTGTGGCTGCCGGGCCAATGGACGCCCGTGCACGACCATGGCAGCTGGGGCGTGGTCGGCGTGGTCGAAGGGTTCCTCGAAGAGCGCGCCTATATGTGCCCGTCGGGCGAAATCTGCGCCGACGCCGGCATTGCGCTCAAACGCGGCGGCGTGGTGCTGCTCAATCCGGGAGCGGTCACGAGCTTCGTGCCCAACCCCGACCATATCCATATGACGGGTGTCGCCGCCGGCAGGCCCACTTGCGTGTCGTTGCATCTCTACGGCCGCAACATGAGCTCGTTCCACATGTACGACGTCGCGGCCGGCACCCGCCGCCGCATCGACGTGGGCCACCACACGACGACGGATTAAGCGGCGCCTTCGGAAGCCCGCGCTCAAAAAATCGTGTGCACGACCTTGTCGGGCGGGGTGTGGCCGTCGACGAAGCTTTTGATGTTCACGATGACCTTCTCGCCCATCGCGTCGCGGCCCTGGTGCGTGGCCGAGCCGATATGCGGCAGCAGCACGACGTTTTCGAGTTCGAGCAGGCGCGGATGCACCTGGGCTTCGTGTTCGTACACGTCGAGCCCGGCCCCTGCGATCTCGCGCGCATAGAGCGCACGCGCGAGCGCTTCTTCCTCGATCACCGAACCGCGCGCCGTGTTGACGATAATCGCGCGCGGCTTCAGCAGGCGCAGGCGGCGCGCCGAGAGCAGATGGTAGGTGGCCGGCGTATGCGGGCAATTGACCGACAGCACGTCGATATGGCCCAGCATCTGGTCGAGGCTTTCCCAGTAGGTCGCCTCGACCTCGCTCTCGACGGCCGGATCGACGCGGCGGCGATTGTGGTAGTGGATCGACATGCCGAACGCGCGCGCGCGTTTGGCGACGGCAAGTCCGATGCGGCCCATGCCGACGATGCCGAGCCGCTTGCCCGCCAGTCGCATGCCGAGCATCGCGGTGGGCGCCCAGCCGGTCCAGCGACCGCCGCGCACGAGCCGCTCGCCCTCGCCGATGCGGCGCGCGACCGCCAGGATCAGCGCCATCGTCATGTCGGCCGTGTCGTCGGTCAGCACGCCCGGCGTGTTGGTGACCGTGATGCCGCGCGCCTTGGCGGCGTCGAGCGCGATGTGGTTGACGCCCGTGCCGAACGAGGCGATGAGCTTGAGATCGGCCCCGGCCCCGTTGATCAGCACGGCGTCGATATTGTCGGTCACGGTGGGCACCAGGATCTCGGCCTCCGCCATCGCGCGCATGAGTTCGCCTTGGCCGAACGGATGGTCGTCGAGATTGAGCCGGCACTCGAACAGTTCCATCATGCGCGTCTCGATCTGGTCGGGCAGTTTGCGCGTGACGATCACAAGCGGGCGGCGACGGGTCATGGTTGGGCGATGTCCGGCTGCTTTTGCACGAAGGGGCTGCCCTTCGCGTAGCAGCCCATCCCCCCCTCTGTCCAGAACCGCCGGATCGACTATAATGGCGCCCATGATTCGACTGCTCTCCGCTTTGCTGATCGCCGCCGTTTTCGCAGGCCCCGTGGCCGCGCAGGCGCCGCGCGAAAATCTGCCCGTCCCGCGCTTCGTGTCGCTGCGCTCGGAGGAGGTCAATCTGCGCACCGGCCCCGGCGTGCGCTATCCGGTCGAATGGGTGTTCGTGCGCCGCCAGATGCCGGTCGAAATCCTGCAGGAGTTCGAAACGTGGCGGCGCATTCGCGACCGCGACGGCACCGAAGGCTGGGTGCACCAAAGCATGCTCACGGGCCGCCGCTCGGCGGTCGTCGAGGGCGAAATGCGCAATCTGCGCCGCCGCCCGGAAAGCGACGCGCCCGTCGTGGCGCGCGTCGAACCCGGCGTGATCGCGGCCATTCTCGAATGCCGCGACGCGTGGTGCCGGCTCGAAACCGCGGGTTTCCGCGGCTGGGTCCAGCGCGGCGAGATCTGGGGCGTTTATCCGAACGAGGCAATCAAGTGAGCGAGCAAACCGTTTCTGTCGAACCCGGCGACATTGTGGCCGCCAGGCGCGCGGCCTATTGGCATGTCGGCATTGCCGACGGGCGCGGCCACGCGATCAGCCGCCTGCCGCGCCAAGGCGTGGTGCGTTTGCCGCTCGAAACCTTCGCCAACGGGCGCGCACTCTACGTGGTGCCGATCGACCGGCCGAGCTTTCCGCCCGCCGAGATCGTCGCGCGCGCGCAAGAGCGGCTCGGCGAAGCGGGCTACGATTGGCTCGAAAAGAACTGCGAGCATTTTGTGGGCGAATGCGCGTTCGGCGAAGCGCGCAGCCGCCAAGTGCGGCTGGCGGGTGCCATCGGCACGCTTGCCGGATTGGCGCTCAATTTCGTCGGGCCCAATTGGATCGCCGCCGGGGCCGTGGGGCTCGTCTCGGCCGCCACGTTTGCGCTCGCGGCAAAACCGCCGCGCGCGGTTGCCGCCGACGACGCGGCTCTGGACCACGCCGCCGACGCAAACAGATTGGCTTAAGCCGAAAAGTCTTCGGCCAAAGCTGCGCGCACGTCTTCGCCGAGCACGGCCATGTGGCCGTAGTTCGGATGGTCGATGCCGAGCAGCACGCGCGCACCCGGCTTGCAAAACGCCGCGATCGACGCCGCGTCGAACGCAAAGCGCAGGAAATGCACGGACGAGGTCTTGCCGTCGTCCTTGGTGCGTTCGACGTCGGTCTCGCCTGCGGCGGCAATGCGTTTGCCTGCCACTTCGAACGCAATGTGGCGCTCGATATGGCCGAGTTTGGCAAGCGTGGCCGCCCGGCGCACCGGATCGTCGATCTCGATCATCATCGTGGCGACAAGCTCGCTGCCTTGCGGGATCAGCGGGTTGAACGCGGCGAGCTCGTCGGCGATCTGCGCTTCGCCGCCCTTTTCGATGAACAGCATCTCGTGCACCTGATGCCACATCGTCTGGTAGTTCTCGAAATAGAAGGTGGCGTCGGGGCCGACGGCCACGCGGCGCAGGCGCTTGGCGGCGACCACGCTTTCGCGCAGCGCCTTGCGCTCGATCGCGTAGGCTTCGATGGACAGAATGTCGGCGCGGGAAATTTCGCGCTTCACGGCGAGAGCCATAGTCGTCACTCCTTGGATGCGAGCCCGTAGGCTTTGGCAAAAAGTTCGATCGGATGCAGCGAATGGTCGATCTGCGGCTTGTCCGCCATGTCGAGCCGCTCCAGCCCTTGCACCAGATGCTCGCCCGCAAGCGGGCACTCGGAAGAGAGATAGGTCTTTTTGTTGGCGGCGACAGCCTTGATCGCGGGTTTTCCCACTTTGAGGGCGGTCTCGAAATTGTTTTTCATCACGCCCCACGAGCCGCCGTGCCCAGAGCAGCGCTCGATGATGGCGACGCTCACCTTCGGAATCAGGCGCAGCATTTCGGCGGCCTTCGGGCCCATATTCTGGGCGCGCGCATGGCAGGCGAAATGCATCGACACGCCGCCGTCGAGCTCGCTCAAGCCGGGCGCAAGCCCGTGCTTCTTGTGGATGTCGACGACGTATTCGGACGCATCGAACGTCGCCTTGGCGAGCTTGGCCACGAACGGATCGTCGGGCAGGATCAGCGGCCATTCGAATTTGAGCATGAGCGCGCAGGACGGGATCAGCGCCACGATGTCGTAGCCCTCGTCGATGAGCGGGCTCAGCTCGCGCGCGACAAGCTGGGCATTGGCCGCGACCTTGTCGATCTCGCCGTGCTCGAGCTGCGGCATGCCGCAGCATTTCGGGTAGACGACTTTGCTGTCGACGCCGTTTTTGGCGAGCACAGCGCGCATCGCCATGCCGATGTTCGGGTTGTTGTAGTTGACGAAGCACGTCGCGTAGAGGGCGGCCTTGCGCTTGCCGAAGGCGGGGGCCTCCGAATTGGGCGTCAGCGTGTCGCGCTTGGCGCGCACTTCGAACGTCGCCCCGTGGAATTTCGGCAGGGCCGCTTCGCGATCCACGCCCGCGACGTTTTCGAGCAACGCGCGCGTCGTCGTGTTCTTGGTGTCGGTCGCCCAGTTGGCGATGCCCGGCACAAGACCGGCCAAGCGGCCGTTGCGGTCGGTCTTGGTGAGTTCCTTTTCCGCGAACGGCACCTTGCCTTTTTTGGCTTCGATGGCGCGGTAGCGCAGCATCAGATGCGGGAAATCGAGATTGAATTCGTGCGGCGGCACGTAGGGGCATTTGGTGAGGAAGCACATGTCGCACAGCGTGCAGGCATCGACCACGCCCTTGAATTCGCTCGACGGCACTTCTTCGAGCACTTCGCCCGGTGTGGCGTCCACAAGGTCGAACAGCTTGGGGAACGAGTCGCACAGATTGAAGCAGCGGCGGCAGCCGTGGCAGATGTCGAACACGCGCCGCAATTCGGCGTCGAGCTTTTCCTCGTTCCAGAAATCCGGATTGGTCCAGTCGAGCTTGTGCCGGATCGGCGCTTCGAGACTGCCTTCGCGCATGGAACGGACTTCCCTGTGAGATATCGGAAAAACGAAACGGCCCCCTCGCGGCGGCTCGAAGAAGTGCCGCCGGAGGGAGCCGCTTGGGGTCTTAGGCCGAAGCCTTCATCGCGTCGAGCGTCTTGGCGAACTTGCCGGCGTGCGACTTCTCGGCCTTGGCCAAGGTCTCGAACCAGTCGGCGATTTCGTCGAAGCCTTCTTCGCGCGCGGCCTTCGCCATGCCCGGATACATGTCGGTGTATTCGTGCGTTTCGCCGGCGATCGAAGCCTTCAGGTTCTGCTCGGTCGTGCCGATCGGCTCGCCCGTGGCCGGGTCGCCGACTTCCTCGAGGAACTCGAGATGGCCGTGCGCGTGGCCCGTTTCGCCTTCGGCGGTCGAGCGGAACACGGCGGCGACATCGTTGTAGCCTTCGACGTCGGCCTTTTGCGCGAAATAGAGATAGCGGCGATTGGCCTGGCTTTCGCCGGCAAAGGCTTCCTTCAGATGCTTTTCGGTCTTGGTCCCTTTGAGTGCGGGCATGGGCAGGCTCCCTCTGGCGCAAATAGAAAACGGCGGGACGGCGATGCGCCCCGAAAGCGGGCCGATGGACCCGCTCGGCGTTCTATATGGGCCTTGGGGGACGCTTCGTCAATAGCCTGGAATCGTTCCAAATTTAATTTGAACGATTTGTTATGTTTTAGCTATTTTTGTTCGGATTCGAGGCGAATTACGACCTCGACACGCGCCACTTTGGTGCCCATCGGGGCCGGCGGCAGATCGGAAACCGACACGGCATCGACCGGAATGTCCTGCAGGCGGCGCTCTTCTTCGAAATAGAAATGGTGGTGCGGCCCGATATTGGTGTCGAAATAGGAGATGCCGGGGGCAATCACCACCTCGCGCAGCAAACCGCTTTGCGTGAATTGGTTCAATGCGTTGTAGACGGTGGCAAGCGACACCGAGAGCCCGATCTTCTTGGCTTCGCGCGCCAGATCGTCGGCGCTCAGATGGCGATTGCCGCCCGCACGCAGCAAATGCAGCAGCTGCACGCGCTGGCGCGTGGGGCGCAAGCCAGCTTCCTTGAGGGCGTCGACCGCCAGGGTGAAAGTTCGATCGCGAGTCATAATCATTTAAATAGGGCAAACCCGGGCGAAAGGGAAGAGGCGGCGTCGATAAACCGGAACCCCGCCGTGCGAATTGCGAGAAAATCGCACGGCGGGCACCGTTTTTACTTCAAGTCGAAGCGGTCGAGATTCATGACCTTGGTCCAGGCGACCACAAAATCCCCGACGAACTTGGTCTTGGCGTCGTTGGCGGCATAGACCTCGGCCAGGGCGCGCAGTTGCGCGTTCGAACCGAACACGAGATCGGCAACCGTGCCGGTCCATTTGCGGACCCCCGAGGCGCGGTCGACGCCTTCGAGCACGCCCGCCGCGTCGGTCTTTTTCCACTGCGTGCGCATGTCGAGCAGATTGACGAAGAAGTCGTTGCTGAGCACGCCCGGCGTCGAGGTGAACACGCCGTGTGCCGCCCCGCCGGCATTGGCGCCGAGCACGCGCAAGCCGCCGACCAGCACGGTCATTTCGGGCGCACTCAGCGTCAGCAGCTGCGCCTTGTCGAGCAGCAACTCGCCCGCGAGCGCCTCGAAACCGGGCCGCACATAGTTGCGGAAACCGTCGGCCGTGGGCTCGAGCACGGCGAAGGACTCGACGTCCGTCTGGGCCTCGCTTGCGTCCATCCGCCCCGGTGCGAACGGCACGTTTGCCGCCACGCCGGCTTTCTTGGCCGCGTCTTCGACCGCCGCATTGCCCGCGAGCACGATGAGGTCGGCAAACGAGATCTTCTTGCCGTCCGTGCGGCCGGCATTGAAGCCGTGCTGGATCGCCGCGAGCTTCGCCAGCACGTTCGCCAACTGCGCCGGCTGGTTGACGGCCCAATCCTTCTGCGGCGCTAAGCGAATGCGGGCACCGTTGGCCCCGCCGCGCTTGTCGCTGCCGCGGAAGGTGGCGGCCGAAGCCCACGCCGTCTGCACGAGCTGGGCGGTCGTGAGGCCCGAGGCAAGCACCTTCGCCTTGAGGGCGGCAATGTCGGCGGCATCGACGAGCTTGTGGTCGACCTCCGGGATCGGGTCCTGCCAGATCAGCGTTTCCTTCGGCACGAGCTTGCCGAGATAGCGCGCGCGCGGCCCCATGTCGCGATGCGTGAGCTTGAACCAGGCGCGCGCAAACGCATCGGCGAACTGCGCCGGATTCTGGTGGTAGCGGCGCGAGATTTTTTCGTAGGCCGGATCGAAGCGCAGCGCCAGATCCGCCGTCGTCATCATCGGCGGATGCTTTTTGCCGGGATCGTGCGCATCCGGGATCATGTGCTCGGGCTTCACGTTCTGCGCGACCCACTGGTGGGCGCCGGCCGGGCTTTTGGTGAGCGCCCATTCGTAGCCGAACAGCATGTCGAAATAGCCGTTGTCCCACTTGGTGGGATTGGGCTTCCAGGCCCCCTCGATGCCGCTCGTGGTGGTGTGGACACCCTTGCCGCTGCCGAATTTGTTGGCCCAGCCGAGCCCCTGCTCTTCGAGGCTCGCACCCTCCGGCTCGCGCCCCACGAGCGCAGGATCGCCCGCCCCGTGCGCCTTGCCGAAGGTGTGGCCGCCGGCCACGAGGGCGACGGTTTCCGCGTCGTCCATCGCCATGCGCGCGAAGGTTTCGCGAATGTCGCGCGCCGAGGCGACCGGGTCGGGCTTGCCGTTCGGGCCTTCCGGGTTCACGTAGATCAGGCCCATCTGCACGGCCGCGAGCGGGCTTTCGAGCACTCGATCGCCCGTGTAGCGCTGGTCGCCGAGCCAGGTCTTTTCCGAACCCCAGTAGATGTCCTGCTCGGGCTCGTAGATGTCCGCACGGCCGCCGGCGAAACCGAACGTCTTGAAGCCCATCGATTCGAGCGCCACGTTGCCCGCAAGCACGAACAGATCGGCCCACGACAATTTGCGGCCGTATTTCTGCTTGATCGGCCAAAGCAAGCGCCGCGCCTTGTCGAGATTGCCGTTGTCGGGCCAGCTGTTCAGCGGCGCGAAGCGCTGGTCGCCGGTGCCGGCCCCGCCGCGCCCGTCGCTGGTGCGGTAGGTGCCCGCCGCGTGCCACGCCATGCGCACCATGAGGCCGCCGTAATGGCCCCAGTCGGCGGGCCACCAATCTTGCGAGTCCGTCATCAGCGCCGTGAGATCCTTCACGACAGCGTCGAGATCAAGGGTCTTGAACTCGGCCGCGTAGTCGAAATCTTCGCCCATCGGGTTCGAAGCGGGCGCGTGCTGGTGCAGCATGCCGAGCTTCAATTGGTTGGGCCACCAATCTGCATTCGAGGGGGCGGCGGCGACGGCGTTTTTGCCGACGACATGGTGGAACGGGCATTTGGCTTCAGCGGACATGAGATGTCTCCGATTTCGAGTTGGCGCGAGGCCGAACGCCCCGCCTTGGAGTCCTATATGGACCCGTCCTGCCACGCCGTCAATAGTTTAGAATTATTCCAAATTAAAATTCAGCGATATGTAATACAAACGATATTCGACACAAAAGTATGGCGCAGATGGTCCCCTCGACGAAAGTTAATCGACGATCCAGAGCTGTATGCCGCGACGTTTACAAATGCGCGGCCGGAAAACGGCGGATCGATTGCGGCATCGCTGGCACAAATGCGGCAACGAATGCGCTGCATATCTTCAGGTCATAAGCTGCAGGGTTCGATACGAAGCGTAGCCGAACCAAAGCACCGGCACGAACAAAAAGGCAGCGGCCAGACCCGAAAACCGCGCAGCACGGAGCCCCGTGAAAACGAGCGCTCCGGCGACAAGAAGATTGGCCGCAAGCCCGATGGCGGCACTCTCGAAGCCGAATGCAAAGAAGGGATAGACGAGAATGGCGATTCCGATGCCGACGATGGCGGCGGGGAGCGCTTCGGCATCCGGATCCACCCGCAGCAGAAGCCAACGGGCGCATGCAAGGCCCGCCACCAGGAAGGTCCAAACGGCACTTATGAGCACGCCGCTCGGGCCGTCTTCGCCCTCGAGGGGCTCTTCGATCCAACCCAAGGCAAGACGCACTGCCACGATCGCAGCGATGGCACCGACCGCAACGCCGATGCCTGCGAACAGATCCAGCAAATCGGGCCGATCGTCTTCGTTCATTTTTGTCTCCGCCGATTTCGATGGCGGCTATCGTCCTTGGGGAGGCTGGCGGCTGTCTGGCGCGGGCCGTCAGCTTCGCGCAATGTTGGCGCGGTAGCGTTGAGGCAAATCCGAAGGTCGAGATGAAAATCCTTGTGGTCGAAGACGAACCGGTTCTTTGCGCGGCACTCGCGGCAAAACTGCGCAATGCGGCCTATGTCGTCGATGCGGTCGATTCGCTCGAAACCGCGCAGGCAGCCCTTGCCGTCGGCGCATACGACGCCGTTCTGCTCGACCGACGGCTGCCGGACGGCGACAGCGTGTCCATCCTCGGCGATTTTCGCAGAAGCCAACCCAACACCGCGATCATTCTGCTCACGGCCCTCGACCGGGTCGCCGAGAAAATCAAAGGCCTCGACGAGGGTGCCGACGACTATCTGACCAAACCCGTCGACGGGGAAGAGTTGCTCGCGCGCGTGCGCGCGGCCCTGCGCCGGCGCTCGCAGGGTGCCGCGCCGCCGATCGTGTGCGGCAATGTCACGCTCGAGCCGAATCACCGCACGCTTTCGGTGTTCGGCCGCCCCCTTGTGCTGAAGCGGCGCGAAACGCATCTGCTGTGCGCGCTGATGCAGCGCGTCGGCCGCGTGGTCGAACGCAGCGCGCTGCTCGACGCGCTCTACGGCTTCGACGACGAGGTCCAATCCAACACGCTCGATTCGCACGTCTCGCGTCTGCGCGCGCGCCTCAACGAAATGGGTGCCGGCGTTTCGATCGCGGCGGTGCGCGGCGTGGGCTACGTCCTCGACGCGCGCGACGAATGACGAAGCTGTCTCTTTCGGCGCGCTTGATCGCGCTGCTGGCGATCGGCCAGACGATCCTCGTCGTCGTCGGGTTCGCAGCTTGGGCGTTTTTCGCGACGCTCCTGACTTTTGGGGACCTGGCGAGCGATACGTCGCGCACCTTGGTCGCCGCCGCCCTGCAGAGCGAGGGCGATTCGCTGCGGATCGTTTCCACGCCGAAACTGGCCGCCTACGCCCAAAAACGCCCTGATTTGCGCTATGCGGCCTTTCGCGCAGGGGTGGCGCTGGGCGGCTCGGATCCGGGCTTGGCCAGCACCCTCGACGCATTGGCGCCTCTGATGGTGCGCAACAAGGGCATCCTCGACATCGTCGTCGACGACGGCAACGCAACCGTGCGCCTGTCTTCCGTTCCGTCCGACTACGGCGACATCGTCGTCGCCACCGTCGGCGACCGTTTCGGCATCGACGATGTCGGCACCTTCGTCACGACCTTTGTTCCGCACCTCATGGGGATCTTTGCGCCTGCCTTGCTCGTCGCGACCGCGATCGTGCTGATCGTCGTGCGTCTGACGATGCGCCCGCTGATCGAAGCGGCCCGGAGCGCCGAATCGATCGACGTTGCGAACATCGGCAGGCGCTTCGATGTCGGCACGATGCCGCATGAAGCCCGCGCTTTCGGCGCGGCGATAAACCGGCTGCTTTCCCGCCTGGAGACGGGGATCGCACGCCAGCGCCTTTTCATGGCCAATGCCGCGCACGAGTTGCGCACGCCGATCGCCGTGCTCGAAGCAAAGATCGATGCGCTCGTCGATCCGGCGCCGCGACGGGACCTCAAACCGGCGATGCGTCGTCTTGCTGGGCTTCTCAACCAGCTGCTGGCGGCGACGCGGATCGCGCACGAGGACACGACCCTTGGCGAAGAAATCGATCTTGTTGCGACCGCGCGCGGCGTCGTGGCGGACTGCGCGCCGCTGGCGCTGCGGCAAAACCGCGCGATCGAGTTCGATGCCGCGCTCGATCGCGCACCCGTGCGGGGCTCTGCACAGGCTCTGGCAAGCTGCATCGCCAACATCGTCGACAACGCGCTGCATGTCGAGCCGGCGGGCGGCACCGTGCGCGTTGCGGTTCGTGCGGCACCGACGCGCGGAAACCTCGTGGTCGAAATCTGCGACCACGGGCCCGGCATCGCAAACGAAGACCGTCGCTACGTTTTCGATCCGTTTTGGCGCAAAAACGAGCAGCGCCAAGGTTCGGGACTCGGCCTGTTCATCTCCGCCGATATCGCCGCCCGGCATGGCGGGGCCGTGCAGATCGTGGATTTGCCCGGTTGGAGCACCGTTTTCCAGATCGAATTGCCGTCCGCTTGACGGATTTTCCGGTCAGGTTCACGCAATCTCTGTGCTGTATCCGTTTGCGCACTTGGTTCTTCCCTTTTGCCAAAGGACGCACACGGAATGGAACGCATGCTTTTCCCGGTCGCTGCATTTGCGGCGATTTTCGCAACCTCGGTTGCAGCCAACGCTGCCGACAAAAAGGCAACGGACAAAGCCGCGCCCAAAAACTGGGAAGTCACGATCGGCGGGGGCGTCGCCTCGGCACCGCGCTTCGAAGGCGCCAAAAAGAACCGCGTTGCCGCCCTGCCGAGTCTCGACATCGTCTGGAAAGATACGGTCTTCGTCTCCACGAGCCGCAGCGTGAGCGCCAATGCTTCCTCGGTCGGCGGTGTGGGCGCCTATGTCGTCAACAACGACCTTGTGAAGGCGGGTCCCATTTTCAACTTCAATCGGGGGCGCAACCGCTCGGACGACCGCGAAGCGCTCGCCGGGCTCAACAACGTTGACGGCACTGTCGAGGGCGGCGGCTTCGTCAGATACACGCCGTTTGCGTTTCTGGAAGCGGCCCTCGAGGTCCGTCAGGGCTTGGGCGGCCATCGCGGCGCCATCGCCGATTTTGCCGTCAATGTTTCCGCGCCGCCCCTGCTGGCGGACAAGCTGTTTTTGTCGGCCGGCCCGCGCATCAGTTTTTCGGACAAAAACTACAATGAAAAGTTCTACGGCGTAACCGCCGCCGAAGCGAGCCGCTCGCGCTACGCCAGATACGAGCCCAAGGCCGGGGTGCGCTCCTACGGCCTGGGTGCGGCCGCGCAATACGAAGTGACCGACCGAATTGGCCTCGGTTTTTTCGCGGAGTTCTCGCGCCTGGCGGGGCCGGCGGCGGATTCGCCCATCGTCAAAGGGCCTTTCGGCTCGAAATCGCAGACCGTTGTCGGCACGGCGCTGACCTATCGGTTCAACTGACGAAAGGCGTGCCGCCGTCAGCCCGGCACGCCCTTCGTGGTCGAATACTCGAAATGCAGGACTTCGCCCGGATGCACGAGCTTGTGCGCGGCGTGGGCGGCCATGGCGGCTTCGGCGAAGCCCTGCAGGATGAGTTTTAGCTTGCCCGGATAGTCGGCGATGTCGCCGATCGCGAAAATGCCGGGCACGGACGTGGCCAGCGTGGCCGCTTCGACCGCGATATTGCCCTTGTGCAAAGCAAGGCCCCAGTCCGCGATGGGGCCGAGATTCATCGCGAGGCCGAAAAAGGCGAGCAGCGCATCGGCCTCGAGCTTGCGGATATTGCCGTCGAGATCCTTGAGCACCACATGCGTGAGGGCACCCGGCTCGCCCTCCAGCCCTTCGAGCTGATAGGGCGTCACGAGATCGATCTTGCCTGCCTTGGCAAGCGCCATGACTTTGGCGACCGTGTCGGGCGCACCGCGGAATTTGTCGCGCCGGTGGATCACCATCACGCGTGCGGCGATGTCGGCCAAAGACAGCGTCCAGTCGAGGGCCGAATCGCCGCCGCCGGCGATGGCCACGCGACGCCCGCGGAAATCTTCGCGCCGCTGCACGAAATAATGCACGCCCTTGTTCTCGAATTCGTCGATGCGGGCGAGCGGCGGCTTGTTGGGGCCGAAAGCGCCCACACCCGCCGCCAGGATCACGGCCTTGGCGCGGATCTTCGTGCCCTTGGCGGTCTCGAGATCGAGCCAGCCATCCGGCCCCCGCGCCAATTTCTCCACACGCTGGCCCAGATGGTAGACCGGGTTGAACGGGGCCGCCTGGGCCTGCAGATTCTCGATGAGTTCGAGCGCCCCCACTTTGGGATAGCCCGGAATGTCGTAGATCGGCTTTTCGGGATAGAGCGCCGCGCACTGCCCGCCCGCCATGTCGAGCGCATCGACCACATGCGTTTTCATCTTGAGCATGCCGCATTCGAAGACGGCAAACAGCCCGACGGGGCCTGCACCGATGATCGCAACGTCGGTCGTGTGGATCGGCTGTTCGGACATGGGCGGCGGACTTTCGCTTGGCGAGACGAGACGGCAACATTGATAGCGTGCGGCCCGGCGAATTCAATGGGTTTTGCCGGGGGTTTTGCCGGAGATTTTGCCGGGCACCGGCTTCCCAAGCCTCGGCGCCGCGCGCTAGAAAGGAACGATGGAGACGCAAAGTGCGAGTCGCGCAACGACGCTCGACGATCCTGCCGCGACCGCTGCCTTGGCGGCGCAGTTGGCAGGGCTTGCGCGCGTGGGCGACGTGTTCGCACTCTGGGGCGATCTCGGCATGGGCAAGACCGCGTTCGCGCGCGCTTTCATCGCGACCCGTGCCGGCGAAGCGCTCGTCGTGCCCAGCCCGACCTTCACGCTGCTGCAGACCTACGATCTGCCGAACGGCCCGGTCTGGCATTTCGATCTCTACCGGCTGGCGAGCCCCGACGACGTGTGGGAACTCGGCTGGGAACAGGGCCTCAGCGACGCGATTCTTCTGGTCGAATGGCCCCAACGCCTCGGCGATCTGTTGCCCGCCGACCGGCTCGATGTTGCGTTCGCGCAAGGCGATAGCCCTGAGCAGCGACGCGTGCGGCTCGGCGGCGCGGGCAGTTGGGGCGCCCGCCTCGAGGCGTGCCATGTTTGAGCCGCGCGCGGCCGCACGGCCGTTTCTCGATTCAAACGGCTGGGCCGGCATCGCCCCCGCCCCGCTTGCGGGCGATGCGAGCTTCCGGCGCTATTTTCGGCTCGCCGACGGCGCGCGGCGCGCCGTGCTGATGGACGCGCCGCCGTTGCACGAAGACGTGCGGCCGTTTGTGGCCGTGGGCGAGCATCTCGCAGCGCTCGGCTATTCGGCCCCGCGCATCGCGGCCAAGAATCCGCACGACGGGTTTCTGCTGCTCGAAGATCTCGGCGATTCGACCTTCACGCGCGTGCTGGGCGAAGCCCCGGCGCGCGAGGCCGAACTCTACGCGCTTGCGACCGACACGCTGATCGCACTCCACAAGCACCCGGCCCAAACCAACGTCGACGTGCCGCCTTACGATGCCGCAACGCTCGACCGCGAGGCGGCGCTGCTCGTCGATTGGTTCCTGCCGGCCTGGACGGGGACGGCAACCGCGCCGGCATTGCGCCGCGACTATCTCGAATTGTGGCGCACGCTCTATGCGCTTGCCGATGTCGGCCTGCCCTGCCTCGTGCTGCGCGACTACCACGTGGACAATCTGGTGCTGCTGGCCGAGCGGCCAGGCGTCGCCGCTTGCGGCCTGCTCGACTTCCAGGACGCGCGCCTGGGAAGCTGCGTCTACGATCTTGCGAGCCTCGTCGAAGATGCGCGCCGCGACGTGTCGCACGACGTGCGTGCTGCGTGCGTCGCGCGCTATCTGGCGGCGTTCCCGCATCTCGACAAAGCGGCGTTCGGCGCAGGCCTTGCCGTTCTGGGCGCGCAGCGCAGCGCCAAAATCGTCGGCATTTTCGTGCGCTTGGCCTTGCGCGACGGCAAGCCGCACTATCTTCGGCACATCGCGCGCGTATGGCGCCTGCTCGAGGCGAGCTTGGCGCACCCCGCCCTTGCCGAACTCGCGCGCTGGTTTGCGGCAAACGTGCCGCTCGATTGGCGCACCGCCCCCAAGATCGAGAGTGCGGCATGAGCGCGATCCGCACGGCGATGGTGCTTGCGGCAGGCTTGGGCAAGCGCATGCGCCCGCTCACCGACACGCTGCCCAAACCGCTTGTCGAAGTCGCCGGGCGCAGCCTGATCGACCGCGTTTTCGACCGGCTGATCGCAGCGGGCGTGACGCGCATCGTCGTCAATCTGCACCACCATCGCGCGATCCTCGAGGCGCATATCGCCAAGCGCCGCGACGCCGACTTCGTGCTGTCGCCGGAGGCCGAACTTTTGGAAACCGGCGGCGGCGTTTTGAACGCGCTGCCGGCGCTGGGGACCGAGCCCTTCTACTGCGTCAATGCCGACGTGCTGTGGTTCGACGGCGCCACGCCTGCGCTGACGCGCATGGCGCAAGCCTGGGAGGCCCAGCGCCCGGACGCGTTGCTGCTGATGAACTCGGCCGCCAGTGCGCGCGGCTACGAAGGACGCGGCGACTATTTCATGGACGGGTTCGGCGTTGCGCGCCGCCGCCTGGGCAACGAGACCGCGCCCTTCGTCTATGCGGGCGTGCAGATCCTCGACGCCGGGTGTTTTGCGGGCCAAGCGCCGGGCCGTTTCTCGCTGAACCGCGTCTACGACGCGCTCGAAGCGTCCGCAGGGCTGGTCGGCATCGCGCATGACGGTTTGTGGTTCCATGTCGGCACGCCCGAAAGCGTTGCCGAAACCGAGTTCGAATTGGGCTGGTCGCACGCGCGGCCCTATCCGCGGCCGCGATGACGGCGGCGGCCGCGAAGCTCTTCGACATTCCGGCGGGCACGCCGTTTCTGGCGGCCCTTGCCAGCGGCATTCGCACCGCGCTCGGCGCCGACCCGCTCGCTTTGTCGCGCGCCACGGTGCTGCTGCCCAATCGCCGCGCGGTGCGCGCCCTCGGCGACGCGTTTCTGGCGGTCGGCGACGGGGCGGCCCTCTTGCTGCCGCGCATCGCCGCCATCGGCGACGTCGACGAAGACGAATTGTCGCTGGCGGCCGAAACCGCATCGCTTGCCGCCGAATTGCCGCCGGCGATCGACGCGCTCGCGCGCCATCTGCTGCTCGCCCGGCTCGTGGCCGCGCGCGGCGATCTTGTGCCGTCGCCGGCCGCGGCCTTCAAACTCGCCGAAGCGCTGGCCACCCTGCTCGACGAAATGCAGATCGAAGAGGTCGGCTTCGAGCGGTTTGCCGATCTGGTCCCGGCCGACTATGCCGCGCACTGGGGCGAGACCCTGGCCTTCCTCGACATTCTGCGCGAGGCGTGGCCCAGGATCCTCGCGTCGCGCGGCGAAATGGACGGGCAGGCACGGCGCGCCAAACTGATCCGCGCCTTGGCCGCGCATTGGGCCCGCACGCCGCCCGCAGGGCCGATCTGGGCGGCGGGATCGACCGGCTCGGTGCCCGCAACCGCCCATCTGCTCGCCACAATCGCGCGCCTTGAGCACGGGGCTGTCGTGCTCCCAGGGCTCGACCGCACGGCCGACGCCGCGACGTGGGAAGCGATCGGCGAAGACCCCAGCCATCCGCAGCACGGGCTCAATCTGCTGCTGCGCCGCATGGAAGCCACGCGTGCCGATGTGCAAGCCTGGCCCGGCACGGCGCCGGGGCCGCGCGCGGGCCTCGTTTCGGCCGTTCTGCTGCCTGCCCCTGCCACCGAGAGTTGGCGCGACATGCAGGCGTTTGCACCCAAGGCGTTCGAGGGGCTCAAACGCCTCGAGGCGCCCGACGCCGACAGCGAAGCGGGGGCGATCGCCCTCCTGCTGCGCGAAACGCTCGAGACGCCGGGCCGCACGGCGGCACTCGTCACGGCCGACCGCAATCTTGCGCGCCGCGTGGCGGCCGAACTCAAGCGCTGGAACATCGCGGTCGACGACACGGCCGGTCTGCCGCTCGCGCGCACGGCGCCCGCCACGCTGCTGCGCTTGGCCGCCCACGCGGCGAACGAAGATTTCGCCCCGGTGGCTCTGCTCGCACTTCTCAAACATCCGCTCGTGCAGCTCGGCCAAACGCGCAGCGCGCATCTTGCGCGCACGCGCAGCTTCGAGCGCGACCATCTGCGCGGGCCGCGCCCCGCACCCGGGCTTGCGGGCCTGCAGGCGCTCGATGCCGACAATCCGCTGTTGGCAGCGCTTGCTGCAGCCTTTGCCCGCGCGAACGAGGCGGACGAAACGCTGGCCGGCTTGCTGCCCGCCTTCCTCGCCGCCGCCGAAGCTTTGGCGCAAGACGAGACCGGCCAGACAAGGCTATGGGACGGCGATGCGGGCGAGGCCGTGGCGGCGTTTGCCGCACGCCTTGCCGACGCCGCCGACGCTTTCGGCCCGCTCAAACGCCGCCATTTTGCGGATTTTCTCGACACGGTGCTGGCGACCGATGCTTATCGCCCGCCCTATGGCGGCCATCCGCGCCTGGCCATTCGCGGCACGCTCGAAGCGCGCCTCGTTGCGGCTGACCGCGTCGTGCTGGGCGGCCTCAACGAAGGCGTGTGGCCCGGCGAAGCGCGCGAAGATCCGTGGCTGTCGCGCCCGATGCGCAAAGCCGCCGGCCTGCCGCCGCCCGAACGCCAGATCGGGCTCGCCGCCCACGACTTCGCGCAGGCGCTTTCAGGGGCGGATGTGGTGCTGTCGCGCGCGCGTAAAGCCGACGGTACGCCGACCTTGCCCGCACGCTGGCTGCTGCGCTTCGAGGCCCTCGTCGGCAAAGACAATCCGCAATGGCAGGGGTTGCTGTGGCACCCCCCGCTCGGCTGGGCGCGGCTGCTTGCAGGCGGGCACGAAAAAGGCCGCGCGCTGGCAAAACCGCGCCCGACCCCGCCGGTCGCCGCACGGCCCGCAAAGCTCGCCGTCACCGGCGTCGAACGATTGGTGCGCGATCCTTATGCGATCTATGCGCGCTACGTGCTGGGCCTGCGCCCGCTCGATCCGATCGACGCCGACGTCGATGCGCGCGACCGCGGCAATTTGATCCACGCCGCCCTCGAAACCTTCGCGCGGCGTTTTCCGGGCGACCTGCCGCCGCGGCCTGAGGCCGAACTCCTCGAGATCGGTCGCCGGATTTTCGCCGCGTACATGGATCGCCCGGCCGTGGCCGCTTTCTGGTGGCCGCGCTTCGTGCGCATCGCCGAATGGTTCGCCGCCCTCCAGACCGAACGCCAAGCCGACGGTTTGCGCATCGCCGGCGTGGAGTGTGCGGGCGAACTCGATCTCGACGGTTTCACGCTGACCGCACGCGCCGATCGCATCGATATCGGCCCCGACGGCCGTCTCGAAGTGATCGACTACAAAACCGGGGCCACGCCCACCGCCCGGCAAGCGCTGTCGGGCATGGCGCCGCAATTGCCGTTGACGGCATCCGTCGCCAAAGCCGGGGCTTTCCAAACTATACCGGCCGCCGCGATCGCCGCCCTCGTCTACGCCAAACTCGGCGGCGCGAAACAGGCCGGCGACTGGAAGATTCTCGCCCCCGGAAAGGAAATCGCCGACGCCGATGCGTTTGCCGACGAAGCGCTTGCGGGCCTGCGCCGCTTGCTGCAGCGCTACGGCGACCCGAGCCAGCCGTATCTTTCGCGCCCGCGCCCGCAATTCGTGGCGCATGCGGGCGACTACGACCATCTGGCGCGGTGGCTCGAATGGTCGCGCGACGGGGACGCCGAATGAGCGCGTCCGCCGCAAGCGTCGATCCGAACGCAAACCAGCTCGCAGCCGCCAATCCGGCCCGGTCGGTTTGGGTGGTGGCCAATGCGGGCTCGGGCAAAACCCACGTGCTGACCACGCGCATCGTGCGCCTGCTGCTCGCAGGCGCCAGGCCCGGCGCCATTCTGTGCCTCACCTTCACCAAAGCGGCAGCGGCCGAAATGCACGGGCGCTTGAGCGGCCTGTTGGCCGATTGGGCGACCGCCGCCGACGCCAAGCTCGACGAAGAACTGCTCAAACGCCTGGGCCAAAGCCCGGACGAAGCGACCAAGCGCGCGGCGCGCACGCTGTTCGCGCGCGTGATCGACGCCCCCGGCGCGTTGCGCATCCAGACGATCCACGCGTTCTGCGAGTCGCTTCTGAAGCGCTTTCCGGTCGAAGCGCGCGTGCCGCCGCATTTTGCCGTCGCCGACGAAGGTGTTGCGGCCGAACTCATGGCGCAGGCGCGCAACCAACTGCTCGCCGATGCGATGCACGATGTGCCTTTGCGCGAGGCGCTGGCGGTTGCGGTCGGGCGCGCGGACGAACGCATGTTCGCCGAAGCGATCGACCATCTGCTGGCCGGGCGGCGGCGGCTGCGCGTCGCGATCGGCCCGACGGGCGACGGGCTCGAGGCCGCGATCGCCGAGTTGTGGCGCGAATTCGGCGTCGCCCCCGGCGACAGCCCGCAGCTTGCCGTGCGCCGCTGCTTCGAAAGCGTGGACCGCGCAGATTTTGCCGCCGCCGTCGCCGCCCTGGCCGCGGGCGGCAAAACCGACCGCGATCGCGCCGCGCGTCTCAAAGCCGCCCTCGCCGCCCCGACGGCGGCGGAGTTCTACGCGCTGTGGCGCCGCGCGTTCCTGACCGCCGAAGGAACGGCAGCCAAGCGCCTCGCCACAAAAGACGTGCAAGCCGCAAGCCCGCTGACCTTTGCGCTGCTGCAGGAAGAGCAGACGCGCATTGTCGATCTCGACGCCGCACTGAACGGCATTGCGGCGGCGAGTGCGTCGGCAGCCTTGCTGCGTTTGGGGAACGCGCTGCTGCAGCGCTACGACCGCCTCAAGCAAGCGCGCGCGTTGCTCGACTACGACGATCTCATTTTGCGCGCAGTGGCCCTTTTGCAGGGGGCGGCCCCGTGGGTGCTCTACAAGCTCGACGGCGGCATCGACCATCTGCTCGTCGACGAAGCCCAAGACACCGCCCCCGAACAATGGCAGGCGGTGGCCGCCCTTGTGGACGAATTTTTCGCCGGGGCGGGTGCGCGCGAAACGCGGCCGCAGCGCAGCGTGTTCGTGGTCGGCGACGAAAAACAGTCGATCTTCAGTTTCCAGGGGGCCGATCTTGCGGCCTTCGAGCGCATGCGCGCCGCGCTCGCCGCCAAAGCACGCGAGGCGTGGCACGAAGTGCCGCTCGAAGTTTCGTTCCGCTCGTCGCAATTGGTGCTCGATCTCGTCGACCGCACGTTTGCCGCACCCGCCCTGGCCGCGGGCGTCGTCAGCGGCGGCAAAACCGTGCTGCATCGCGCCGCGCGTCTTGGTGCCGCGGGCCATGTCGAATTGTGGCCGCCGCTGTTGCCGGACCAAACCGCCGATCCGGTCGCGTGGGATGCCCCGCTCGACTACGTATCGATCGAGCATCCGTCGGTGAAGCTTGCGACTCGCATCGCGCGCACCGTCAAAGGCTGGATCGGCACCGAGTATCTGCCGGCGCTCGGCCGCACGGTGCGCGCCGGCGACGTGCTGGTGCTGGTGCGGCGGCGCAATCGGTTTTTCGATGCCTGCGTGCGCGCCTTCAAGGATGCGGGCGTGCCCGTGGCAGGCGCCGACCGCATGAAGCTGCTCGACCAGATCGCGATCATGGATCTGCTCGCTCTCGCGCGCTTCTGCCTGCTGCCCGGCGACGATCTGGCGTTGGCCGAACTGCTCAAATCGCCGCTCTACGGCTTCGACGACGACGATCTGTTCGCGATCGCGCATCTGCGCGCGCGCACGCTGTGGCAGGCTTTGCGCACGCGTGCACCCGAGAATCCCAAATGGCAGGCGGCAGCCGACGAGCTCTCCGAGCTGCTGGCGCGCGCCGACTATGTGCCGCCCTACGAGTTCTATGCCGAGCTTTTGCACGCGCGCAGCGGGCGCAAGCGCATGCTGGCGCGCCTCGGGCCCGACGCCGCCGACCCCATCGACGAATTTCTGGCCAAGTGCCTGGCCTTCGAACGGCTGTCGGCGCCGAGCCTGCAGGGTTTCGTGCAGTGGTTCCAGTCGGGGGCCACCGACATCAAGCGCGACATGGAACAGGGCCGCGACGAGGTGCGCGTGATGACCGTGCACGGCGCCAAGGGCCTCGAGGCGCAGATCGTGTTCCTGCCCGACACGTGCGGCGTGCCGACGGTCAAAGACCGCGTGCTGTGGCGCAGCACGGGCACGCCGCTGCCGCTGTGGCCGCCGGCCCGCGTCAAAGGCCTTGCGCCGATCGACGCGGCGAACGCGGCCGCCGACGCGGCGGCGATGGCCGAGTATCGCCGCCTGCTTTACGTCGCGATGACGCGCACGCGCGACCGGCTTTACGTGTGCGGCTGGTCGAGCCGGGAACCCAGCCCCGATTCCTGGTATGCCGCCATCGCAAAAGGGTTCGAAGAACTCGCGGCAGAACATGCGAGCCTCGGCGACAGGGACAACCCGCCCGCACCGCGCGTGACGACGCCCGAACTCGAAGGGCTTCCTGTGCGCCGGATCCGCACGCCGCAGACGGGCGCAGTCAAAGCCGACAAGGAAGCCGCCGCAGCGGCAGCTACCGTGCCGTTGCCGGCGTGGGCGCTGACGCGCGAAGCCCCGCTCGAGCCGCAGCCGCCGCGCCCGCTCATTCCTTCGGCGCCGCAGGCGGCCCCGCGCGTGGCAAGCCCGCTTGGCGCCAAAAACCGCGACGCGTTTTTGCGCGGCAAGCTCATCCACCGGCTGCTGCAGAGCCTGCCCGATCTCGCGCCTGCCGCGCGCGAAGCGGCCGCACGCCGCCTGCTTGCGCGCAATGCCTACGGGCTCGACGCAGCGCAGATCGACGAGATCGCGGCCGAGACGCTGCGCGTGCTGGCCGATCCCGAATTCGCACCCGCATTCGCGCCCGGCAGCTTGGCCGAAGCGCCCATCGTGGCGCGCATCGGCGGCGCTGGAACAGGCTGGCGCGCTTTGGCCGGGCGCATCGACCGTTTGGCGATTTCGCCCGAGCGCATACTGGTCGTCGATTTCAAAACCAATCGCCCGCCGCCGGCCGACGCCGCCAGCGTCGATGCGGGCTATCTGGCGCAGCTTGCCGCGTATCGTGCGGCCTTGCGCCCGCTCTTTCCCGGCCGGACGATTTCGTGCGCGCTACTGTGGACCTATGCGCCGCGCCTGATGGCGATCGACGACGCCCTGCTCGACCGCCACGCGCCGCGCGCGTAAGCAGCCGCAAACTGCTGGAAAGCTTCGCAAAAGCATGCCCAGCCAGACGCAGCTTGACCCGGCCTTCGCGGCTTCCTACGTTTCATGTCCGTCGAATCGAGAGGAACGTCCCATGAGCGCCACCACCACCAAAGTGACCGATGCCAGCTTCCAGGCCGACGTGCTGCAATCCGGCACGCCCGTGCTCGTGGATTTCTGGGCCGAATGGTGCGGGCCGTGCAAGCAGATCGCGCCTGCCCTCGACGAACTCGCCAAGGAAATGGGCGACAAGCTCACGGTCGCCAAGATCAACATCGACGAAAACCCGATGACGCCGTCCAAATACGGCGTGCGCGGCATCCCGACTTTGATGCTGTTCAAAGGCGGCGAAGTGGCCGCCACGAAAATCGGCTCGCTGCCCAAGAGCAAGCTCTACGAGTGGGTGCAAGCCAACGTATGAATTTTCGCGCCTGAAAATGCGAGACACAAAACCCCGCCCTCGTGGCGGGGTTTTTCGTTTCAGAGACCTATTCGATCTGGGCTTGGAGCCACGTCGAAAGACGGTCGCCGTAATGCGCCCAGGTGAATTCTTCGGCGCGCTTGCGCGCGGCCGCACCCATGCGGGCGCGCAGATCGGGATCGTGCGCAAGCTGGCGCAAACGGTCGACGAGCGCATCGACGTCGCGGATGGGAACGAGGAATCCTTCGACGCCGTCCTGCACCACGCTGCCGGTGTTGGGCGTGCACACGACCGGCAGGCCCGAGGCCAGCGCTTCGTAGCTCGCAAAGGCCGAGCCTTCGTGCAGCGACGGGTACGCGAACGCATCGGCCGTCTGGTAGAGGCGGTGCACCTCGTGGAACGGCACGTGCGGCACGTGGCGGAAGAAATCGGCATAGGGGGCAAAGGCCGCGTCGCTGCCCAGTTTCTTGCCCACGCACACGAGCTCGAGATTGGGGATGGCGGCGCGCTTGGCGGCTTCGAGCAGGTATTTGATGCCCTTGCGCTGCGTAACGCCGCCCACGAACAGCACGCGGAATTTGCCGTCGGGGGCGCGCGGGGCGGGGGCGGGACAAAAGCGCTTCGTATCCACGCCGTAGGGCAGCACGAAGATGCGCGCGCGCTCGGTGCCGTTCGCGACCATCGTGTCGGCCACGTAGGCCGAGGGCACGATCACGCGGTCTGCCTCGAGCGCTTCGGTCGCGCACTGCGCGATCACGCGGGCGGGCGGCAGCGGCAATGTTTCGGCGAATTCGGGGGCAAGCCGCGCTTCTTGCGCAAACAGCTCAAGGCCCGTGGCGATATGGCCGATGACCTGATTGAGGATCGCCAATCCGCCGTAGCGTTGGGCCGCGCGCTGGGCGGCAAGGGCCGAGCTGTCGTGGCCAACGACAAAGGCCGGGCGTTCGTCGGCGACGCGCGCGGCGAACTGCGCGTCGAACAGATCGTTGCGCCACGCGATCGCGGCAAGCTGCGTTTCGGGCGACAGCTTCAGCCGCGTCGTGGCGATGTAGAGAAGTTCGGCAAGCGGGCGCTGCGTCACGCGGTCGGGGGCCACACCCGCATGCGAACGGCGTTTGAGTTCGCGCTCGAGTTTGGCGCGCAAACCCGTCGGCAGCAGCGAGGTGAGCGTCGGCACCAAGCCCGTTCCCGTCCAGAAAACGCCGGTCTCGAAGCCGACGTCGAAGCCGTGGCGTTGCAGCGCCGCGACGAGCTGGTAGGCGAGATGGTTCGAGCCCGGATGGCCGACGAGGCCGCATTTTCCGAGGTTCATCGGCGGACCTTCGCGAGCGCGGACGTGAGCTGCGCCCAATCGTCGGGGGTTGGCTTGAACATCGCGAGCACGGGCGCGCCGATCTGGCGGTTGAGCGAACCCGCCATGGCACCCAGGGCCGCGATGTTGGCAACGACGAGCGCCCACGCAGCCCCTTGGATGCCGAGCCACGGCAGCAGCACGAACAGCGCGGCAAGGGCCGCTGCAAGGCCGAACGCCTCGGCCCAGCCGATCGCAAGCGAGCGGTCGAATGCGTTGAGGGCCTGGATGAACATGAGCTTGGCCGCGAAAAAGGGCAGGCCCAGCAGCATGATCTGGCACAAGGTCGCACTCTGGTCGAAGGCCTGGCCGAAGATGAGCGGCACCACCCATTCGGCGAGCAGGGCGAGGCCCACCGCGCTCGCGATCGACATCGCCATGGCAAGGCGCAGATAGATGCCGAAGATGCGCAGCTTCTCCTGAGCGCTGGGTGCGCCGCTGATTTTCGGGAAGGCCACGCCCGCGATCGTGTTCACGAGGATCATCGGGCCGTTGGCCACGGTCAGCGCCACCACGTAGAGGCCCATGTCGTGCGAGGTGAGGAAGGTCGCAACGCCGATCTGGTCCACGCGCTGGCGCAGGCTGTTGATCATCTCGCCCAGATGCACGCGCGCGCCGTAGCCGAGCATCGCTTTGGCCACGCCGAAATCGGGGCGCCAGCCGGTCCACCCTTTGCGGTAGAGCCAGATCACCCCCACAATCCCGGAGAGCGCCGTGCCCAGCACATACGCCATCGCGAAATGGCCGACATCGTCGAAGCCCGCGGCCAGGAAAATGCCGATGAAAGCGAGGTATCCCAAGCCCACGATGGCGCGCACCACGTTCCAGCCGAACAGGTCGAGATGGCCCTGGAACATCACCGCCACGAACAGCGAAAACAGGTAGATCGGCACGAAGGCGGCGAGGTACCAGCTTTCGATCATGCGCACGGTCGCGTTTTCGTTCGCGAGCAGCAACGGCATCAGGACGTAGCCCGCCGCCACCAGCAGCACGGCGAGAGCCGCCCCGATCCACATCACGGTCGCGAACAGCACCTTGGGCGAGGCAAGGCGCGTGGCCGCCCGGTAGAGCAGCGCATCCGACATGGCGAGAATGCCGAATTCCAGCAGCAGGCCCGGCCACAGCATGATCTCGGCAAGTTCGCCGCGCCCTTCGGGCATCAGCAGGCGTGCGGCGAGCAGGCCCGTGAGGATATTCACGATCTGGATCAGGATCGTGGTCGCGAAGGACATCGACATGTCCTTCATGGCGCGATCTTTCCGGGCAGCACATGCGCCAACGCCGCGCGCAAACCCGCCACGTCCTCGGCGAAGCTCCAGCGCGCGACGATTTCGCGCGAAGCCGCACCCATCGCCGCGAGCTTCGCTTCGTCGCCGATTACGTCGGAGAGAGCGCGCGCGAGATCGGCTTCGTCGTCGGTGCGGAAGATCGCCCCGTTGCGCCCCGGATGCACGAGGTCGGGGGCAGCACCGATCTGGTCGGAGCAGATCACGGCCTTGCCGGCGCACATGACCTCGTTCACGACGAGGCCCCACGCTTCCTGGCCCGAGGGCAGCACGAACACGTCGGCCAGATCGTAGCAGGCCGGCAATTCGTTCTGGGTCTTGAAGCCGAGGAAGCGCACGGCATCGGGCCCGAGCGCTGCGGCGGCCGCCTCAAGCTCGGCGCGCTGCGGCCCGTCGCCCACGAAGGCGAGCACGGGATTGCGCATCTTGGGGTCGGCCGCGATGCGCGCGAAGGCCCGCATCAGCAAGCCCGGACGTTTGCGCTCGATGAGCTTCGCGCAAAACAGCACCACCGGGCGGCCGGGTGCGATGCCGAGCTGCCGCTTGAACGCGTCGCGCGAAGCCGAAGCCGTCGCCGCTTGGGCGGCAAAGCGGTCATTGTCGACCGCGTAGGGCACGGTGAAGATGTCTTCGTCCGCAATGCCGTAGCCGCGATAGTAGGCGCGGTTGAGCGAACCGATCGCGAGATACGCGTCCACGCCCTGTTTGAGGGCCGCGAAGAAAGCGCGTTTAGCGAGCTGCTTGGCGGGCGAGCGCGTGGCCGAGATCGCGTGCGCCTCGTCGCGCAGCAGCACTTTGATGCCGCGGCGTTTGGCGCTCAGCATCGCGGCCCAATGGCTCGCATGCGCGTAGCCGTGGATCCACAGCGCGTCGAACCGGCCTTCGTCGAGCTTTTTGGCAAGCCCGCGCGAAAAGGGCCGCCACAGATCGAGCGGTTCGAGAATGCCGGGCGGCGGCTGCGGATCGAGGCGCGGCAGCACGTGGCTGCGATAGCCTTCGAGCAGCGGCACGTCCCACACGATCTTCTGGCCGAACTCGCCGGCCACGAACGGCCGCGTGGTGAAATCGGTGCCGAAAAACGCCGTGAAATCGATGTCGGGCTGCTGGGCCACCAGCCGCAGAAGCGGCGCCTGGTAGGGGATCGGATGCGTCACGAGATAGGCGAGTTTGAGCTTCGCCATCGCTCAGGCTTCCGCGAACGTGCTGTAGACATGGTTGGCCCAGCCGCGAAGCCCGCGAAGATGCCCGTGGCGGTCGCCCGCCCCCACGAGCCATTCGCGCACCGGCACGACGAAGCCGGTCTTGGGCCGGTCGCGAAGCGCATCGGGCAAAGGCGGCTTGGGTGTCGCGGCCAGATCGCGTTTGCCGGCGTGCGCGAGATGCGGCAACGCGTTGCCCAAAAACACCGGATCGACGAACGGCACGCGGATCTCGATCGAATGCGCCATGCCGGCCCAATCGCTGTCGCGCAACAGCCGGTCGCGCATGTAGTTCGCGATCTCGAGGGCCGAAACTTTGAGCCGGTCGCTGGGCACGGCCCCCAAGCCGCGGTCGAGCGTGTCGGGATAGCCGAGTGCCGCCAGACCTTCTTCGGCCATGCCGCGCGGCAGCAGCTTGGCGATTTCCCACGGCATGTAGAGGGCGCGGCGCAGCAGATAGGCGCCCTCGAACGTGCCGCCATATTCGAGCAGGCCCGCGTATTTCGGCGAAGCGACGCGGCCGATCCAGTCTTGCGTGGCAAGCCGCACGGCCGGCCCCATGAAGCCGAAGGGCGCCGCTTGGCGCACGAGCTTCGGGATCTGCGCGAAGCTTGGATAGCCCGCAAAAATCTCGTCGCCGCCGAGGCCCGACAGCGCCACTTTGAGGCCCGCTTGTTTGGCGGCTTCGGCCACGAAGTAGGTGTTGATGCCGTCCACGGTCGGCTGGTCCATCGCCGCGAACAACGCGTCGCGCGCGGCCGAAAAATGCGCGCGGTCGATCCACACCGTGTGCTGGCGCGTGCGCCGCGCGGCCGCAAACGCCTCGGCGAGCCCGGTCTCGTCGTTTTCGGAACCGCGGAACGCATCGAAGCCGAGCGTGACCGTGTCGAGCTGGCTTGCGTTGGTCTCGGCGGCGATCCCTGCGAGCACGGTCGAATCGATGCCCGCCGACAGGAACACGCCGACGGGCACGTCGGCGATCATGTGGTGGCGCACCGTATCGACGACGGCGCTGCGCAGATCCATCGCCGGCGCTGCGCGCGCCGAAAGCGCCGCGCACAGATCGAAAAACGGCACGGGCGGCTGCATGCCGCGCGCATCGACGCGCGCGAAATGGCCGGCCGGCAATGCGGAGATGCCGCGATAGAGCGTGTGCGGATCGGGCACGTGGCCCCACAGAAAAAAGCCTGCGTGGCCCGCGGGATTGGGCCTGCGGTCGATGCGGTCGCTTGCCAGCAGCGCTTTGACCTGGCTTGCAAAGCGCAGCGTGCCGCCGTCGTCCGCCACGTAAAGCGGCTTGATGCCGAAGGCGTCGCGCGCCAGAAACATCTCGCCCTTGGCGGCATCGTGGATCGCAAACGCGAACATGCCGCGCAGGCGGCCGAGCATCGCGGCGCCGTCGCGCGCATAGAGATGCAGCAGCACCTCGGTGTCGGATGCGGTCTCGAACACGGCACCCTGGGCCGTCAGCTCGTCGCGCAGGGCTTGGTAGTTGTAGATCTCGCCGTTGAAGACGATGCGCAGATCGGTTCGGCCAAGCCGCATCGGCTGGTCGGCCACGCTGCGCAGATCGACGATGGCAAGGCGCCGATGGCCGAAGGCCAAGCGCCCGTCGCTCGAGAAATATTCGCCCGTGCCGTCGGGCCCGCGCAGCGCCATCGCGTCGCGCATCGCGCGCAGCTCGGTCTCGCGCAGTGCCGGCGCATTCGCCCCGTACGCAAAAGCACCGGCAATGCCGCACATCTATTTCACCGCCACGGCGTAGAGGTTCTGCGTGAGCACGCGATGCTCGCGCGAGCCCGTCTCGGCCACCAGATAGAAACGCAAGAGGGCGCGGATCATGCGCCACGCCGCATAGCGCAAGGCGCTCTTGAGGCCGTGCACGGCCGGCGGATCTTCGTAGCTCGAAACGCTGGTCCAGCCCGAGGCGAGGAAGAGCTGCGCCAAACTCTCGGGCGTGAAGGCCACTTCGTGCGTGAAGTCGGAATAGATCATCAGCGTGCCGAACGGCGATGCGCCGTTGGGCACATGCAGGATCAGCCGTCCGCCGGGCTTGAGCACGCGCGCGATCTCGTCGACGGCGGCCACGATCTCGTCGCGCGTGAGATGCTCGAGCACGTCGAACGCCACCACGGCATCGAGGCTTGCGGGTGCGGTCTGCGCCAGCGCTTCCATCAGCTGGCCTTCGCGCACGCCCGCAATGCCCAGGCGGGCAGCTGCGGCAACTTGGGCGCTCGATCCGTCGATGCCTTCCATGTTCGCGTAGCCCGCAAGACGCGCGAAATGCAGCAAGGCGCCGTGGCCGCAGCCGAGCTCGAGAATGCGCGCCTGCCGGTCGGCCGGAAAATGCGCTGCGATCAGCCGGCGCAGATTGGCGGCACGGGGGCCAAGCCCCGCCACGGTCTCGGGGGCGAGTGGGGCATTGGTCGCCGAGGTGTATTTGGCGTAGATGCGCGCGCGGTAGGCGGTCTCGGTCATGCCGCCCTCGCCGCGCTGGCCGCCACGAACCGCGCCAGCAGGCGCTCCTGCTGCTCGACATAGCGCTCGAACGCAAAGAGTTTTTCGACCGTGCGCACGCCTGCATCGCCCATGCGCATGCACAAGGCCGGATCGTCGCGCAAACTGCGCAAGGCGCCCGCGATCGCGTCCACGTCGAGCGGCCCGAGCGCAATGCCGCACGGATCGGCCGCGTCGATCGCTTCGGGCGAGCCGTCCTCGTTGCCGCACAAAAACGCCGTACCGCACGCCGCCGCTTCGATGAGGCCGAGCGGCACGGCCTCGCCCCAACCGGGCCCGCCGCGCGCAATCAAGGTCGCAACGTCGGCAGCGGCATAGAGGATCGGCAGATGCTCTTGCGGGGCGCGACCCGTAAAGCGCACGCGGGCCCCGAGGCCCTTGGCCGCCGCATAGGCCTCGAGATCGGCGCGGTCAGGACCCGAGCCCACCACGACATAGACGATGCGCGGGTCGTCGAGCTTGGCGATCGCGTCCATCGTCTGGCGCTGGCCCTTGTTGGGCGGCAGCAGCATGGCGGCCACGGTCGTCGCCACGAACTTGCCGGCAAGATCGTCCCAGCCATAGTCGGCGGCAAGGCGCTCGCGCGCCACCCCTTTGGCGAGCGGCTTGAAAAAGCCGACGTCCACCGGATCGTAGAGCAGGCCCGTGGGCGGCACGAAGCGCCGGTATTTGGGCATCCAGTCGATCGTGTACTGGCAGTCCGCGATCACGAGATCAGCCGCAGCGAACGCCGCCTCGCGCAGTGCCGGCAGCTTCGCCAGAATGTCGATATTGTAGACATTGACCGTGAAGGGCGTGCCCGACGTTTTTTTGACGAGCCAGCCGAGACCCGCGAGATAGACGTGGTTCAGCATCACGAGGTCGTAGCGCCCGCGCGCGGCGGCAGCCTCGCGCACCAGCGTTGCGACCGCCGCAAAGCGGTTGCCGAACGCGATCTTGCGGTCGGCGATGCCTTGCGCCAAACCGGGGCCGGTCTGCTTGTCGATCGACACGACCGCAAGCGTGTGGCCGAGCCGCTTCAACGCGGCGATCTGATAGCGGCTGTAGGTCGCAATGCCGCCGTAGCCTTCGATGTCGAAGCCCAGATAGAGGATGCGCATCGGTGCGGGGCCTATTTGCGCGCCACGGCGACGAAGGTCTGGCTGAAAATGGCGTCGCCGCCAGTTTCGCCGGTTTCCGCCGCCAGCGCCAGCCGCAGCACGAAGCGCACGCAGCGCCACAAAACGCCGCGCACCGCGCTCTTGAGGCCGTGCACGACGGGCTTGTCCTCGAAGCAGGCAACGTTCTTGAAATCGCACACGAGCAGCAGCTGCTCGATCGAACGGCGCGTGAAGGAGCCGGTCGCCATGATGTCCCAATAGCGCACGCGGCCCGAAAACAGCGCCTCGCCGTTGGGCAGATGCAGGATGAAGCGCCCGCCCGGCTTCAGCACGCGGCGCACCTCGTCGGCCAGGCGCAGCTGCGTGGCCGGATCGAAATAATGGTAGAGGTCGAACAGCACGATGGCATCGAGGCTGTCGCCCGGCATCGCGCGCAGCTCGGCCATCAGATCGCCCTGGCGCACGCCGTCGATCTTGAGCGTGGCCGCCATCGCGACCTGCTCCGGGCTTGCATCGACGCCCGAAACGGCGGTGTAGCCCAGGCGCTGGGCGGCCCACACGATCGCCCCGTGCCCGCAGCCCAGATCGACGATCTTCGCGCTCTTGTCGGGCGGAAAATGCGCGCCGACGAATTGCCGCAGGAACGGCCAGCGCCGGTCGAGATTGCCGGCCGCGTCCGAAACGGCGGCATGGGTCGAAACATAGCGGGCGAGGAAACGCTGGCGCCAGTCGGTCGCGGGATTCTGTTCGTGTTCCATCCGATTCTCTATCTACGCCGTTTCAACGGCTCAGCCGCCAAAGCATTCCCGCCGCACGACCAGCTGTTCGGGCTCGCGCATCATCGCGGCATCGCCTTGCTGGTCGTTCAGTAGCATGACAAAGCGGTCCGGCACCGCCCGAATCCGCCCCCCGGTCGCAATCAGCCAGTCGAACCGCACGATCCGGCGGCGGCGGTCGGCCGGGTCGCCGTCGATGCCGTTGATGCGCGCATGCGGCCCCGCCCCGTCCAACAGGATCGGGTCGGTCGCCATTTCCGACGCCCCGAACGTGCCGGGCTCCAGGAGCTTGAGATCGAGCTTTTCGAGGCATTCGGGGACGGGATCGGGCAGCCGCCAACCGGCAAGCTCGAGGGTCAGGAAATCGAGCGCCAGCGCCATTTCGCCGCCGCGCGCATCGCGCTGGGCCTGCGCAGGCGCGGCGCAAAGCGAGGCCGCCAAGGCAGCCGACACGAAAATGGCAGAAAAAGACCGCATGGGCCCTCGAGGGCGGGAGTCAGGCGCTAGGTAGCGCGTTCGTAGGGCCTGCGGCAAGCGGCCTTTAAGCTGCAACGGCCCCAAATACCGCCTTTGGCGATGCAAATGCCGGGGGCGACGCAAATACTTGTCGCACGCAGGCAATCCGGGCTACCACGCTTGCCCGCCTCCCCCGCTCGCCCGGTCCATGAAAAAAGCCGCCACCCCAGACGAATTCAAGCGCGCCATGCGCCGCTTTGCCGCCGGCGTGACGCTGGTGACGACGGCCGGGCGCGACGGGCGGGCGGGCCTTACCGCCACGGCCATGTGCTCGCTGTCGGCCGATCCGCCGCGCCTGCTGGTTTGCGTCAACCGCGATTCGGCCCCCAACCGCGCCATTGCCGCCGCCAAGCGCTTCTGCGTCAACATCCTCGGCCAAAAACATCGCGCCCTTGCCTTGCGCTTTGCCGGTGCGACCGGCGTGCAGGGCGAAGAACGCTTTGCGCAAGGGCGCTGGGGCAAGGCCGCGACCGGAGCGCCCGTGCTCATAGATGCGCTTGCCAGTTTCGATTGCACGCTGGCCGACGCCATCGAATCGGGCACGCACACGATCTTCGTGGGCGACGTGCGTGCGGCTTCGGTTGCGACACGCGGGTCGCCGCTCGTCTACGAAGGCGGCGGTTTCCAGGCGCTGGCGGCCCCCAAGCCTGCGCGCCCGACGAAAAGAACCAAACCCCGAAAATGAGAGCCTTCGCACCGCTGCGCGATCCGATCGTCGCACGGCTGTGGAGTGCTTTGTCCGTCTTCACCATGGGGGACGAGCTCTATCGCGTGGCACTCGTGTGGCTCGCGATCGAACTGGTCGGCCGCCAGGCGGGCTATCTCGGCGCCGTGCAATCGGCCTGCATGCTGGCGGGTGCCATCTTCGGCGGGGCGATCGCAAGCGCCATCGATCCGCGCCGCGCCATGTCGATCCTGCTGGCGGCCGGTGCCGTTGCCGCACTCGTGCCGGCGGTCGCGTGGGATCTCGGCGTGCCGAGCATGCTTGCGCTTGCGATCCCGGCGGTCGGCATATCTTTGATGCGTGCACAGCTCGAGCCCGCGATCCAAGGCCATCTGCCGCAGCTCGTTGCCGACCGCGATCTGCTGTTCGCGGCCAACAGCCTCATCGACGGCGTGCGGCGCATGGCGCGCCTGTCGGGCCCGGCATTGGCGGCCGGGCTGGCCCTCGCGATTCCGGTGCACGAGCTTTTCTACGTCTATGCGCTCGCACTGGCGTTTGCGGCCTATCTGCTGCTGCGCGTGGGCGACGCGTTGCCGGGCCGCGAAAAAAGCGGCGGCAGCAGCTTTCTCGTCGGCTGGAAGATCGTGCGCGCGGCCCCCACCTTGCGCACGCTGCTGGCGCTCAAATTTTTCACCGACGGCAATTGGGGACTCGTGATCGGCTACGGGCTGCCGCTGATCGTCGAGCAGCGCAACGCGGCCTGGGGCCCGCTTGCCGGCATCGGCGCCTATGGCGGCGGGCTTGCGACCTACGGCGTGTGCAACATCCTGGCTTCGCTGGTCGTCGGCTCGATGAAGCCTTCGCTCGGCCTCAACCGCATGCTTGCAGGCTTGACGCTGATGGGGTTCGGGCTGGCCTTGACCGGTGCGGCAGCCATTTACGCACCCGACGCGTGGCTGCTGCCGGGGCTCTATCTGGGGCTCGGGATTGCCGCTTTGGGGCCGCCGTTTTTCGAAGTGCCGCTCACGTTGCGCGTCCAGCTCGCCGGCTCCGCACAGTCGCAATCGGCGGCGGCGAGCGTGCATCGCGTGCGCATCGTGGCCGTGTTCGGCGGCATCATGTTGGCGGGCCTGCTGTCGCCGACATTGTTCGGCGTCTTCGGCACGGCCGCCGCCATGGCGGCCGCAGGTGCGGCAAGCGCGCTTGCCACGCTCGCGGTGTGGCATCGGCTGCCGCCCGAAAAGCTTGCCGCCGACTGATTTGCCGTTAAAATCCGCAGCCTCGCGACATTCCCGAAAAGAAAAGAGAAGAACAATGAAGCTCGCCAGCATCCGCGTCGGAAAAAAGGAAACCTACGGCGCCGTGGTGGCCGGCGGGATCGTCGATCTCGGCAAAAAGTTCGGCAAAAAATGGCCGACGCTGCGCCTCGCATTGCTGGGCGCAGGCCTGCCGAAGCTCAAAGCCTACGCCAAGGGCCGCAAGGCCGACATCAAGGACGGCAAATTCGCGTGGATGCCGGTGGTGCCCGACGCGGCGCGCATTTTCTGCGCGGGCTTGAACTATCGCGAGCACCGCGCGGAAACCGGCCGCCCCGACACGCAGCATCCGACGATCTTCACGCGTTTTGCCTACACGCAGATGGGCCACGAGCAGCCGATGCTGAAGCCCGTCGAAAGCGAGCGGCTGGACTGGGAAGGCGAGCTTGCGATCGTGATCGGCAAAAAGGGCCGGCGCATCGCGCGCGAGAAGGCGATGAGCCATGTGGCGGGCTATGCCTGCTACAACGACGGCTCGGTGCGCGACTACCAGCGCCACACCTCGCAATTCACGCCCGGCAAGAATTTCGCCGCCACCGGCGGTTTCGGCCCGTGGATGGTGACGTCGGACGAGATGAAGAACATCACGGCCCAGACCCTGACCACGCGCGTGAACGGCACGGTCAAGCAGAAGGCCACGATCGACATGCTGATCCACGACATCCCGCAGCTGATCGCCTACGTCTCGACATTCTGCCCGCTCGAACCGGGCGACGTGATCGTGACGGGCACGCCCGGCGGCGTCGGCGCTGCGCGCACGCCGCCCGAATTCATGTTCCCGGGCGACGTCGTCGAAGTCGAAATCACCGGCGTGGGCCTACTGCGCAACACGGTCAAGGCAGGCTAGGCCGCACCGGGCACGCAAGGATGCGCGGCAGTCTCACGCATTGCCGCGCATTTCGCGCCACAGGCCGAGTTTTTCCTGGGCGGGACGGTCGGAGAAAGCGAACAGCACGCAGTCGCTCGTCGCTTCGAAGCGGCGCCATTGCCACGAGGGCACGACGAATATGTCGCGCGGGCCGAATTCGAAGCTCTCGAGCTTGCCGCCCGGTGCGAACACGTGGACGCGGCCCGTCCCTTCGACGCAACTGAACACGGTTGCGTCGGTGGCACGGTAGGGTGCGCCCGAAAAATCCTTCGGCAGCAGATGCAGCCACGTGCCGATGGTCGGCATCGCCCAGCCGCCGTCGAGCGGGTTGGCGTAGCGCATCGCAAGCCCGTGGCACGCATCGATGGGGCTGCCGCGGCGCAGTGTTTCGAGCGCTTCGCGCGACCGCGCGTAGGGATAGTTGAAGACGGGGCTTGCCGCCCCGCTGCGCGCATGCCCGAGCGGCAGCAGCCCTTCGCCGAAGCGGGCCTGCGAGAAACCGATCGACTTTACCTGCGATTGCATGTCGGTTTCGAAGCCTTCGGCAAACGACGCCTCGAAGAAGCCGACGATCGGGATGTCGAGCCCGTCGAGCCACACCATCGGCTCGTGCGTTTCGTTGCCGTGGTCGTGCCACGCCCACGACGGCGTGATCACGAAATCGCCGGGGCGCATCAAAGTGCGCTCGCCGTCGACGGCCGTGTAGGCCCCGCTGCCCTCGACCACGAAGCGCAGCGCCGATTGCGTGTGGCGATGGGCGCGCGCCACCTCGCCCGGCAGGATCAGCTGCAGCCCCGCATAGAGCGTGTTCGTGATGCGCGACTGGCCGGGCAGGCCCGGATTCTCGAGGATCAGCAC
>JAIXXA010000022.1 GCA_027490975.1 Rhodospirillaceae bacterium
CGAGCCCTTCGTAGCATTGCAGGCGGATGAGTTTGCGGCCGAGGGATGCTGCCAGCACCTTGGCGATTTCGGTTTTGCCGGTCCCCGGCTCGCCCTCCAAAAACAGCGGACGGCCGAGCTTCAGCGACAAAAACAGCGCCGTCGCGAGGCTGCGTTCTGCGACGTAACGTTGCGCCGCAAGAAGGGCCATCGTCTGGTCGATATCGGCGGGCAATTGCATCGGCAACTCATGGGGTTGGAGGCTAGTCCGAGCATCGCACAGCCGGGGTGCGGCACGGAAGGGGGCAGGGTGCCGCAGGTGGGCGGCAATGGCATGGGAATTGCTGCGCGTCCGCAGCGCTTCACGCCCTTGCCCCCGGAGGCTTTCCCGATGCTCGACAATCCTTATGATGCCCGCACATCCATCGGCGGCTGCCCCTGCGGCGCCCATGCGAGCTTGAGCGAGCACAATTCGGTCCAAGCCGCCTTTGCCAAGCTCACCCAGCCGCCGCATTCGGATGCGGCGCCAGTTGCGGAACCCGCATCCGCAGCGCGCGACACCGATACGCTGATGGCCGATCTGTTCGAGGCCGCCGTTGTCAAAGCCGTGCTGGGTGCCGATCCGAGCCGCCGCAGCTTTCTCAATCTCGTGGGCAGCGGCACGGCCGCTGCGGCGATCGCGAGCGTGCTGCCGATGGGCTTCATCCGCGAGGTCGCCGCCCAAGCGCCGCGCGCACTCGAAAAGACCAAGCTCGATGTCGGCTTCATTCCGATCACGTGTTCGACACCCGTGATTATGGCCCACCCGATGGGCTTCTATTCCAAACACGGGCTCGACGTGAATGTGGTGCGCACGGCCGGCTGGGCCGTCATCCGCGACAAATCGATCAACGGCGAGTACGACGCCGCACACATGCTGGCGCCGAT
The DNA here is from genome assembly GCA_027490975.1 of Rhodospirillaceae bacterium. GTDB lineage: Bacteria > Pseudomonadota > Alphaproteobacteria > CACIAM-22H2 > CACIAM-22H2 > Tagaea. The sequence continues at coordinate 907 of JAIXXA010000022.1, forward strand.
GCCGCTCGCGATTTCGATGGGGGCGGGGTCGAACCCGCTGCCGTGGACGTTGGGTGCCATCCAGAACATCAATGGCCAGGCCATCACGCTTGCGACCAAACACAGGGACAAGCGCGACCCCAAAGACTGGAAGGGCTTCCGCTTCGCCGTGCCCTTCGACTATTCGATGCACAATTACCTGCTGCGCTACTACGTGGCCGAAGCGGGCCTCGATCCCGACCGCGACATCCAGATCCGGGCGGTCCCGCCGCCGGAAATGGTCGCCAATCTGCGCGCCGACAATATCGACGGCTTTCTGGGGCCCGATCCCTTCAACCAGCGCGCCGTCTTCGACGGCGTGGGCTTCATCCATCTTCTGACGCGCGAATTGTGGGACGGGCATCCGTGCTGCGTGTTCGCGGCGAGCCGCGATTTCACGCAGAAAATGCCGAACACGTTCCAAGCCCTGATGCGCTCGATCGTCGAGGCGGCGTCGTTTGCGCACAATCCGGCCAACCGCAAGCAGATCGCCGAAGCGATTTCGGCGCAGAACTATCTGAACCAGCCCGTGACGGTCGTCGAGCAGGTGCTGAGCGGCACTTTTGCCGACGGTCTCGGCCAGGTGCGTCGCGTTCCCGAGCGCATCGATTTCGACCCGTATCCGTGGCACTCGATGGCCGTGTGGATGCTCACGCAGATGAAGCGCTGGGGCCAGATCCGCGGCGACGTGAACTACACGCAGATCGCCGAGCAGGTGTTCTTGACGGCCGATGCCGGGCGCGCGATGCGCGAGCTCGGCGGAGCACCCCCGGCAGCAACGATGCGCAAGCACACGATCATGGGCAAAGAGTTCGATCCGGCCAATCCGGAAGCCTATATCGCTTCCTTCGCGATCCGCCGCTCGTAAGGCTTCGGCGTTTCGATGTTTGCTTCCGTGCGCGCCAAATCGGCTTTGCTGTCGATCCTGCTGCTTGCCCTTTTTTTGGGCGGCTGGCAGATCGCGGCAACGCCGACGGCCGGAACCGGGCCTGCGCTCGATCCCGAATATGCGGCTTTGCTCGGGGCTTCCGCCCAGCAGGGCAAACAGACGCCGATGCCGACCCCGGTCGATGTCGGCCTGCGCATCGCCAAGCATCTCGAAGCGCCGTTTGCCGATCGCGGCACCAACGACAAGGGCATCGGCATCCAGCTCGCCTATTCGCTGGCGCGCGTGCTGCTGGGCTTCGGGCTTGCGGCCCTCGTCGCCATTCCGCTCGGCTTTCTGATCGGCATGTCGCCGCTCGTCTACGGGGCGCTCAATCCTTTCATCCAGGTGCTGCGCCCGATCTCGCCGCTCGCTTGGATGCCGCTGGCGCTCTACACGATCAAGGACAGCGCCATCTCGTCGATTTTTGTGATTTTCATCTGCTCGATCTGGCCGATGCTGACCAACACAGCCTTCGGCGTGGCGCATGTTCGCAAGGAATGGCTCAATGTCGCGCGCACGCTCGAGGTCAATCCGCTGCGAACGGCTTGGCGCGTGATCCTGCCCGCAGCCGCACCCACGATCGTGACCGGCATGCGCATATCGATCGGCATTGCTTGGCTCGTGATCGTGGCGGCCGAAATGCTCGTGGGCGGGACCGGAATCGGTTATTTCGTTTGGAACGAATGGAACAATCTGTCGATCGCCAACATCATTACGGCGATCCTCGTGATCGGCGTCGTCGGCATGCTGCTCGACCACATGCTCGGTTTTGCGACCAAGCTCGTAACCTACCAGGAATGATGCGGCGATGACCTACGTGTCGATCGAGGGAATTGCCAAGCGCTTCAAGCAGCCCGGCGGCGGCGTGCAGACGGTGTTCGAGAACATCCATTTCGGCGTCGCCAAGGGCGAGTTCGTGTGCCTGATCGGCCATTCGGGCTGCGGCAAGACGACGATCCTCAACATCCTTGCGGGGCTCGACACGGCCGACGACGGCGTGCTGCTCGTCGGCGACAAAGAGGTGGCGGGCCCCTCGCTCGACCGCGCGGTGATTTTCCAGGGCCACGCGCTGATGCCGTGGATGAGTGCGATCGAAAACATCGCGTTCGCCGTGTCGTCGCGCTGGCCCGATTGGGACCGCGCCAAGGTGCGCGCGCACTGCCAAAAATACATCGACCTCGTCGGCTTGACGGGCGCCGAGCGCAAGCGCCCGGCCATGCTGTCGGGCGGCATGAAGCAGCGCGTGGGCATTGCGCGCGCGCTGTCGATCGAGCCCAAGATGCTGTTGATGGACGAGCCGTTCTCGGCCCTCGATGCGCTGACGCGCGGCACGCTGCAGGAAGAGGTGCTGCGCCTGTGCGCGGCCACGCAGCAGACCGTGTTCATGATCACGCACGACGTGGACGAGGCAATCCTGCTCGCCGACCGAATCGTGCTGATGACAAACGGGCCGCAGGCCAAGATCGCCGAGATCGTGGTCAACACGCTGCCGCGCAGTCGCACGCGCCACGACATCCACAAACACCCGCACTACTACGCGATCCGCAACCACATCGTCGATTTTCTGGTCGAGCGCTCGCGCGGTTTCGCGTCGGCGATTCCGGCCGGCTACGACCCGCGGCGGCCGCCCGAAACCAGCCCTGGAACGCTGCGCGCGGCCAGTTGATATCTCAAGGAGGAACCGATGAACGACGCCAAAGACAAACTCGGCGAGAAGATTCTCGCGATCAAGAAGAAGAAGAAGCTGAGCTGGAACAAAATCGCCGAGAAGATCGGCATGAACCCGGTCTGGACGACGGCGGCCTTGCTCGGCCAGATGTCGATGCTGCCCGAGCACGCGGCCAAGGCCGCCAAGCTGTTCGGCTTATCCAAGGACGAGGCCGAGCTCCTGTGCGAAATCCCCTATCGCGGCTCGCTGCCGCCCGGGCCGCCGACCGATCCGCTGATCTACCGCTTCTACGAACTCATCCAGGTCTACGGCACGACCTGGAAGGAACTGATCCACGAAGAATTCGGCGACGGCATCATGTCGGCGATCGATTTCGAAATGGAGATGAAGCGCCTTCCCGATCCCAAAGGCGACCGCGTGAAGATCACGATGCACGGCAAGTTCCTGCCGTACCGGCGGTACTGAGTTCGGGCTGGACGGCAGCGGCAGCGATACCTATTTTGTCGCAATGCCGCTGCCTTCCGACGAATCCCTGCACGAAAAACTCGCCGCAATCGTCGCGCATTGGCAGGGCCTGAAGCGGGACGGACACGATCTGCCGTTCTACGCCGATTTCGAGCCGATGGCGGTTGCCCGGCTGCTGGCCAACATCTATCTGCTCGGCGTCGAGCACGAGCCGCTGCGCTTCCGCTATCGCCTGCTCGGCGAGGCCGTGCTCGAAGCGGGTGCGCCGGGGCGGCCGGGCCTTTATGTGGACGAATTGCCGCGCACGGGCACGCAATCCAATCTGCAGGCAAGCCTTGCGGCTGCCGTCGCAAGCCGGGCGCCGAACTGGTATCGTGGCCCTCCTACATTGCAGCACCACGCCCATGTGACCGAGCTCGAGGGCGTGATGCTGCCTTTTGCCGCCGCCGACGGGCGCATCGAGGCATTTCTGTGCCTCACGCTCTATCGCTGGCAGAGCGGGCAGGAAACCTGACGGGCCGGCGTCACGCGTCCGTTCAGACGGCAGCAGCGAAAACCAGCGTCGCGACAGTGCCGCAATTGGGCTCGCTTTCAAGCAAGAGATCGGCGCCGTGCAGATCGGCAAGGGCCTGCGCGATCGGTAGGCCCAAGCCGATGCCGCCCTCGCGGACTGCAAAGGCGCTGGGGGCCACGCGCATGAAAGGCTTGCGCGCGTCGGCGAGTTCTTCCGAGGTCATGCCGATGCCGGAGTCGGCGATGCGAACAAAGACACGCGCCGTTTCGTCGCGGCCACATGCGACCTCAATGCGCCCGCCGCGCGGGGTGAATTTGACCGCATTGTCGATGAGGTTGATGCATATCTGGCGGAGCTTGGTCGCGTCGGCCGACACAAAAAGGCCATGTTCGAGCGCAAGCGCGAGTTCGATGCCTTTGCTTTCGGCGCGTGCGGAGACGATGCGTGCTGCGACGGCCGCGATCTGCGACAGCTCGACGCGCTCAAGCACGAGGGTCAGGCTGCCCGCGCCTGCGCGCGCAAACTCGAGCAGATTGTCGATCATCGCAAGCTGGTGGCCGCCCGCCGTGACGATGTCGTCGAGGTAGCTGATTTCGCGCGCGTTGAGCCGCCCGCTCGCCGTGGTTTGCAGCAAGCCGGCAAAACCCACGACGGCGTTGAGAGGCGTGCGCAATTCGTGGCTAAGCTGCGCGACGAATTCGGTTTTCGCCTGGTCCGAGCGCACGAGTTCGGCCATCGCTTTGTCGAGCGCCAGCGCGTGGCGCGTTAGGTCGGCGTCCATTGCCCGCAGCGTTGCGGCGACGGCCTCGATTTCGGCGAAACCCAGATTGCGCACCGCAGGCGCAGGTTTGCGCGCGCCGATCGTCGCGGCGAGACGGGAGACGCTGGAGAGTCCGGTCGCGACGCGACGCCATAGGACAAATCCGAAGGCCAAGCATAGACATACGGCGATCGCGCCGACTGCGAGCTTGGTATGCGCGATCTCATTGATCCAATCTTCGAACTTCAAACGCGGCACGTAGAGTCCGATCGTCCATGGGACGCCAGCCGCTCCGATGTCTTGGCACGCAAGCAGATAGCGCTGCCCGTCGACCGTGATCTCCTGTTTGCTCGCGAAGGACGCGGCAAGCGCAGCGGCCATGATGCCCGCCTCCGCGCCGCTCGAGACCGCGATCGGTTCCGATTTCCCGGCGCGAACAAATGCCCCGATGCCGATGCTGTCGCGCACTGCCCGATCGAGACTGCGAACCAAAGTTTCGACCGTCATATCGACGCCCAGAACGCAGCTCGTCGAAGTGGCCGGGCATGTGACCACGCGCGCATAGCTCAACCCAATTTCGCCGGTCGACCAGTAGGCATAGGGCGGC
>JAIXXA010000003.1 GCA_027490975.1 Rhodospirillaceae bacterium
AGGAACTTAGGAGTGTAGCTCAATTGGTAGAGCACCGGTCTCCAAAACCGGGGGCTGGGGGTTCGAGCCCCTCCACTCCTGCCACTGAATACGACACGTAACGCCGATACGCCTTCGACCGACAAGCATACGAACTTCCAGAGTAGGACCACCGGCATGATGCCGCCCGCCACACAAAAGACCAGCGCTGCGGAGTTCGCCCGCCAGGTGCGCCAGGAAGCCAACAAGGTGACCTGGCCGTCGCGCAAGGAAACGATGGTCACGACCGCGATGGTTTTCGTGATGTCGGTGCTCGCGGCGATCTTCTTCTTCGCCGTCGATTCGATCATCGCATGGGCCGTGCGTCTCATTCTCGGGCTGGGGGGCTGAACTCGCCATGGCGATGCGCTGGTACGTACTGCACGTCTATTCTGGCTTCGAAAAGAAGGTCGCGTCGTCGATCAAGGAACAGGCCGTCCAAAAGGGCCTCGATCCGATGATCGAAGAGGTGATGGTGCCCGTCGACAGCGTTGTCGAAGTGCGCAAGGGCAACAAGAAGGTGTCGGCGGAACGCAAGTTCTTCCCCGGCTACGTTCTGGCGCGCATGGATCTCACGGACGAGACGTGGCACCTCGTCAAGAACACGCCGAAGGTCACGGGCTTCCTGGGGGCCGGCGGCAAGCCGCAGCCGATCTCGGACGGCGAAGCCGACCGCCTCTTGAAGCAGATGAAGGACGGCATCGACAAGCCGAAGCCCGCCATCACCTACGAAGTGGGCGAGCAGGTGCGCGTCACCGACGGGCCGTTCCAGTCGTTCAACGGCATGGTCGAAGAGATCGACGAGGAAAAGTCGCGTCTCAAGGTCGCGGTTTCGATCTTCGGCCGGCCCACGCCGGTCGAACTCGAATACGGACAGGTCGAAAAAGTCTAGGACCCGTCCGAAGTTTGAAACGGGCGTCTACCGGCACAGATCCTCGCTATCGGATGCAAGCCGGGAGCCCAAAGGAGAGAGAAGATGGCAAAGAAAATCGTCGGCTACATCAAACTGCAGGTCCCGGCCGGCAAGGCGAATCCCTCGCCGCCGATCGGCCCCGCGCTCGGCCAGCGCGGCCTCAACATCATGGAGTTCTGCAAGCAGTTCAACGCGCAGACCCAGAAGATCGAAGCCGGCGTGCCGATCCCGGTGGTCATCACCGCCTACGGCGACCGCACGTTCACCTTCGTGATGAAGACGCCGCCGGTGTCGTACTTCCTGAAGCAGGCCGCCAAGATCGAGTCCGGCTCGAAAACGCCGGGCCGCGACAAGGCCGGCAAGGTCACGAAGGCGCAGCTGCGCGACATCGCCGAAAAGAAGATGGTCGATCTCAACGCCAACGACGTCGAAGCGGCGATGATGATGATCGCAGGGTCCGCCCGTTCCATGGGCCTCGAAGTGGTGGAGGGCTGAACATGGCTCGCATCGGAAAGCGCATGAAGAAGGCCTACGAAGGCCTCGACATCGAAAAGACCTACACGATCGAAGACGCGGTGAAGTCGGTCAAGGCGCGCGCCTCGGCCAAGTTCAACGAAACGGTCGAAGTGTCGCTCAATCTCAACATCGATCCGCGCCAGGCCGACCAGCAGGTGCGCGGCATGGTGGCCCTGCCGAACGGTACGGGCAAGACCGTGCGCGTGGCCGTGTTCGCCAAGGGCCCGAAGGTTGCCGAAGCGCAGGCAGCGGGCGCCGACCTCGTCGGCGGCGACGATCTGGCCGAAAAAGTGCTCGCGGGCGAAATCAATTTCGACCGCGTGATCGCGGCCCCGGACATGATGGCCGTCGTCGGCAAGCTCGGCAAAGTGCTGGGCCCGCGCGGCCTGATGCCGAACCCCAAGCTCGGCACCGTCACGCCGAACGTGGCGCAGGCTGTCAAGGACGCCAAGGGCGGCCAAGTCGAGTTCCGCGCCGACAAAACCGGCAACATCAATGCCGGGATCGGCAAAGCCGGGTTCGACGAAGCCAAGCTTGCCCAGAACCTCAAGGCGTTCCTCGACGCGATCGTCAAGGCGCGGCCCTCGGGCGTGAAGGGCAACTACATCAAGAAAGCCACGGTGTCCTCGACGATGGGCCCGGGCTTCAAGCTCGATATCGCGGCGTTCGGCGGCATGACCGTCGCGCAGCAGGCGGCCTAAGGGCCGCCTTATCGGGCGAACGCAATTCCGCCTTTTTGTGGCGACACAAAAAGGCGGGTACAGGCGGACGGAAGAGGGCCTCGTTCGAGGCCGGGCACCGTCCGCTCCTGTCCGAGACTGCAGGTGCAAACGACGGCTTCGGCCGGGGTTTGCGTAAACGTCCCGCCAAGGGACAGGCCTGCATAGACAGAGGTGGCAAATTGGGTGCGCCTTCGGGCGTGTCCGACTTGGGACTTCTGGGACAGGTCGAGCCGAGGCTCGGCCGTTCCAGCCGGGATGCAAGGGGGACCGCACCGACAACGTGCGGGCTTCGGGGTGTTTCGGATGGGTGGCACGAGGCTCTCGCGTGAAACGGTCCTGTCGGCATGGTGCCGGCAGGGCAAACCAGGAGACGATCGTGGACCGTTCGCAAAAGAAGGAACTGGTCGAATCGCTTCACGGCAAGCTCAAGGACGCTGGCGTCGTCATCGTGACGCGCCAGGCGGGCTTGACTGTCGCCGAAGTGACCGAACTGCGTCGCAAGATGCGCGCAGCCGGGGCCAGTTTCAAAGTCGCGAAGAACCGGCTCACGCGTCGTGCACTGGACGGCACGAAGTTCCAGCATTTGGGTCCTTCGCTGAAGGGTCCGACCGCGATCGCCTATTCCACGGATCCCGTGGCGGCGGCGAAGATCGCGGTCGAATACGCAGCGAAGAACGACAAGCTGACCATCGTGGCCGGCGGCCTCGGCGAGCGTGCGCTCGACGTTGCCGCGGTCAAGGCACTTGCGACCCTGCCCTCCTTGCCGGAGATGCGGGCCAAGTTCCTGGGCCTCCTCAATGCGCCGGCGACCCGCCTCGCAACCGTCATCGGTGCCCCTGCGGCACAGGTGGCGCGCGTGATCGGCGCCTACGCAAAGAAGCAGGACGCAGCCTAGATCTTCGAACCAACCATCCCCACAAAACCCCAAGTCGTAAAACACAGGAGTGATTGAAATGGCCGATCTCGGCAAACTGGTCGACGAACTCTCGACCCTGACGGTCCTCGAGGCCGCCGAACTCACGAAGCTGCTCGAAGAAAAGTGGGGCGTCTCGGCCGCCGCGCCGGTTGCGGTTGCCGCCGCCGGTGGTCCGGCCGCTGCCGCTGCCCCCGCCGCCGAACAGACCGAATTCACGGTGACGCTGGCCAACGCCGGCGACAAGAAGATCAACGTGATCAAGGTCGTGCGCGAAATCACGGGTCTCGGCCTCAAGGAAGCCAAGGACCTCGTCGAGGGTGCACCGAAGGTGGTCAAGGAAGGCGTCAACAAGGACGACGCCGCCAAGATCAAGAAGGCGCTCGAAGAGCAAGGCGCCAAGGTCGAAGTCAAGTAAGACCCAAATCCGGTCGGTCTGCCGCAGAACCCTTTGGGTCGCTGCGGCAGACGGGCCGGTCGGGCGCGGGCGCCCCGACAAGCCCCGCAACGAGTTTTTGGACGGCGCTGCCCTCAGCGCCGTCGGGTCCCGAAACGGACAGATGAGGTCGAGATGTTGCAGACGGTCATGGGTCGCAAGCGAATTCGCAAAAGCTTTGGGCGTATCCCCGAGGTGGCGCCGATGCCGAACCTCATCGAAATCCAGATGGCGTCCTACGCGTCGTTCCTGCAGATGGACACGTCTCCGTCCGAGCGCAAGAACGTGGGCCTGCAGGAAGTGTTCCGCACCGTCTTCCCGATCAAGGATTTCTCCGAGCGCGCCCAGCTCGAGTTCGTGCGCTACGAACTCGAAGAGCCGAAATACGACGTCGAAGAGTGCCAGCAGCGCGGCATGACGTTCGCCGCACCGCTGAAAGTCACCTTGCGCCTCGTCGTGTGGGACGTGGACGAAGACAGCGGTGCGCGCTCGATCCGCGACATCAAGGAACAGGACGTCTACATGGGCGACATGCCGCTCATGACGGACAAGGGCACGGTCGTGATCAACGGCACCGAGCGCGTGAGCGTCGCGCAGATGCATCGTTCGCCAGGCGTGTTCTTCGACCACGACAAGGGCAAGACGCACGCCTCGGGCAAATATCTGTTCGCCGCCCGCGTCATTCCCTATCGCGGCTCGTGGCTCGATTTCGAATTCGACGCCAAGGACCTCGTCTATGTGCGCATCGACCGCCGCCGCAAGCTGCCGGTCACCACGTTCCTGATGGCGCTCGACGATCTGCGCACCGAAAAGCTGCGCGAAGAGCGCCAGGCGATGGGCAAGGAAATCGAGCTCGGCGAAGCCGTCGGCATGTCGGCCGAGGAAATTCTCGCCTATTTCTACGGCCAGGTCGTCTTCAAGAAGGGCAAGCGCGGCTGGCAGACGCCGTTCGACGCCGAGCGCATGCGCGGCCAAAAGCTCGTGGCCGACCTCGTCGATGCCAAGACCGAAAAGGTCCTGGCCGAGAAGGACACGAAAGTGAGCCCGCGTCTGGCCAAGAAGCTGAAAGACGAGGGCGTCAAGGACGTTCTCGCCACGATCGACGACATCAAGGGCCGCTACGTCGCCATCGACATCATCAACGAGGCGACGGGCGAGATCTACGTCGAAGCCGGCGACGAACTGACGGCGCAGAGCCTCAAGATTCTCGAAGAGGCGGGCGTCAAGGAAATCCCGACGCTGCATATCGACCACATCAATTTCGGTCCCTACATCCGCAACACGCTGAAGGCGGACAAGAACGGCAGCCGCGAAGAAGCGCTGATCGAGATGTACCGCGTGATGCGCCCCGGCGAGCCGCCGACGCTCGAGACGGCCGAATCGCTCTACAAGGGCCTGTTCTTCGACAGCGAGCGCTACGACCTTTCGGCCGTAGGCCGCGTCAAGATGAACGCGCGCCTGCAGCTCGACTGCCCGGACACGATGCGCACGCTGCGCAAGGCCGACATCCTGGCGATCGTCAAGACGATGACCGAGCTCAAGGACGGGCGCGGCGAAATCGACGACATCGACCATCTCGGCAACCGCCGTGTGCGCTCGGTCGGCGAGCTCATGGAAAACCAGTATCGTGTGGGCCTCCTGCGCATGGAGCGCGCGATCCGCGAACGCATGTCCACGGTCGAGATCGACTCGGTCATGCCGCACGACCTCATCAACGCGAAGCCCGCAGCGGCGGCGGTGCGCGAATTCTTCGGCTCCTCGCAGCTGTCGCAGTTCATGGACCAGACGAACCCGCTGTCGGAAATCACGCACAAGCGCCGTCTCTCGGCCCTCGGGCCAGGCGGTCTCACGCGCGAGCGTGCCGGCTTCGAAGTGCGCGACGTGCATCCCACGCATTACGGCCGCATCTGCCCCATCGAAACGCCGGAAGGCCCGAACATCGGCCTCATCAATTCGCTGGCGACCTATGCGCGCGTCAATCCCTACGGCTTCATCGAAAGCCCGTACCGGAAAGTGAAGGACGGCAAGGTCACCGACGAAGTCGTCTATCTGTCGGCGATGGAAGAGGGCCGCTACTACGTGGCCCAGGCCAACACCGAAGTCGATACGAAGGGCCGTCTCACGGCCGAACTCATCAACTGCCGCAAGGCGGGCGATCTGTTCCTCGTGAAGCCCGAGCAGGTCGATCTCATGGACGTGAGCCCCAAGCAGCTCGTGTCGGTCGCCGCAGCCCTGATCCCGTTCCTCGAGAACGACGACGCCAATCGCGCGCTGATGGGCTCGAACATGCAGCGCCAGGCCGTCCCGCTGATCCGCGCCGAAGCGCCGATCGTCGGCACGGGCATGGAAGGCGTGGTGGCCCGCGATTCCGGCGCCGCCATCGCCGCCAAGCGCGCGGGCGTGGTCGACCAGGTCGATGCCACCCGTATCGTCATCCGGGCGACGGAAGAAACATCGGCCGCCGCGTCGGGCGTGGACATCTATCGTCTTCTCAAGTTCCAGCGCTCGAACCAGAACACCTGCATCACGCAGCGTCCGCTGGTGCGCAAGGGCGATGTGGTGCGTGCGGGCGAGATCATCGCCGACGGCCCGTCGACCGAGCTCGGCGAACTGGCGCTGGGCCGCAACGTGCTCGTCGCGTTCATGCCGTGGAACGGCTACAACTTCGAAGACTCGATCCTGATCTCGGAACGCATCGTCTCGGACGACGTGTTCACCTCGATCCACATCGAAGAGTTCGAAGTGATGGCCCGCGACACGAAGCTGGGCCAGGAAGAAATCACGCGCGACATCCCCAATGTGGGCGAGGAAGCGCTGAAGAACCTCGACGAAGCCGGCATCACCTATATCGGTGCCGAAGTGAAGCCGGGCGACATTCTGGTCGGCAAG
>JAIXXA010000081.1 GCA_027490975.1 Rhodospirillaceae bacterium
CGCGCCAGCGCCAGAATGTCTTCTTCGCGATGGCGGCGGCCGACGATCTGCAGGCCGACCGGCAGCTGCGCCGCTGTCATGCCGCACGGGACCGAGACGGCGGGCAAGCCCACCATCGACACGAGGAAGGTGGGGGCGACCCAATCGATGTAGCTCGTGAGTTTTTTGCCCGCGATCGTCTCGGGGTAGTTCTGCTCGACCGGGAAGGGCGCTACGGGCGAACACGGGCAGCACACGGCGTCGTAGGTCTCGAGCAGTTCGGCCCAGATCTGCACCATGCGCGCGCGGGCATGTTCGCCCGCCGCGATGTCCTTGGGGCTCTGTGCCAGACCGCGGCGGATATTGCCGCCGAGATTCGGATTGAAGCGCTCGACCAGATGCAGCCGGTCGAGATGCGAATGCACCATCCATTGGCCGCGCAGCTGCAAAAACGCTTCGCGCCCGAAGGCGAGGTCCATGTCGGCCTGCTCGACGCGGGCACCCCAGGTGCCGATCTGGTAGGCGGCCGCCTTGCACAAAGCTTCGACCTCCGGATCGACGCCGATGCGCGCGAAATCGGCCACATAGGCGATGCGCAGGCCCGCCACGTTCCGTTCGACGGCAGCCGGGAAATCGCGGTTGCCGAGCGGGAAGCTGCGCGCGTCGCGCGGGCTCTCGCCGGCGATCGCCTGCAGCAGCAACGCGCAGTCGGCGACGTTGCGGGCCATCGGCCCTGCGACCGAAAGCATGTCGAACGCGCGCGCGGTCGGATAGACCGGGACCAAACCCGGCGTGGGTCGCAAGCCGACCACGCCGCAGAAGGCGGCAGGCGTGCGCAGGCTGCCGCCGAGCTCCGAGCCGTCGCTGAGTGCGATCATGCGCGCGGCAAGAGCCGCCGCCCCGCCGCCGGTCGAGCCCGAGGCCGACATTTGCGGGTTCCACGGATTGCGCGTGGCCCCGAACAGCGTGTTGACCGTGTTCGCACCGGCGGCGTATTCGGGCGTGTTGGTCTTGCCCACGATCACGCCGCCCGCATCCTTGATGCGCGCGATCATGATGTGGTCTTGGGTCGGCACGTTGTCGGCCATCGTCGGCGAGCCGTAGGTCGTGAGAATGCCGGCCGTCTGGTGCACGTCTTTGATGCCGACGGGAATGCCCGCAAGCGGGCCGGGGTCGATGCCGGCCGCAACTTTCGCATCGACCGCGCTTGCCGCTTCGCGCGCTTTGTCTTCGGCGAGCGTGCAGATCGCGTTGAGGGTCGGGTTTTCGGAAGCGATGCGCGCGAGGTGCGCTTCGAGCACGGCGGTCGCCGTCAAGGCGCCTGATTTGACGCGGGCGGCGATCTCGCCGGCGGACAGGCTGACGATCCAGGACTGGGACATGAAGGCGGCCTCGCTTTGCTCGAAACGGAAAGGAACGGGCGTGCGTCTTGCCTGCCCCGGACAGTTCCCGTACCTTCCGGCCATGCCCGATTCAAGTGCCGTGTTGCCCGCCCCGCTTTCGCAAGGCTGGCATTCTTCGACTTGCCCGCACGATTGCCCCAGCGTGTGCGCGCTGGAGGTCGAGCTGTTGGCCGAGGGCCGCATCGGCAAGGTGCGGGGTGCCCGCGCCAACGACTACACGGCCGGCGTGGTGTGCGCCAAGGTGGCACGCTATGCCGAGCGCCAGCACCATCCGGAGCGGCTGTCGCAGCCCTTGCGCCGCATCGGCCCCAAAGGCAGCGGGCGCGAAGGTTTTGCGCCGATCTCGTGGGACGAAGCGCTCGACGAAACCGCCGAGCGCCTGAAAGCGGCGGCCGCCAAACACGGGCCTGAGACCGTGTGGCCCTATTTTTATGCCGGTACGATGGGGCTCGTGCAGCGCGACGGCATCGAGCGCTTGCGCCACACGATGGGCTATTCGCGCCAATATTCGACCTTCTGCATCACGCTGCCCGATGCAGGCTGGAAGGCAGGCGCCGGGGTCAAGCGCGGCGTGGATGCCCGCGAGATCGCCGACAGCGATCTGGTCGTCGTGTGGGGCGGCAATCCCGTGTCGACGCAAGTCAACGTGATGACGCATATCGCGCGCGCGCGCAAAGAGCGCGGCGCCAAGCTCGTCGTGGTCGACGCCTATATGACCGGCACGGCGCAGCAGGCCGATTTGGCCTTGATCGTGCGGCCGGGCACGGATGCGGCGTTGGCGCTGGGCGCGATGCACGTGCTGTTCGCCGAGGGTTTCGCCGACCGCGCCTACATGGCCAAATACACGAAGGGTGCGGCCGAGCTCGAGGCGCATGTCGCGGCAAAAACGCCCGAATGGGCGGAAGCGATCTGCGGCGTGCCGGCCGATGCGATCCGCGAATTCGCGCGCCTGTTCGGGCGCACCAAGCGCAGCTACATGCGCATGGGCTACGGCTTCGCGCGCCATCGCAACGGCGCGTCGTCCATGCATGCGGCAAGTTCGCTTGCGGCCGTCACGGGCGCCTGGGCGCATCGCGGCGGCGGGGCGATGTACGGGCAGTCGGGTCTGTACAAGCTCGACAAGACGATGATCGAAGGGCTCGACCGGCTCGACCCCAAGGTGCGCGTGCTCGACCAGAGCCGCATCGGCGCCGTGCTGACGGGCGAAGCCGCCGATCTCGGCTCAGGCCCGCCGGTTACGGCAATGTTCGTCCAGAACACCAACCCGATGAATGTCGCCCCCGACCTTGCCAAGGTGAAAGCGGGCTTCGGACGCGACGATCTGTTTGTGTGCGTGCACGAGCAGTTTCTGACCGATACGGCGCGCCAGGCCGACATCGTGCTGCCGGCCACGACCTTCCTCGAACACGACGATCTCTATACGGCAAGCGGGCACACCTATCTGCAGGTCGCGCGCAAAATCGTCGAACCTTACGCGCAGTGCCGGCCCAACCATTGGGTGCTGCAGCAATTGGCAATACGCTTGGGTGCGACGCATCCCGGCTTCGAGATGAGCGAGTGGGACCTCATCGACTGGACGCTGAAGGCCTCGGGCCATCCGGGGGCGGCCGAGATCCATGCCAAGCGCTGGCACGATTGTGCACCCTCGTTCGAGACCGGCCATTTTCTCGACGGTTTCGGCCATGCGGACGGCAAATGGCATTTCACGGCCGATTGGGCCGCGATCGGCCCGGAATGGGCAGGCATGCCGCGCTTGCCCGACCAGATGGGTTTCGACGCGCCGACGTCTGAAAAACCGTTTCGGCTTGTGGCCGCCCCGGCGCGCAGTTTCTTGAATTCGACGTTCACCGAAACGCCGGGCAGCCAAGCGCGCGAGGGGGCACCGGCCGCGCTGATCCATCCGGACGATTTGGCCGAGCTTGGCGTGGCGGACGGCTCGCAAGTGCGGCTCGGCAATGCGCGCGCGAGCCTGCGCGTGGCGGCCAAGGCTTTCGACGGGCTCGTGCGCGGCACGGTCGTCGTCGAAAGCATTTGGCCCAACGGCGCTTACGCCGAAGGGCTCGGCATCAACGCGCTGACGGCCGCAGATCCGGGCTTCCCGGCCGGCGGTGCCGTGTTCCACGACACCGCCATTTGGGTAAGGCCCGCTTAAGCGGCGATCATGCCGCCGTCGACCACGAGTTCGCCTGCGGTCATGTAGGACGATTCGTCCGATGCCAGGAACAACGCCGCCTGGGCAATCTCGCGCGCTTCGCCGAAGCGTTTGATCGGCACGCTGTTGCGGATCGCCTCGGCCATCTGTGCGACTTGGTCGGCGGGCATGCCGAGCTTGTTGTAGATCGGCGTGGCGATCGGACCCGGGCTGATCGTATTCACGCGGATGCCGCGGCCAGCGAATTCGACCGCAAGCGCGCGGCCCATTGCCAGCACGGCCCCTTTGGTTGTGGTGTAGACGGCCGAATTCGGCATGCCGACATGGGCGACGATCGAAGCGTTCAGAATGATCGACGCTTTGGGCGCCAAATGCGGCAAAAGCGCCTTGATCAAAAACAAGGGACCTTTGACGTTGATCGTCGTTTGGCGATCGAATTCGGCCTCGTCGAAGGTCTCGAGCGGCCCGAAAATGCCCACGCCCGCATTGGCAAAAAGAATGTCGAGTTTGCCGAATTTGGCAGCGATCGTGTCGGCCAATGTCTTGCGATCGGCGCTGCTGCCGGCGTCCGAGCGCAGCGCCAGAACTTGGGCGCCAAGATCCTTGGCGGCAGCGGCGAGATTTTCGGCGTTGGCGCCGGTGATGGCGACCTTGGCCCCCTCTTCGAGGAACCGACGGGCGGTTTCGAGGCCAATGCCGGTGCTGCCGCCGGTGATCAGGGCGGTTTTGCCTTCGAGTCGTTTCATCTGTTTTCTCCTTGCGCGATGTCGGTAAATTATGTATCGTTCGGTATAGATAGTTTGACGCCCGCGCGGCGTCAAGCAAAATATTACCGATAGGTACAAAATGCCGGCAGGCCGCCCGCGTAGCTTCGATACCGACGCCGCCCTCAACGCGGCGATGAATGTTTTTTGGCAGTATGGTTACGAGGGTGCCTCGCTCGACCTGCTGACCCGGGAGATGCAGATCAACCGGCCGAGCCTGTATGGCGCTTTCGGCGACAAGGCCGATCTGTTCGAAAAGGCGATCGCGCGGTACCAGGAAAAGCATGCCGGGCCGAATCTGCGCATTTTGACCGATGCGCCCAATTTGGAAGCCGCACTTGCCGATTTTTTCGCCGCTTCTTTGCGCCTCGTTGCGGGCAGATCGACGCCGCGCGGGTGCCTCGTTGCCTGCGTTCTCGCCGATGCGAGCGCCAACGACCCGCGCTGGCGTCGCCTGATGGCCACGATCGCGGCGGCCAGCCGCACCCAGTTCTCGATGGCGCTGGAACGGTTTGTGCCGCCCAAGACCGCGCGGCGTCTCGGCAATCTTCTCGTGGTTTGCGTGCCGGGGATCGCAGTTTTGGCGCGTTCGGGTGCGTCGACGCAGGAACTGGCCGAAGCCACCGAGGTTGCCCTTGCCGCCTGCCGCGCTGTTGGCATGGAAACTGCTTAACTACAGTTGTTGTCGCAAGATTTGCGCCCGTGCTCACACTCGAACACCGCGCTTCTTGGCGGACAGGTTTCTCCCCAACTTTGGGCCGGCGCTCGTTGCGTCGGCCTTTTTCTTTTGTCGCCGCGCTGTACGCCGCAAGCGCCAGCAAGATAGAGTGCGCGCCCATGGCCTGGAATGAAAAACCCGCAACCGCGATCGTCGCGCTTGCCGACTTGCCCCCCCTTCTGAAAACCGAGTCCGCGCGAATTCTGGCAGCGGGCTATGCGCAACTTTTGGCGGCAAGCGGCGGCGCCATTCCGTCCAAGGCGAGCCTCGATCTGGCGCCGATCGCGCGCATGCTGGCCGATGCGGCCTTGGTCGCGATCGAAACGCCCGACCGCTGCATCTATCGGCTCGTCGGCGAGAATCTCAAGAACCGCATCGGCTTCGATCCGACGGGCCTCAACTACTACGATCTCGTGCCCGAAATCCGCCGCCGCTACGCCGCGCGCGCCATGAACATGGTGAGCGGCCGCCCGATGGGATTTCGCGCCGATATCACGCAGGTCTATTCGAGCGGCGAAGCGCTGACGATCGAATCGCTCGGCATGCCGCTCGCTTCAAACGAACCCGGCATTCAGGGTTTCATTCTGTTCGCCGACGAGGCGCAGACGCGCTGGGACCGGCGCGTGGAAGAGGGCACGCGCCTGCTGGGCGCCAACGTCGTGCGCCGCGATCTTGTCGATATCGGCTTCGGCGTCGATGCGGATTTCCGCGATCTCGTCGAGACGTGAGTGCGGCTGCCTTGAAATAATGCTTGTGCGCGGGCAGTCTGCCGGGGCAAATCTCGCGCTCTTTTCGTTTTCACTCTTTCGTGTGGATGGATCCCCGAGCATGGCCGATGTCGTTGCGTTTCTGAAACTCACCTATGCGGGTGCGAACAAGATGCTGGCCGAAGCCGTGGCCAAGGCCGAAGCGATGGGCGTGCCGCAATGCATCGCGATCGTCGACAATGGCGGAAATCTGCTGGCCTTTGCGCGCATGGACGGTGCGAAGCCGCTCTCAGTCGACTCGGCCACGCGCAAGGCGATCTCGGCCGCGTCGAGCCGTGCGCCCACCGGCGGCATGGCCGAAGGGCTCGATATTCGCCTCGCCATCGCCACGCAAGGCAAGCTCCTCAACGTCAAAGGCGGCCTGCCGATCGTCGTCGACGGCCACACGATCGGCGGCATTGGCGTGGGTTCGGGTACTGGCGACCAGGATCTCGAAGTCGCCAAGGCCGGCGTTGCGGCCCTCGCGGGTGCGAAGACCGATTTCTAGTTAAGCCTCCGCGGGCCGCAGGCGCTGCATCAGCAGCACGGCGGCCCCGAGCCCGAGCCCGGCCAAATCGGTCGCAAGGCTCGGATAGACGACGCAGGCGGCACCGGCCAGCAGCAGGATTTTTTCGAGCGTCGTGCAGCGGCGCAGGAAAAAGCCGTGCAAGCCGCCCGCCAGCATCGCAATGCCGAGCGACGCCATCACGAAGCCGCGCACGATGTCGGTCCAGTCGCCGATCATCAGCAGGGCCGGTTCGTAGACGAACATGAACGGCACCACGAATCCGGCCGCCCCGATCTTCACGGCTGCCCAACCCGACGACCAGAGATCGGATTTGGCGAGGCTCGCGGCCGCAAACACTGCAAGGGCGACCGGCGGCGTGATCGCCGACAGGATGGCGAAGTAGAACGCAAACATGTGCGCTGCCGGCTCGACCACGCCGAGCTTCATGATCGCGGGTACGAGCAGCGACACCATGATGATGTAGGCGGGCGTGGTCGGCATGCCCATGCCGAGCACAATACCCGCCATCGCTGTGACAATGAGGGCGAGCAGCAGCGTGTTCTGCGCCAGCACCAGCACCCATTGCGTGAACTGGATGCCGATGCCCGTGAGCGCGATCACGCCGATGACGATGCCCGCGCACGCGCACGCCATGGCAACCGACAGCGCGTTCTTGGCCCCGTCGATGAGCGCGTCGAGCACGTGCCACCAGGTGATGCCTTCGCGCGTATTCTTGCGCATCAGCGCCACAGGGAAGCACAGCAGCGTGCCGACCAACGCCGCGAGCGGCGAGGAGTATCCGGAAAACATCATGACCAGGATGGCGACGACCGGAATGAACAGATGGCCGCGCGCGCGCATCACGTCGCCGAGGCGCGGCGTTTCGGCCGCACTCAGGCCCTTGAGCCCGTCGCGCTTGGCCTCGAAATGGACGGCGCCGAAACACGCGACGTAGTAGAGGAACGACGGGATCAGCGCCCATAGCGTGACCTGGAAATAGGTGGTCTGCAGATATTCGGCCATCACGAAGGCGGCGGCTCCCATGATCGGCGGCATGATCTGGCCGCCGGTCGATGCCACGGCCTCGATCCCGGCCGCGAAATGCGGCTTGAAGCCCGAGCGCTTCATGAGCGGGATCGTGATCGGTCCGTCGACCATCACGTTGGCGACGGCCGAGCCCGAGATCGTGCCGAACAGCGAGGACGACACGACCGAAACCTTGCCGGGCCCGCCCGCCTGGCGCCCGGTCAAGGCGAGGGCGAAATCCATGAAGAGCTGGCCCGTGCCCGTGCGTTCCATGAACGAACCGAACAGCACGAATATGAGCACGAACGCGGCCGACACGCCCAAGGTCGAGCCGAAAATGCCCTCGGTCGTGAGATAGGTCTGGTCGAGAAACGCGTCGAACGAGATGTTCGTGAAGCCCAGGCAATAGACCAAGAAGACCATCGCCGTGATCGGCAGCGCCCAGCCGATCACGCGCCGCGTTGCTTCCATCACGAGCACGATCGCGAGCACGGCCATGATTTTGTCCGTCGTCGTCGGATCGTCGATGTAGGGGATGCGGTTGATGAGGTAGCTGTAATTGACCCAGAGATAGCCGATGAAAGCGACGCTGCCCGCGATGCACAGCCAGTCGAGCAGACCCGGCGTCTTGGCGTCGTCCTTGGCCGCGAGCGGATAGAGCAGAAAGACGAGCACCATGGCGAACATCAGGTGCCCGCCGCGGAAGAACAAAGCCTCGGGCGGGGCCGCGACGATCACCCACATATGCCACAGCGACATCGCCGCGCCGATGGCGCCGACCAGCAACGCCACCGCGCGCGCATAGCTCATGTTCTGCATCGTGCTTCTATCGACCCCGCCCGCGCGTCGTTGCTTCGCCTACATACGCACGCCAGCCTCGCGATAGAAGCGCACCGCACCCGGATGGAAGCGCACGCCGATATCTTCGGCCATCATGGCCGGCGTGACGTTTTCCATCGCTTTGTTCACGGCCGACAGGTCGCGCATGTTGGCCGCGATCGCGCGCAGCATCGTGTAGACGCGGTCTTCGGGCAGTTTGCAAGACACGATGAGGTGTGCCGCATAGCCGATCTGCGTGGCGGCCTGGGTCTGGCCCGGATAGGTGTTGGCGGGCAAGGTCACGGCCGTGTAGCCCGAATTGATTTTGCGCATCGGCTCGACCGCGTCTTTGAGGTCGATCACGCGGATCTTGCGCGACGTGGCGAGATCCATGACCGACGAGGCCGGGATCGTGGTGCCGAGCGTGAAAGCCTGCGCATGGCCGTCTTTCAGGAGCGACACGGCGTCGTTGTAGGAGGGCAGGAAGTTGGTGCGCACGTCGGCGTAGCTCAAGCCGGCCACGCGCAGAATATGCTGCGTGATGATCTCGGCCGTGTTGCCGCGCGTCTGCACGGCGATCGCCTTGCCTTTGAGATCCTTGAGGCTGTTGATGCCGGAATCGTCGTTGACCACGACCTGGAAATACTGCGGATAGAGCGAGGCGAGTTGGCACACATTCGTGGTCTTGCGCGGATAGGGCTCGGCCCCGTTCACACCGTCCACGGTCGAAATCGAATTGCCGAAGCCGATCTCGGCCTTGTCCTCGTCGATGCCGCGCACATTGGCGATGCCGGCACCCGGCAGCGTCTGGATGGACAGGCCCGGGATCGCGTTTTCCCACAGATTCTTGAGCGCTCCGCCGAGCGGCACCCACACGCCGCCTTGCGGGCCGGTCATCAGGCGATAGCTGTTGGCGGTTTGGGCGGAAGCGGCAGTCGCACAGAAAAGGACGCCGACACTGACGGCCAGCGGAACCAAGCGGCGGATCATCGCGTTTCTCCCTTGATTGTTTTTGGCCCTTTTTCAGGGCTCTGCGATCAAGTGAACACGATAAACCTGCCGTGCGTCAATGAATCTCCGGATCGGGGATGGGGGCCGTGCCGCGCAGAAAGTCGAAATCGCAGCCTTCGTCGGCCTGCGTCACGTGGCGATGGTGCATCCAGCCGTAGCCGCGCGGATAATGCTCCGGCGGCGTTTTCCACGCGGCTTTGCGCGCCGCCATTTCGGCCGCCGAAATTTCGAGATCGAGCCGGCGCGCGGGCACGTCCAACGAGACGATGTCGCCGTCTTTGACCAGCGCCAACGGCCCGCCCAATGCGGATTCGGGCGCGACATGCAGCACGCATGCGCCGTAGCTGGTGCCGCTCATGCGCGCGTCCGAGATGCGCACCATGTCGCGCACACCCGCCTCGAGCAGCTTTTTCGGGATCGGCAACTGGCCCCATTCGGGCATGCCCGGGGCCCCGAGCGGTCCGGCACTTTGCAGGATCAGCACCGAGTCTTTGGTCGCGCCCAGATTGGGATCGTCGATGCGCGCGGCCATGTCGTTGTAGTTCTTGAACACGATCGCCGGCCCGCGGTGTTTGAGCAGATGCGGCTCGGCTGCCGGCGGCTTGATCACCGCCCCGTTCGGCGCCAAGCTGCCGCGCAGCACGGCAATGCCGCCTTCGGGCGCTGCCGGGTTGGCAAGCGTGCGGATCACGTCGTCGTTGTAGATCGCGGCACCCGCGATGTTTTCGCCCAGTGTCTTGCCGTTGGCTGTGATGCAGTCTTTGTGCAGGAACTTCTCGAGCTGGGCCAGCAAGGCCGGCAGGCCGCCCGCATAGTAGAAATCTTCCATCAGATATTTGCCGCTCGGCCGCAGATTGGCGAGCACGGGCACGCGCTTGGCGAGCGCGTCGAACTTTTCGAGGTCGAGTGCTGCCCCGATGCGCCCGGCCATCGCGATCAGATGGATGATCGAGTTGGTGGAACCGGCAAGAGCGGTCACCGTCATCACGGCGTTCTCGAACGCTGCCGTCGTCATGATGTCGCTGGGCTTGAGATCTTCCCACACCATCTCGACGATGCGCCGGCCGCAGGCGGCCGCCATGCGCGGATGGTTCGAATCCGCCGCCGGAATCGCGCCGGCCCCCGGCAGCGTCATGCCGAGCGCTTCGGCCGCCGAGGCCAAGGTCGAAGCCGTGCCCATGGTCATGCAGGTGCCGAACGAGCGCGCAATGCCGTCTTCGATTTCGACCCAGGCTTTGTCGTCGATATTGCCGGCACGCTTCTCGGCCCAGTATTTCCAAACGTCGGAGCCCGAGCCCAGCGTCTTGCCGTGCCAATTGCCGCGCAGCATCGGCCCGGCGGGCAGGAAGATCGCGGGCAGGTTCATCGACGCCGCCCCCATCAGCATCGCGGGCACGGTCTTGTCGCATCCGCCCATCAGCACCACGCCGTCGACCGGGTTGGCGCGCAGCAATTCCTCGACATCCATCGACATAAGATTGCGGTAGAGCATCGTCGTGGGTTTCATGAAGGGCTCGCCCAGCGACATGGCCGGCATCTCCAGCGGAAAGCCGCCGGCCTGGTAGATGCCGCGCTTCACGTCTTCGACGCGGGATTTGAAGTGGTGGTGGCAGGGATTGGCGTCGCTGAACGTGTTGAGGATCGCGATGATCGGCTTGCCCGCATAATCCTCGGCCGAAAAGCCCATCTGCTTGGTGCGCGAGCGGTGCCCGAAGGAGCGCATGTCTTGCGCGCCGTACCAACGGTGCGAACGCAGTTCTTCCGGCTTTTTCTTGTTGACGGCCATCTTGTTTCTCCCAACCCTCTTTGGCAGGCAGCATGCGACGCCCTCTCCCGCCGCGTCAATCGATCCGGTAGAAAGAAGCCATGAAAAATCTGCGAATCGACTCCGACCGTCTGTGGCAAAGCCTCATGGAAATGGCGCGCATCGGCGCCACGCCCAAGGGCGGTGTTTGCCGCCTGGCCTTGACCGATCTCGACCGGCAGGGGCGCGATCTGTTCGCGCATTGGGCGAAGTCCGTCGGCTGCACGGTCGAGATCGACCGCGTGGGCAACATGTTCGCGCGTAGGCCCGGCAAACGCGCCGATCTGCCCGCCGTGATGACCGGCAGCCATCTGGACACGCAGCCCACCGGCGGGCGTTTCGACGGCGTGTACGGCGTGCTCGCGGGCCTCGAAGTGCTGCGCACGCTCGCCGATGCGAAAATCGAGACCGACCGCGCCATCGAAGTGGCCGTGTGGACCAACGAAGAAGGCTCGCGCTTCTCGCCGGCCATGATGGGTTCGGGCGTCTATGCGGGCGTGTTCGCCCAAGACGAGGTCGATGCCAAGCAGGACATCGACGGCGTTTCGTTCGCCCAAGCGCTCGACCGCATCGGCTATCGCGGCGAGGCGCCCGTCGGCGGCCGCGCCACGGCCGCGTATTTCGAAGCGCATATCGAACAAGGCCCGATCCTCGAGGCCGAGAAGAAGACCATCGGCATCGTCACGGGCGCGCAGGGCCAGCGCTGGTACGAGGTTACGGTCGTGGGCCAGGAGGCGCATGCCGGGCCCACGCCGATGCGCCGGCGCAAGGATGCGCTTGTGGGCGCGGCGCGCATGATCGAGACGGTCAACGCGATCGGCCTCGAATTCCAGCCGTATGCGTGCGCCACCGTCGGCTTCATCCAATCTTCGCCCAACAGCCGCAACACGATTCCGGGCCGCGTGTTTTTCACGGTCGATTTCCGCCACCCGGACGATGCGCGCCTGTCGGGCATGGATGCGGCCCTCAAAGAACGCTGTGCCACGATCGCGGCCTTGGCCGGGCTCGCGCTCGAAATCAAGGATTTCTGGTATTTCCCGCCGACGCCGTTCGCGCCGACCTTGGTGGATGCCGTGCGCAGCGGTGCAGCGATGTTCGACTATCCGGCAATGGAAATCGTGTCGGGGGCAGGGCACGATGCGGTCTATATGGCGCGTGTGGCGCCGACCGCGATGATCTTCGTGCCGTGCGTCGACGGCATCAGCCACAACGAGGTCGAGGACGCCAAGCCCGACGATCTTGCGGCGGGCTGCAACGTGCTGCTGCACGCGATCCTCGACGCGGCGAAGGCCTGATTGTCCTCGGACGCCTACAGCCTGCTGCGCGAGGGCGAGCTGCTGGTTCGGCGCCGCGATTTTGCGGCCGCGCACGCGCTCCTTGCGCATGCGGCCGAACTTGCGCCGATGATCGCCCCGATCCATTCGCTGTTGGGCCGCGCATTGCACGGCCTCGGCGATGCGGCCGCCGCGGCCGAAGCCTATCGGCAGGCGCTCGCGCTAAGCCCGCGCGCGGGCGACGTCGAGCGGCGCTTGGGCAACGCGCTGCTCGACCTCGAACGCCCGGCCGAGGCGGTTGCGGCCTTCGTGCGCGCGACCGAATTCGCGCCGCGCGACGGCGGGGCGTGGTACGGGCTTGGCACTGCGCGCGCCGAATGCGACGACGTGGCGGGGGCTGCCGATGCGTTCAACCGCTGGGGTGCTTTGCCCAATCCGCCCGGCCTCGATCCGCATCTGCATTTTTCGGCGATCGCGGGCCAGATAAGGCTCGACGATGCGTTCTTCGCGGGCTTGCCGACGGACGCCGGCCCCGCGCCTGAAGGCAGCTATATCGGCGGCGATGCGCCGATCTTTTTTGCCGCCGCCGATGCGGGTTATGCGACGCGCTTCGTCGATCTGCTCGCCGGGAACCTGGCCGCCCAAGCGCCGGGCATCGGGCTGCATCTGCATATCGTGAATTCCACGCCCGAATCCGAAGCGCGCCTTGCGCGCGTGCGCGATCTCACGCAAGGCCATCTCGATCTTGCGATCACGCGCGAGACGACGGAGCTTGCGCGATTTGCGCCCGAAGGCGGCGATCCGTTCTACGCCGCGAAGACCTACTATTCTTGCGCGCGCTTTCTCGTTCTGCCGCATCTCATGCGCCGCTATCGGCGGCCCATTCTGGTCTGCGACATCGATCTGGCGCCGACGCGCGATCCGCGCGCCTGGCTCGACGATCTTGCCTCGGCGGATGCCGGGGCCAACGTCAAGATCCGCTACGATTTCGCCAATCGCCTGCTCGCGACCCTCGTCTATTTCGGCGATACGGCGGCCGCTTTGCACTACGCCGATCTGGTGGCGGGCTATTGCCGCCATTTTCTCGGCAGCCGCCTGGCGACCTGGACGATCGACCAGGTGGCTTTGCATGCGGCGTGGCTCCACATGCGCCGCAACGGCATGTGGCGAAGCTTCCGCGAGTTTTCGCCCGACACGATGAACTGGATGGACGACGCGTTTGCGCCCGAAGAGGCGGCAAAACGCTTCCTCTTCGTATCGCTCTATTCGAGCGTGCCGAAAGTCTGAGCGCTCACAGCCCCAAATACGCCTGGCGCACGCGGTCGTCGGCGAGGAGCTCGGCCCCCGTGCCTTCGAGCACGATGCGGCCGTTTTCGAGCACGTAGGCGCGGTCGGCGAGTTTGAGCGAGACCGCGACGTTTTGCTCGACGAGCACGACCGTCAGCCCTTCGCTTGCAAGCGTGCGGATCGTACGCAGCATCTCGCCGACTACGGCGGGGGCCAGGCCCAGCGACGGCTCGTCGAACATCACGAGGCTCGGCTCGCCCATCAGGCAGCGGCCGATCGCGAGCATCTGCTGCTCGCCGCCCGACAGCGTGCCCGCTGCCTGGCGCTCACGCTGCGCCAGTTTCGGGAAGAGCGCCAGCACGCGCTCGAGATTGACGCGGCGTTTGGCTTTGGCGCGCTTCAGCATTGCCCCGGTTTCGAGATTCTCGCGTACCGTGAGCGTCGGGAAAATCTGGCGGCCCTCGGCGACCTGGCCGATGCCGAGTTCGCAGACTTTGTGGCTGGGCCAGCCTGCAATGTCCTGCCCGTGCCACAGAATGCGCCCGCGCGCGGGCTTGTGGATGCCCGCGACCGTGCGGATCAGCGAGGTCTTGCCGGCCCCGTTGGCGCCCACGATCGCGACCACGCTGTGCGCTTCCACAGCGAGCGATACTTGGTCGAGCGCTTGCGCGTCGCCGTGGAACAGATCGAGCGTTTCGACCTTGAGCATCATTCGAGCGCTTCGGCCCCCAGATAGCATTCGAGCACGAGCGGATCGCGCACCACCGCAGTCGGTTCGCCCTCGGCGATCGCCGCCCCGTGATGCAGCACCAAGATGCGCTCGGCGAGCGCCATCACCGCGCGCATCACATGCTCGATCAGCAGCACCGTGAGGCCGCTTTCGGCCGCCAGCGCCTTGAGGATCGCGACGATGCGGTCGGTTTCGGTCGGCCGCAGGCCCGCCATCACCTCGTCGAGCAGCAGGAGCTTGGGCTCCGTTGCCAGGGCCCGCGCCATCTCGAGGCGCTTGCGGTCGGGCAGGGTGAGGCTGGCCGCAAGCTGGCGGCGCTTGTCCCACAGATCGAGGCGGCGCAGCGTTTCGCCCGCCGCCTGCTCGGCATCCGCCGGATCGCGATGGCGCAGCAGCGCGCCGATCTTCGCGTTTTCGAGCACGCTCAAGCCCGGGAAAGGCCGCACGATCTGGAAGGTGCGCGCAATACCGGCCTGGCAGATTTTTTCGGGCGCCAGCCCCGCGATCGGCGTGCCTTCGAAAGCGATATGCCCCGCATCGGGCGCATAGACGCCGGCGAGCAGATTGAACAAGGTCGTTTTGCCCGCCCCGTTCGGACCGATGATCGCGTAGATCGCCCCCTTTTCGAGACCGAACGAAACGTCGTCGACGGCCGTGAGGCCGCGAAAGCGCTTGGTGACGTGCGCGACCTCGAGAAAACGGCTCACGGCGTTTCGAGCCCGAGTTTGCGGCGCAGCCACGGCCACACGCCCGACGGGGCGACCCACACGATCGCCATCAAAGCGAGGCCGTAGAACACGGCCTTGGTGCCGGGGGCGCTCAAGCCCGCTTCTTCGGTGGCTGCGATCAAGCCTTCGCCGAGCGGCGTGAGGATGAAGGCCCCCAAGATCGGGCCGATCAGCGTGCCGAGCCCGCCGACGATCGGGGCCAAGATCATCTCGATCGAGCGCGACATGTCGAAGATCTGCGCCGGGAAGAGATTGTTGTAGTAGAACGCATAGAACGTGCCGCCGACAGAAGCCATCGCCGACGAGA
This sequence comes from Rhodospirillaceae bacterium, assembly GCA_027490975.1. GTDB lineage: Bacteria > Pseudomonadota > Alphaproteobacteria > CACIAM-22H2 > CACIAM-22H2 > Tagaea. The sequence continues at coordinate 15,257 of JAIXXA010000081.1, forward strand.
TCAGCACCGCCTTCATCTTGACCGCGAACACGTCGATGCCGAGGGCGCGGGCGGCCGCTTCGTCCTCGCGCACGGCGAGCCAGTAGTGGCCGATGCGCGCGGCCCGCAATGCCGCGCAAAGCCAAAGGGCACCGAGCATCAGCGCCAGCGCCAGATAGTAGAACAGCAGCGGCCCGCCGCGCAGGTTCCACCATTGGTGGGCTTGTTCGGCGCGCACCGGCAAAAACAGCCCGCCTGCGCGGCCTGTCCAGTCCATATGGTCGAAGGCGATGCGCGTGAACTCGGCGAACGCGATCGTGAGCAGCGCGAAATAGACGCCCGCAATGCCGAAGCGGAAGCCGAGCCAGCCGATCGCGGCCCCGAACGCCATCGCGACCGCCATGCCGGCGAACATGCCGGCCCACGGGCCGACGCCGAACTTGGTCCACAAGGCCGCCGCGACGTAGGCGCCCAAGCCCACATAGAGCGAATGGCCCAGCGACAATTGGCCCGCGAAGCCCATCATGATGTTCCAGGCTTGGCCCAGATAGGCGAAGTAGAAAATCAAGATCAGCACCGACAGGATGTAGCGGTCGGCGGCGACCGGCGCCAAGGCAAGGCTCGCCACGAACAGGGCGAGCAGCCATCTGGCGCGGCCGTTGAGGGCGGCAAAAACGCTCACGGCTTGCGGCCCAACAGGCCTTGCGGGCGCAGGGCCAGGATCGCGATCAGGATCGCGAAGCTGAACATGCTCTTGGCCGAGGGCGCGACGAGGAACGACGCAAACGCCTCCGACACGCCGATCAAGATGCCGCCCACCAAAGCCCCCGCCATCGAGCCCATGCCGCCGACGATCACGATCGTGAAGGCGAGCAGCGTGAAAGCGGGGGCGAGCATCGGCGTTGCGTCGGCCAGCACCACCATCAAGGCGCCCGCCGCCCCCACGCACGCCATGCCGAGCCCGAAGGTGAGCGCGTAGAGATGCTTGACGTCGAGCCCGACGATCGCGGCTCCGAGCAGATTGTCCGCGCACGCCCGGATCGCCATGCCCGTGCGGCTCCAGCGGAAAAACGCGAACAGGCAGGCGGCCACGACCAAGGCGGCGGCGGCGGCATAGACGCGCACCTTGTCGATCAGCACGTTCGCCACTTCGTAGCTGTCGAAGCCGTAGGGCAGATTGGCGTGCCGCGTGTCGGGCCCGAACAGCATGAGCAGGCCGTTCACGAGCACGATCGCGAGGCCCACCAGCAGGATGAACTGCTCGTGCTCGGGCCGGCCCACGAACGGATTGATGAGATGGCGCTGCAAGAGATAGCCGAGCCCGAAAAAGCCGAGCCCGATCGGCAGCATCGCGAGGATCGGATCGAGGCCGAACGCCGCGAAGCCCAGAAACGCCAGATACATCGCCACGACCGCGAATTCGCCGTGCGCGAAATTGACCACGCGCACGACGCCGAAAATGACGGAGAGGCCGAGCGCCATCAGCCCGTACACGAGCCCCGTCAGAACGCCCTGGACCGCAACCGTGACGTAGAAATCGAACGGCATCGAAGCTGGTCGATTCTCTACGCGCGGCCCTGCCAGCCCGGCATCGGCAGCACGGGCGCCATGGTGGCGGCGTCTTCGGGCAGCACCACGACCGGCGTGCGGCCGCGATTCTGCACGCAGGCCGAACCGATATTCGGGTTCTGGCCCTTTTCGTCGAAGCGGATCGGCCCGCCGATCATCACATGTTCGGCGAGGTTCGTGGCGCGGATCGCTTCCATGAGCGGCACGCCGCTTGTGGTGCCGGCGCGCTTGAAGGCGTCGGCCGCGATCAGCAGCGCTTCGAACGTGAAGCCGGCATTGAAGCCGTCGGCGGCAAAGCGGTTGCCGGGGTTGGTGGTGGCGAAGCTGCGCTCGAGGGCTTGCGTCATCGCCGATTTCGGATTGACCCACGGCAGGTTCGAGACGTGGAAATCGGCGAGCGGGCCGAGGGCCTGGTAGAACTCCTCGTCGTACATGCCGGGGCTGCCGGGCGACACGATGCCCATCGGCTCGAAGCGCTGGCGCACCATGTCGCGCACGAGCTTGATCGCGTCGGACGCGCGCGTGACGACCAGCACCAGATCGGGGCGCAGGCTGCGCAGGCGCGTGACCTCGACCGACAGATCCTGCGCGCGCGGATCGTAGGCGATGCTCTCGACGAGCTGGAACGGCATGTTCGTGCGCGGGAAGATCGCGTCCATCGCGTTGCGCTGGGCCTGGCCGAACGTGTCGTTGGCGTGCAGGAACACGGCGCGCTTGGGATCGATCTTGGTGGCCGCAATCAGGCTGTTGATGAGGCGCAAGCCGTTGGTCACGAGCTGCGGCCCGGTCTGGAAATTGCGCACGAGGAACTTGAGGCCCTGCTCGGTGATCGGCGGCGCGGCCGCGATGTTGACCACGAACGGCACCTGGCGCTGTTCGCACACTTGCGCCACCGCCAGCGTGTGGCCGCTGTCGAACGCACCCGTGAGCACATGCGCGCCGTCGTTGATGAGCCGCTCGGCCTGGGTGCGCGCGATGTCGGCGTTCGACTCCGTGTCGACATGCACGAGTTCCACCCGATAGCCGAGCTCGGCCAGCACGCGCGGGGCGGCCAAAGCGCCGCGATGGCAGCTCTGCCCCGCTTGGGCGAGCAGGCCCGAACGCGGCAGCAGCACGCCGATGCGCAAGGTTCCGGCTTGCGCCGAGACGATCGCGGGGGCGGCAAGAGCGGCCGAGCCGGCAGCGGCACCGGCCAACACGGCACGGCGCGAAACGCTTGTTTTGAGGGTCATGGCGGCAAGCCTCCCGGCCAAGTTTGCAGATGTTTGTTTCGCGTCCGAGTGAAGCCCGCAAGGCGACCAAGCGTCAAGCGCGGCAGCACCCCCAACAATAGGTTACCTCAAGCGACGATCCGCGACGGTAGCCTATTTATCCCATTGATTTTCCACCGATGTAACCGCGGCGCCGATTTTGCGTTACCTGTTTTTAAGGCAGAATTTAGAGGGGTTTCCCCAAATCTTTGTTCACTTGTCAAACAGCGCCCGCCGCGTGCGGCGATGGCAAAACTAGAGCATATTCCTAGAGAAAAAACAAGCTGCGGTGCCCGCTGGCACCGGTGCTTTTGCTTACCCCACCGTTTCCGGCGTGAGGTCCATTTTGACGGCGTAGCGCGTGAGGTCGGCGCGCGCCACCGAGCGGCCGAACACGACCGGGCGGTCGGTTTTGTCGTAGACGGCGAAGCTGTGCGACAGCATGGCCGTTCCTTCGGGGATCTGCAGCAATTCCGACTCGTCCGCGTTCGCGGCGCAGCCCTCGACCTCCATGTCGGCGCGCACGAGGCCTGCATTGCGCGCGAGGGCCGCGAAAATGCCGGTGCGCGCGTCGGTGCGCGTCACGCCCTTGGCGAACTCGGGCGGCACGTAGCGCCAATCGACCGAGATCGGCGCCACCTTCATCGCGCGCAGCCGCTTGATCGCGAGCACCGGCGCTCCGGCCGCAAGCTTGAGGGCGGCGGCGACGCTGGCGGGCGCTTCGACCGTGCCGAACGACACGACCGAAATCTTCATTGGGTCGCCGCTGATCCATTTCTTGGCGAGATTGCGGCCGAGGCTGAGTTTTTCTTCGACCTTGTGCGCGCGCACGCGGGTGCCCGCCCCGCGCTGGCGCTGCAGATAGCCCGATTCCGCAAGCTCGGCCAATGCGCCCCGCACGGTCACGCGGCTTACGCCGAAAATCTCGGTCAAAGCCGCTTCGGTCGGGAACTGCTCGCGCTCGTCGGGCCACGCCATGATCATCGCGAGCAGGCGGCTGCGCACCTGCACGTACAAGGGCAAAGGCGACCGGCGGTCGAGTTTGAGATCGACCCCGGAACGAACAACCGAATCGGCACCGCGTTTTTTCACAGTCGCCAATTTAGGCGTGCGACGCGGCCACGGGAAGTCTGTTTTTTTTGGGTGCCCAAACGCATACACGCGCCGAAAATTATGCGGCCGACGGTACGCCCGCTTTGGCCAGCGCTTTCGTCTGGCGGGCGGCCAGCGCTTCGACGCTGAAACCTTCGATAAGGCCGTGAAACGCGCGATGCCAGTTCACCTGCGCTTTGAGGTGCAGAAAGACCGAGCCGAGGCCCACAGCCGCACGGTCCATCAGCACGAATTCGCGCGGCGGCTGCACGCCGCCCAGCTCGCGCAGTTCCTTGTGCACCTTTTCGGCGACGTCGCGTCCATACGCCCCCGAATTGGTCTCGTCGATCGGGCGCGCGCGATCTTCCATGAGCGGCGCATAGATGAACGACGCCCAGCGATTGAGCGCCTGCACTTTGACCTTGGTGAGGTCGGAAAAGCCCCACGTTTCGTAGGCATGCACGGCAAGCGCCGCGTCGCCGTCGCGCAAGGCGCGGTAGAGATCGATGACCCCGCCCACGAAGCGCGGCGGGAACACGCGCACGCAGCCGAAATCGAGCAGATTGATGCCGCCGTCGGGCCGCACGGCATAATTGCCGAGATGCGGGTCGCCGTGGATCGTGCCGTAGCCGTAGAACGGCACGTACCAGGCGCGGAACATGTTCATGGCGATCTGGTTGCGCAATTCGACGGGGGCGTCTTTGAGCGTGAGCAGCCCCGCCCCGTCGAGCCACGTCATCGACAGGAGGCGCGTGCTCGAAAGCTCGGCGATCGCGCGCGGCACATGGATCTGCGGCTCGCCCGCCAGCATATGCGCATAAAGCGCCATGTGGCGCGCCTCGCGCCCGTAATCGAGCTCTTCGCGCAGCCGTGCCGACAATTCGGCATGGATCTGGCCGGTGCGAATGGCCGGATCGTAGCGTTCGTAGACGCCGAAGATGAGCCGCAGCTGCTTCAGATCCGCTTCGACGGCCGAGGCCATGTCGGGATATTGCAGCTTGCAGGCAAGCTTGGTGCCGTCTTTGGCGGTGGCGCGGTGCACTTGGCCCAGCGACGCGGCGGCGGCCGCTTCGCGCTCGAAATGCGAAAAGCGGCTCTGCCAATCGGGCCCCAATTCAGACGCCATGCGCCGCTTCACGAACGGCCAGCCCATTGCGGGCGCGTTCGACTGCAGCTGCGAAAGCTCGGCCACGTATTCTTCGGGCAGCGCATCGGGAATGGTCGACATGAGCTGCGCCACTTTCATGAGCGGCCCTTTGAGGCCGCCCAGGGCCGCGCGCAATTCGCCCGCATGGCGCTCGCGATCCATCTTCACGCCCAGCACGCGCTCGGCGCCGAGCCGCACGGCAAGCCCGCCCACGGCGGTGCCCACGCGCGCATAGCGCGCCATGCGCCCGCCGAGCCGGTTGGATTCGCCGCTGCCTGTCGCCATTACAGCGTCTCGAGTTCGTCGATGAAGCCTTCGACCACGCCGAGCCCTTTGCGCCAGAAGCCGGGATCGGACGCGTCGAGCCCGAACGGGGCCAGCAATTCCTTGTGCCGTTTGCTGCCGCCCGCGCGCAGCATCGCAAGATATTTTTCGGCGAAACCGTCGGGCGTCTGGCGGTAGAGCGCGTAGAGCGAATTCACGAGGCAATCGCCGAACGCGTAGGCGTACACGTAGAACGGCGTGTGCACGAAATGCGGAATGTAGGTCCAGTAGTTCCGGTATTCGTCGTGCAGGCGCAAGGCCGGCCCCAGGCTTTCGCGCTGCACGTCGAGCCAGATCTCGCCGATGCGCTCGGGCATCAATTCGCCGTTGCGCCGCTCGGCATGCACGCGCATCTCGAACGTGCAGAACGCGATCTGGCGCACGACCGTGTTCAGCATGTCTTCGACCTTGCCGGCCAGCATCGCCTTGCGGCGCTGCGGATCGCTCGCTTGGGCCAGCAGCTTGCGGAAGGTGAGCATCTCGCCGAACACCGAGGCGGTTTCGGCGAGCGTGAGGGGGGTATCGGCCAGGAGATGGCCTTGGCCGGCCGCGAGCAATTGGTGCACGCCGTGGCCGAGCTCGTGGGCGAGCGTCATCACGTCGCGCGTTTTGCCCTGGTAGTTCAGCAGCAGATACGGGTGGGCCGAGGGGACCGTCGGATGCGCGAAGGCGCCCGGCGATTTGCCGGGCCGCACGCCCGCATCGATCCACGGATTGTCGAAGAAGCGTTTGCCCAAGCCGGCGAGATCGGTCGAGAAATCGCCGTAGGCCTCGAGCACCGTGTCGCGCGCGGCCGACCACGGCACGTTCGTGTCGTCGGCCATCGGCAGGGGCGCGTTGCGGTCCCAATAGTCGAGCTGGGCCACGCCGAACCATTTGGCCTTGAGCGCGTAGTAGCGGTGCGACAGGCGCGGATAGGATTGCTGCACGGCCGTCATCAGCGCGTCCACGACCTCGTCTTCGACGCGGTTGGCAAGGTTGCGCGCCGAAATGGGGGCCGGGTAGCGGCGCCATTTGTCTTCGATCTCTTTGTCTTTGGCGAGCGTGTTGGTGATCAGCGCGAACAGCCGCGCATTGTCCCCAAGCGTCTTGCCGACGGCTTTGGCGGCCGTCTTGCGCACCGCCCCCGAGCGGTCCGACAGCAGATGCAGCGCCTCGGCCGAGGTGAGGCTCTTGCCGTCCACGTCGAAGCGCAGGCCCGCCATGGTTTCGTCGAACAGCCGCGTCCAGGCGGCTTTGCCGGCCACGTATTTTTCGTGCAGCAGCTTTTCCATGTCGTCGCCCAGTTGGTGGGCGCGGAAGCTGCGCAGATCGGCAAGCCACGGCGCGTAATGGCGCAGAGCGGGCTCTTTGAGTTTGGGTGCGAGGTCGGATTCTTCGAGCCGGTTGAGCTCGAGCGTGAAGAACAGCGTGTGGCTGGCCGCTGCGTTCACGCGCTCCTGGATGCCCTGGTAGAATTTGGCGATCGCCGGGTCCGACTGGTCGCCCGCATAGGTGAGGTCCGAATAGCTCGTGAGGCGCGACAGGCGTTCGTCGAGTTTTTCGTAGGTCGAAATCGCCGCGCCCAGTTCCGAACCCGACAGGCCGTCGAGCTTGCCGGCATATTTCTTCTCGAAGGCCTGCGCGTCCGCCACCGCCGCTTCGAGGGCCGCTTTGAGCTCGGGCGAATCTTGCCCTGGGAACAGGTCGGCAAGGTTCCACACCGGCAGCGTGTCGGATGCGGCAAGTTTCGCGGCGGCGGACATGGATCCATCCCAGGCTTGGAATTGAGGGTTCACACTACGATATATGTCGGGAAAGGCGGCGCGCCAAGCGCCGCCGTTTGAGGGAGGTCGGATTGCGCGTCGATTTTGCCAAGTGCCCCAATCTGCTGCAGCTTTTCTTCGACCGCGCGGCGGCGTTGGGCGAAGCCCCGTTCCTGGTCGCCAAGATCGACGGCGTGTGGGTTCCGACCAGCTGGACCGAAGCCGCCGCCAAGGTGCGCGCGCTGGCCAAGGGTTTGGCGGCACTCGGCGTCAAACCGGGCGACCGCATCGGGCTCATCGCCGAAAACCGCCCCGAATGGCTGTTGGCCGACCTCGCGATCATGGCCGCAGGGGCCATCACGGTGCCGGCCTACACGACCAATACGGTCGCCGACCATCGCTACATCCTCGCCAATGTCGCGGCCGTCGGCGTGATCGCATCGACCGCCGAGCTCGCAACGAACGCGATTGCGGCCGCGCGCGAGGCGGGTCCGCAGTGCCGCTTCGTCGTGGCGATCGAGACGCCGAAGATCGCGCAGCATGCGGGCGTCGATCTGCACGGCTGGAACGACGTGGTGGCGCGCGGCAAAGACACGCCGGACCCGACCGACGCCACGACCGCGCGGCTCGCGCGCAGCGACCTTGCCTGCATCATCCATACGTCGGGCACGGGCGGTTTGCCGCGCGGCGTGATGCTGCATCACGGCGCCATCTTGTGCAACGCGATGGGGGCCGACGATCTCGTGCAGGTGCTGGGCGGCACGCACGAACGGTTTTTGTGTTTCCTGCCGCTGTCGCACGCCTACGCGCATTCGGTCTATGTCGGCGTTGCGACCGGCATCGGCGCCACGATCCATTTTGCCGAAAGCGTGGACAAGCTTTCGGCCAACATGCTCGAAGTGCGCCCGACGCTGATGACGGCCGTGCCGCGCCTCTACGAAGCTTTGCACCAGCGCATCTTGGGCGGACTCAAAAAAGCGAGCCCGCTGCGCCAGAAACTGTTCGCCGTCACGCTCGATTTGGGCACGCGGCGCTATCGCGGCGAAAAGCTCGGGCCGTTCGACCGGCTCTTGGACCGAATCGTCGAAAAACTCGTGCGCGAAAAAGTGCGCGCGCGTTTCGGCGGGTCGCTGAAGGCGTTTGTCTCGGGCGGGGCCGCCCTCAATCCCGAAATCGGCATCTTCTTCCACGCGCTCGGCGTGCGCGTGCTGCAGGGCTACGGCCTCACGGAAGCCGCCCCGGTGGTCGCGTGCAACCGGCCCTATATGGAGCGCATGGAAACGGTCGGCCCGCCTTTGAAGGGCGTGGAAGTGCGCTTGGCCGAGGACGGCGAGATCCTCGTGCGCGGCGAGCTTGTGATGACCGGCTATTGGAACGATCCGGCCGGGACCGCGAGCGCCGTGCGCGACGGCTGGCTGCACACGGGCGACGTTGGCAGCTTCGACGATGCCGGCCGCCTGTGCATCACCGACCGCAAGCGCGATTTCATCAAGAATTCGGGCGGGCAGATGATCGCGCCCACGAAGGTCGAGGGCACGTTGCTGCTCGAGCCCGAAATCGCCCAGGCGATGGTGGTCGGCGATGGCAAGCCGTATCTGGCGGCCGTGCTCGTGCCGAACCTCGAGGCGATCGGTGCTGGCGACGCGCGCGAGGCTTTGATGCGTGCGGTCGAGCGTGCCAACGCCAAACTCGCTTTGCCCGATCGCGTGCGCAAATTCGTGGTAGCATCCGCGCCCTTCGCCATCGAGAACGCGCAATTGACGCCCACGCTCAAGGTCCGTCGCCACGCCGTGCGCGACGCTTACGCCGACGCTCTGGAGGGGCTCTACAAATGAAATACGCACTCATCGTGTTCGCGGCGCTCGCACTCGCCGCGTGCGGCGCCCCGCCCGGCGTTTCGACCGTCGCACGGCTTGCGAGCGAAGACCGCACCACCTCGCAGATCACCGAAGACAACCGCATCCTGATCGCGTTCAACCGGGCGGTTGCGAGCGAATCGGGCGCCTTGTTCCGCGACGTTTCGACCGACGTGTATCTGACGCGCGTGATGCTGACGGGGGCGGTCGCAGCCGCGCCCGCCAAAGCGCGCGCCGAGGCGATCGCGCGCAGCGTGGAAGGCGTCACGCAGATCGTCAACGAGATCCAGGTCACGAGCCAGGGCGGCGTCGGCGCCACGGCCAACGATCTCGTGATCGAGCAGAAGCTCGGCGTGAAGCTGCTCGCCGCCGACGGCGTGCGCTCGGTCAATTTCCGCTACCGCGCGGTCAACGGCACGGTCTATCTGTTCGGCCGCGCGCACAGCCAGGCCGAACTCGACAAGGCGATGGCCGAAGCGCGCGGGACAGACAATGTGCGCCGCGTCGTCTCGCACGTGCAGGTGCGGCCCTAGAAGCTCCGCGCGCATGGACGAACTGCTCGATCTCAAGCTCCACACCGAGCGCCTGGTGCTGCGGGCCCCCGATGACGGCGACGTGCCCGCCTTCGTGCGCTGGTGCGGCGATTGGGAGTTGGCGCGTTGGACCGCGAACATCCCGCACCCCTACACGGCGGCGGATGCCGAAAAATTCGTCGCCGATGCGCGCCGCGCCATCGTCGATGCGCGCACGCTGACCTTCGTTTTCGAGCGGCTCGAGGCGCCGGGCCTCGTCGGCGCCATCGGCCTCGGGCTCGACGGGGCGGGCGAAGAGGCCGACATGGGCTGGTGGGTCGGCGGCCCGTTCCAGGGCCAGGGCTACGCAAGCGAAGCGGCATCCTGCGTCGTCGATTTTGCGCGCACGATGGGATTGCGACGCTTGACCGCCGGCGCGCATCCCGACAATCTGGTTTCCCAAGGGGTGGCACGAAAACTCGGGATGCGATCGGCGGGGCGTTTGTTGCGCGCCCAACCGGCACGGGGGCATCCGGTCGAAACGCTGGAGTTCGTGCTGACCCTTTAAGGGGAGCGAAATCAGGGGGGGTCCGATGCGGTGGATTGTGGGTTTGGCGACAGCGTTGCTGTTCGCGGCAGCACCGGCGTTTGCGCAATACGAAGTCGTGCAAGGTTTCGACGATCTGCCGCCCAAAGGGCCGGGCACGGCGCTGGGCATCGTGATCTGGA
>JAIXXA010000082.1 GCA_027490975.1 Rhodospirillaceae bacterium
AGTAGCGGATCTCGATGCCGTCGCGCTTGGCCATTTCGCGCGCCTGCGGATTGGCGCGCACGTTGAAGCCGACCACGAAGCCCTGGCTTGCCTTGGCAAGCGCTATGTCGCCTTCGGTGATGCCGCCGACCGCCCCGTGCAGCACGCGCACGGCCACTTCGTCGGTGCGCAGCTTCGTGAGCGAGGCCACGATGGCTTCGAGCGAGCCTTGCACGTCGGTCTTGACGACGACGGCGAGTTCCTTGGCTTCGCCTTCCTGGATCTTGGTGAACATCTGCTCGAGCGTGCCGCGCGCGCGCAAGGCGGACGACGCGTCGCGCGCCCGGCGCTGGCGGAACTCGGTCACTTCGCGTGCGCGCGCGTCGGTTTCCACAACCTGGAAATCGTCGCCCGCAAGCGGCGTGCCGTTGAGGCCGATGACTTCGACCGGCGTCGAGGGCCCGGCCGCTTCGATCTGCTTGCCGCGCTCGTCCACAAGAGCGCGCACGCGGCCCCATTCCTCGCCGGCCACGAAAATGTCGCCGACGCGCAGCGTGCCCTTCTGCACGAGAACGGTCGCGACGGGCCCGCGGCCGCGTTCGAGCTTGGCTTCGACGATCGCCCCTTGCGCCGAACGGTTCGGATTGGCGCGCAGCTCGAGGATTTCGGCCTGGAGCAGGATGGCTTCTTCGAGCTTGTCGAGGCCCGTGCGGGCCTTGGCCGACACGTCGATGCCGAGCACGTCGCCGCCGTAGCCTTCGATGGCGATCCCGTGCTGCAGGAGGTCGGCGCGCACGCGGTTGGAATCCGCACCCGGCTTGTCGACCTTGTTGATCGCGACGATGACCGGCACGTTGGCCGCCTTGGCGTGGGCGATGGCTTCGATCGTCTGCGGCTGGATGCCGTCGTCGGCGGCCACGACCAGCACCACGATGTCGGTCACTTTGGCGCCGCGCGCGCGCATCGCGGTGAAGGCTTCGTGGCCCGGCGTGTCGAGGAACGCGATCGCCTGGCCGTTCTTGAGCTGCACCTTGTAGGCGCCGATATGCTGCGTGATGCCGCCCGCTTCGTGCTTGGCGACGTCGGTCTCGCGCAGCGCGTCGAGCAGCGAGGTTTTGCCGTGGTCGACGTGGCCCATGATGGTGACGACGGGCGCGCGCGGCTCGAGCGCTTCGTCCTGGTCGCCGGCCCCCTCGAGGCCGATTTCGACGTCGGCTTCGGCGACGCGTTTCACCTTGTGGCCGAATTCGGCGACGATGAGTTCGGCCGTGTCGGCGTCGATCGTCTGGTTGACGGTCGCCATCACGCCCATCTTCATCAGGCTCTTGATCACGTCCACGCCGCGCTCGGCCATGCGGTTGGCGAGCTCCTGCACGGTGATCGCCTCGGGCACCACCACGTCGCGCACGACTTTGGCCGACGGGCCCTGCTGGAACATGCGCGAGCGTTCTTTCTCGCGCGCGCGCTTCATGGCGGCGAGCGAGCGCACGCGGATCGTTTCTTCCGATTCGAGCGCTTGCGTCACCGACATCTTGTTCTGGCGGCGCTCCTTCAAGTCGCGCCCGCCTTCGGGGGCGGCCTTGCCGGGGCCCGGACGCATGCCGGCGCCGCTGCGGCCCGGCGCTTGGCCAGGGCGGAAGGCGCCGGGACGGCGCGGACGGTCTTCGTCTTCGGCCGTCGCGGCAACGCCCGCACGCGCCAGCATCGCCGCCGGCACCGCGACCGTGGTCGCCGGAGTCGCCGGACCCGCGGCCGCACGCGCGGCTTCGGCGGCCTGGCGGCGCTTGCCTTCTTCTTCGTTGAGGCGAAGCGTTTCTTCTTCGGCCTTTTTCTTCTGCGCTTCGTCGATGCGCTGCGCTTCGACCGTGTCGGTCTTTTTCTGGACCGCGTCTTCCTGCTTGCGTTTGGCGTCTTCGATCGCCTTGCGCTTCATCTCTTCTTCGAAGATTTTCGCTTCTTCTTCCGAGCGGCGCTTGGCTTCGATGTCGGCACGGATCGCGCTTTGGATCGCGCGCTGACGCGCGGTGCGCTCTTCTTCGGTGAGGGCGCGCAGCACTTGCGGCTTGGCGGCGGGCTTGGCGACCGCTGCGGCCTGGGTGCTCGACGGCGCTTCGGCGGCAGGGGCAGCGGCCGTGCCGGGTGCGGGGGCGGCACCCGGCGCGCGTTTTTTGCGCACTTCGACCTGCACCGTCTTGGAGCGGCCGTGCGGGAAGCTTTGGCGGACCTGGCCTGCGTCGCCGCCGGCACCGGAACCGGCGCGCAGCTCCAGCCGCCCGCCGGTTTTGCCGGCAAGGGCGAGCTTCTTTTTGGCGTCTTGGGCCAGATCGATGTCTTTGCTGTCCGTCATTTGTTGCCCGTCATCGCTTTCATTTCGTTGCGCGCACTCTGGCGATAGCTCGCCAGACGCGCCAAATCTTCCTGCACGCGCAGCGCAAGCGCGCCCGGTGCAATGGCCGCGTGCACGGCGTGCTCGCGGCCAAAGGCTTCGCCCATTTCGGTTGCCGTCAAGCCCGTCGCCACCGGTATATCGTGGCCGCCGAGCCGCGCGCGCTCGGCAAGCGAGCCGTCGGCGGCCGCAACGAGCACCGCGCAGCGGCCTTTTTCGATTTTCTCTTTGACCTTCGCGAAACCCGACGCCGCCTGGCCCGCGCGCCGGCACAAAGCGAGACTCTCGACCGCGCGGCGCATCAGCAGGAAGCCGACGCGCTCGGCCAGATCTTCGCCGACCGCCACGCGCGCGCGCGCGGCTTTGGCGAACAGGCCCTTGGCGACGGCCGCATCGACCGCTTCGCGCGTCGCCGTGACCCAGATGCCGCGCCCCGGAAGCTTGCCCGCAATGTCGGGCACGATCGTGTTTTCCGGACCGACGACAAAACGCACGAAATCGGCGCGCGGCCCCGACTTGCCGCTGACGATGCAGCGGCGCAGCGGGCCGCCCGCATCGGCGTCGATATCGGCGTCCGAAGCCTTGGCGGGCGTTTCGGGTGCGAGGGCGAGCGCTTCGATCACGAGTTCTGCCGGTTTCCTTACTTCTTCTCGGCCGCGAACCAATGTTCGCGGGCCTTCATGATGATGGCGTTGGCGGTTTCTTCGTCGATCACGTCTTTGCCGACGATTTCGATGAGTTCGTCGCCGGCAAGATCGCCCAGATCGTCGAGCGTTTTGACCCCCTTCTCGCCGAGCTTCACGAGCAGGCCCGGGCCGAAGCCGGTCGCTTCCGCAACCTCGTCGGACACGCCCAAGCGCACGCGCTCGGACTCGAAGCGCTCGTATTCCTTCGCGACGAAGGCTTCGGCGCGCGTCTTGAGTTCGCCCGCCACGCCCTCGTCGAAACCTTCGATGTTGGCGAGGTCGTCGAGTTCGACCGACGCCACTTCGTCGACCGTCGTGAAACCTTCGGTCACAAGAAGCCCTGCGATCACGTCGTCGACGTCGAGCGCGTCCACGAACACCTGCGAGCGTTCCTTGAATTCCTGCTGGCGGCGTTCGGATTCTTCGGCTTCCGTGAGGATGTCGATGGCCCAGCCGGTCAGCATGGAGGCCAGACGCACGTTCTGGCCGCGCCGGCCGATGGCAAGCGACAGCTGCTCGTCGGGCACCACCACTTCGATGCGGCGCGCTTCCTCGTCGAGCACCACTTTGGTGACTTCGGCCGGCGCCAGCGCGTTCACCACAAAGGTGGCGGGGTCGTTCGAC
>JAIXXA010000135.1 GCA_027490975.1 Rhodospirillaceae bacterium
CCTCCGGTCGCTCGTGGCTCCATTCCTCATGGCAAATTTATTTTTCCCCATAGAGTAATGAAATAGGGGCTCCCCCCCCCCCCCTACTCCCCCGGGGACAGCGTACGCCGCTGCACTGCGATCAGGAGCGACGCCGCCCCCAATACCCAGCGCTACCGCATAGACAAAAGACACAACACGAAGAAGAATCCGTCGTCAAAAAACTAGGTCAAAAGCCTAGCGACATCGGGCAAAAAGAGGTCCATAGGCTTCCAGACCGACAAAGGACATGTACAGCGGGATCAGTATTTTTTTACGCCTAAGAGCAAGCGGAAGGAATCCAAGTCCTAAAACTTAGGCGAAGCGGAAACGCCCAAGCTCGGATGCAGAACAAAACTCAAGGCGCAATGGGATCAACTAACCCTCAAGAAAGCCGAATGCTTAGCTGTCACGACTTGCGCCGACTTACTCAGATGCCCCCATCGGCTGGGTCAGATGCTAATTACTTTAGATAAACAGGCGACCTAACCGAGCCGACACTGTCGCTCTATGGTGACTTTAGCTAAGCTCGCGCCAGCCAACTGTTTTCATCCACATCGCTGGCCTTAATACGTACCATCTGTCAAAGCCCGATTGACGTCTGGGAGACCGAATATGTTATTTTGGCAAACTTAAATGGCCCCAGGTAAACACCTCTTAAAGGCTCTTGAAATGGCGGAGACTGAAAACAAGAAGCCCAACAAAGTTAGTACCGACGAAGATGCGCTGCATTTTGACGTGAGCACCGGATTGAAGCGCGTGCTCGGCCGTGAACTGATTACAGATGATGAAGTTGCCATTTTTGAACTAGTAAAAAACTCGTTTGATGCGCAGGCGAGTACGGTCTACCTTTACTTTTCTTCCAATACAATCGTTGTCGCAGATAATGGCAACGGCATGTCATACAACGACTTGAAGGATAAATGGCTCTTTGTTGCATACTCGGCGAAACGTGAAAGCAATAAGTTAAAAGATTATCGCGATGTGGTGGCTCAGCGCAGACACTACGCCGGCAGTAAAGGAATTGGTCGTTTTTCGTCAGACCGGCTGGGGGAAACCCTTATCCTTCAGTCGCGCTCTAAATCTACAAGTTCAGGAGCTGTGTCTAAGCTTCGTGTTGATTGGGAAAAGTTTGAGAAGAATGACAAAGAGCATTTTGAAAGTATACCAGTTGACTACCTTGAACAGAAAAATTTTGAATTGCCCGAAGCACTCATCAAATCCGGTGCCGCGATCAAACATGGCACCGTTATCGAAATTTCCAAGCTTCATCAAGATTGGACAAGAGAGAGTATCCTCTCTTTAAAAGCGTCACTTGCAAAACTGATAAATCCTTTCGGCGATTTTGTTGATCGCTTTAACATTGTCATAGTTGCTCCGAACGAGATTGCAAAGGACAAGTCTGTCAAGGCGGAGGCTGCAAAGAGAAAGGAAGCCCCTTACGAAAAAGACATCGTGAATGGCCCCGTCGGAAATTTTATTTTTTCAGATCTGCGTGAGAAAACCACTTTTATAGTTACAGAGATTGAAGACGGATTTATCAACACGACTTTAACCGACCGGGGTGAAGTAGTTTATAAAGTTAGAGAACCGAATAAATATCATCGTCTTGAGAGCGCGGGCTTTAGATGTGAAATCTTCTACTTAAATCAATCTGCAAAGATAACATTTACTCGCCGTGTCGGATTACCATCAGTTCAATTTGGTTCAGTCTTTCTCTTTCGCAATGGCTTTCGAGTTTATCCAATCGGTGAAGATGGCGATGATTGGTTTGCATTCGATCGACGCAAGCAACAAGGTTATGCCCGATTTCTTGGAACGCGAGAAATAATTGGTAAGGTCGACGTATCGGGAGCCGATGAGGATTTCCAAGAAGCATCAAGTCGAAACCAGGGCTTGATTGAAACACCCGCAGTCCGACAATTGAAAAAGGCCGTAATGGACCATGGCCTTAAGCGGTTGGAAAAATACGTCGTACCAGTTTCTTGGAAAGATGACGTCGATGGAGAGACGGAGGATTTATCGCGCCTCCTAACTGATCCCGGACGAGCGCGAGTTTCCGCAGCGGTTGCAAACCTAGTCGACAATGATCAAGTTGAATTACTTGAATACAGCAAACGACTCATTGGCTTACTTAACATAAGGTCGAGTGAATTTGAGTCTTCGATTATTAGCCTTCGAATGATCGCGGAGAAGTCGGGCGACAAGATTTTGTTGGGCAAGTTAGATTTAGCGGAGAGAAAATTTGAAGAGTTAAAAAAATCTGAAAGTGAAGCAGTTAAAGTTGCGGAGCGAGAACGAGCTGCGGCGGCAGCCGCAATGGCGAGAGCCGACGCGGCTGAGGAAGCTGTAGAAATCGAGAAGAGCAGGTCTTATTTTTTAGAGTCGGCTGTCACGGTTGAAACGTCCACAATTCTAAATCTACATCATCAGGTTACTCTCTATGCCGTCGATCTTGCGCAACAGATAGAGAATTTCCTAGCGACTACCGAGGATAAGAAAGTAGTTGCCCGCTCCGAGGTGCTCGCTGCGATGGAGCAAATGGCCTACCTAAATCGAAAGATCCTAGCTATCACACGATTTGCCGCGAGAGCAAAATTCAAGCTGGATTCAGAAAAGATCGAGACTGACCTCGCCGCGTTTGTTGCTGAGTATATCGACAGCATCGCTAAGACTGCGGGAAGCGCGCGAACTAGGATTGAGGTATCGAACGATCACCCAAGCTTCCGACTTAAGTTTAATCCAATCGATGTTTCAATCGTTATTGACAACTTGGTGAGCAATGCTCGCAAGGCGAGAGCATCGCGGGTTAAGTTCGATTTGACAGCCCTCGACAAGGGCGGGCTTCAAATTCGAGTGTCTGACAATGGCGTAGGCATTAGCAAAGCTGTCGACAGAAGTCGAATTTTTGAGATGGGATATACGGCAACTCGCCCTAAGGGCTCTGGCCTAGGTCTGTATCACGTCAGACAAGTCTTAGGAGAGATTGGAGGTAGTATCGAACTCTTGGACAGCAAAGAGGATTCTGGTACTACTTTTTTGGTCAAAATTTCTGAGGGAAAAAAATGAGACTCGACTTCAACGTGCTCTGGGTCGATGACCAGCCACGGGCCATTGACGCACAACGTATTGCAATTAAAAACCGCATGGAAGATGAGGGGTTTGAATTCAAGCCCACACTTTGCACGTCACTAAAGGATCTGCAAGATCAGGTAACGGACGCAGTATTTGACGATCAAGTTGATTTGATTCTAGTTGACTGGAATCTTGGGGGCGAAGACAGAGGAGAGGCTGCAATCCTGCAAATTCGAGAGAAAATTCGGTTCAAAGACGTAATCTTTTATTCAGGTGAGAATAACGCTAAAAAACTCCGGCAGCTGGCCTTCGACAATAATCTTGAGGGCGTTTTTTGCTCATCTCGTGAAGACCTTGTTGACGAAGTTATTGGCGTATTCGATTCCCTCGTTAAGAAGGTGCTCGACCTCGACCATACACGTGGAATAGTCATGGGTGCGACCAGTGACATCGACTATATGATTCGTGATTGTATTGAAGCGATGTTCGAAAAAATTTCCAGCGAACACAGAGATAAGATGGCTGCCAAGACACTTGCCGTGGTTGAGGAACGGTTGACTAAATCACAGAATCAGCTGAGCAACCTCAAAGCTAATCCTCAGGTGTCTGCGATGTTCAAGGCGCACAATATTGTCACCGCTAATGATTGGCTTCGTACCCTTAAACGAGTTATCTCCTTGGCGGAGTTCAATGAGTTATCCGAAATGGACGGAGTACTAACTGAATATATGAACGATGTCGTACCGAAGCGAAATAGCTTAGGCCATCAAGTCTTAGCACCTGGCGGAAAGATGGGCATCGCTCGGATTGAAGACGCAACGGTGGTAACACTAGATGAGATGCGTGAACTACGAAGGAGAATTCTAAATCTCCGCGGTGATTTCCGGCGGATGCATCAATCGCTGCGCCCTCGGTAATTTTACCGTCTTTTTGTCAGTAACTCTCTTCTTTCCTTGGTTTAAAATTTTAGTTAGTACTTCACCAATTGCCTTTGCCACTAGTGGCGGCACTGCATTCGCCACCTGTGTAAAGCGAGGAACTTCCCTCCTGCGCAGAGAGCCACCGGTAGTGTATTTTCCCTTGAAATTGAACCAATCTGGGAAGCTCTGCAGACGTGCATTTTCACGAACCGTTAGAGTTCGGGGTTCGGCGTAATGTAAGAGATCGTCAGGCATACTTGTGACGGTGGGTGAAGGTTTGTCGGGATCAAGCACCCTAAGCGCGCATTTCTTTAGTCCAAGTTTTTCCTTAAGATCCTTGCTGATTGACTTATTTAATCGGCCCTCAGCATGACTTATCTCAATGATTTTGGCGAATCTACGTTCGATTTCGGCCATATGCCTAGCCAATCGAAGATCGCCCGGGCATTCAGTCCCGGCATTCAGTAATCTTTGATAGTGCGTAGATGGAGATTTGTAAGCAATTTCTTCAAATTTTGGCGTATCCGTAGACGGCCTTCTACCATTTCGTGAGACTTCCATATCTGAGATTGCTGTGGCCGATGAAACTGGCACGTGCAGCCCAGCTGATCGCAGGAATGTCGGCAGATGCGCCCTGATGAGATCGAATGGATTTTCGACGCAAAGTCCAGGCTCAATTGCGATCAAAAAGTATCTTATACGTCCCTGTGGCACACCAAATGCGCGAACATCAATCAGTTCCTCATATACTGCGTAATTAGAGGAAAGCGTTTCTTTTAGTTTTTCGGAGTAATTGAGTGCCTGCCCATCGCGATTAAAATCTGTAGTAAACCCCCGGACATTCTCGAGGAGGACAATGCGTGGTCTCAATAACTCAACCAATTCCAGATAGGATTTGAATAGCTTGTTTCGAGGGTCGTTATGCTTTCGCTTCCCGGCCATTGAGAATCCTTGGCACGGAGGACCTCCGACGAGCAAATCAACCCGACCTGTCAACGTCTTCAGATCATCGCGATGCTTACGAAGCAATGTATTAATTGAAATAGGCTTGCGGGGTAACCAAGATTTCCAAACGAAGTGGAACCGCCCCTCCCGGTCTACGAGATTTGATCGAAGGGTCTCAAACGCAAATTTATCTTTCTCGATAGCAAATAGCCCCTTGCAACCGGCTTGCATCAGGCCGAGGGAGAGGCCGCCACAACCCGCAAAAGCATCGATAAAAGTTAGCTTGTGATTCTCTTTTGACGGTTGCATTTAACGTTCGCCCTTGTAATTAGACTAATCTCACTCGCAATAGTTTCAACGCGGCTTAAGGCGGTGTAGTTCTTTCAAGTTCGAGAGTTCCGCTTATCAGGCTTCTATTGCTCACCTCGGAGCTTGAAATTAAGGACGTTTTGATTTCCTCAGTGTTATGTATCAGTGTAGCATGAGCTTTGCCAGGCTCGATTTAACTCATTGGAATATATAGTTATTTCGATCAGATGACCCCAGATAGTTCGTATGCCACATCAAATCTGATTTAACGCACTAAACTGCGAAATTGGTTTGAAGATCCCCAACAGGATTCGACGAAATCCTCTGGCTATGAACTACGGAAAAACCTTTACTTTCACCATAGGCGTTATGTGTATCGTCAATTCAATTTGGAATTTGCATAGAAGATGTTGCCATCGAACCGTCGATTGCCATAGTTTGCCGAAACATTTATGAAATCGTCGATCTGCAAGCACAAGGGTCAAACCAATGGCGAAAACGCTCTATCACGCTACTACCCTATTTGCAGCTGTTGAAATTGTTTTGGGTGGGCGTTTTGTGGTGAAGGGGGAAGACGACGACATCGATGGTTTCGCTAACTTCTCTCATAGCTTGATTGACGCTGAGTCACAGGCCGGACTTACTGGCTCGGAAAGCGCGGCCGCATTTCGGTTGGAGTGGAGCGGTCCAACTGAAGATGTTTTCAGAAATCAAATCTCGTCGAAGGTTCACACGGAGAACATTTTGTATGTTCACCACACAACCAATTCAGATGACGAGGAGAGACTGATTTGGCGTTTTGGCGTCTGGGCGTGCAACGAAGACTTTCTTAAGCTTACTTCTCTTCCGTTTGAAGTCGAAGACGCTCTCGACTGTAGGAAGCCTACTGGGTTCTTTGAATTAATCCGATGGTTTTTGCACAACCGCGTAAAAATCAAGAATCGGCTACTGAAGATCGAGGAGGAAATCAAAACCAAAGGATTTTTCTTGAAGGTTTCTCGCTTGAAATGAACGGCGGTTTTTCCGAGCTAACTGGATAAGTCAGCAATATTCTCTTCAGGCACGTGACTATTTTATCCGGTTGGCACAGACCTAAACTAGGGAGGGCAAATGCCCCCCCCAAACGTCAATCAATGTCGTCGGCTTGATCGGCTTCGGCGCCCAACTCACGCTCGAAAGCGTCAAAATCGACAGCACCGCCACGGATCGAAAGCCTTTCATCTTCGGTCAGCTGCGACCTTGTCGTGATCGTACGCGCAGATTCCAGGGTGCTGGCACGAATCGCGCCAAAGCCACCGCTTGAGACTTCAGCAAGAACCCAGTCGTAGTCGAGCATCGCCTCCTTAAGTTCAGCAATAAAAACTCGGCGCAAAGCGTGCCGCCGCGACAGCCGCTTGACAGTCCTTTCGCTAATCCGCGCCCTACGCTGCTCGCTGCGTGTCAATACGATTGCGAGCAAGCAAGCGGTTTGATCAACCGTGTGCCGCATCTGTGCCTCCTGAGTTGCTGATCTCGAGACAAATTAGTCTATAAAATGTAGCTTTTCAAGCTATATTTTATAGTTTTTAATTGTCGCAAGAGATTATCGAATGCGATGAATAGGCATATGCTTAAGCTTCTCAACTTCACTTGCAGGTAATGCGATCGAGCGATCAAAAAGGTCCGCTCAATCGAAGACGCATTCCGGGATTTCGTGCATCTGCTCGGGGATCAGCCCTCCCATGAGGCGCCAAATACCGACTAACCCTGCTCACTGAAGATCAGCTTTTTGTATTCTGGAGCTGAGGCCCTGAATCCCAACAAACTTCAGGACGCGAGCGACTGTATTCATCTTGACAGGTGCAAAGTTCTATATGAAATAAGTGTCACAATCTTATGTACCAAAAAAGTAGAGATTCGGACTAGCTGCAGTTTATTTATCAATAACTTAGAAGTGGCTCCGGTTCCTAGCGCCCCAGCCAGTTTCCTCTTCCGCCGCAAGCCATTGGCCCAAACATCCCGGTCGGCGTCATAATTGTGACGCGGGCTGCCGCGTAAGGTTTCTGGAAACTGGAAACGACGAGGCAGGCCCCCATGAGCAGCGACCGAAGCGACGTCCAATCCATCCACGAACGCGTGATGGCCGAAATGGCCGACAGCTTCGACGAGGAGCTCGAACTCGAACTCGACGACGGCCGCCTCGCCGCGATCATGGACGGCATGTCCGACCATCCCGAGCAGAATTCGATCGACCGGCGCATCTACTTCCGCGAGCTCTTCCGGCTGCAGAGCGAGCTTGTGAAGCTGCAGGATTGGGTCGTCGACAAGAAGCTCAAGATCGTCGTGATCTTCGAAGGGCGCGATTCGGCCGGCAAGGGCGGGGCCATCAAGCGCATCACCCAGCGCCTCAACCCGCGCGTCTGCCGCGTGGCTGCCCTGCCGGCCCCCAACGAGCGCGAACGCACGCAATGGTATTTCCAGCGCTACGTGTCGCATCTGCCGGCCGGCGGCGAAATCGTGCTGTTCGACCGCTCATGGTACAACCGCGCGGGCGTGGAGCGCGTGATGGGCTTCTGCGACGAAGCGCAGGTCGAAGAGTTTTTCCGCACCGTGCCGGAATTCGAGCGCATGCTCGTGCGCTCGGGCATCGTGCTGGTCAAATACTGGTTCTCGATTACCGACACCGAGCAGCATCTGCGCTTCCAGATGCGCATCCACGATCCGATGAAACAGTGGAAGCTGAGCCCGATGGATCTGCAGTCGCGCGTGCGCTGGGAGCAGTACACCAAGGCCAAGGAGGCGATGCTGCAGCACACCCACATTCCGGAAGCGCCGTGGTGGGTCGTCGAAGCGGTCGACAAAAAACGCGCGCGCCTCAACTGCATCAGCCATCTGCTGAGCCAGATCCCCTACGGCGAGGTGCAGCACGATCCGATCGAACTGCCGGCCCGCGTCTACAATCCCGACTATATTCGCGGGCCCGTGCCGCGCGAGATGTACGTGCCGTCGGTCTACTGACGGCCTCTTTCGCGGCGTCAGGCGAAATTCTCGAGCGTGCGCAAGACGCCGCCCGCCGCATCGGCATCCTGGCTGTCGTGGGTCACCATCAGGCACGGCAGTTTGCGCTCGCGCACGTGCGCGAACACGAATTCGCGCATCTGCGCGCGCAGATCGGCGTCGAGCTTGCCGAACGGCTCGTCGAGCAGGATCGCGGCAGGCTCGGCCAGAAGCGCGCGCATCAGCGCCACGCGCTGGCGCTGGCCGCCGGACAAGGTGGCGGGATCGCGCGCGGCAAAACCGGCAAGGCCTGCTGCGGCAAGCGCTTCTTCGATGCGCGCGCGACGATCCTTCGTTTCGGCGCGCAGACCGAAGCCGAGATTGGCGCCGACCGACAGATGCGGAAACAAGAGATCGTCCTGGAAAAGAATGCCGATGCGGCGGCGCTCGGGCGGCAGGCCGCTGATCTCGATTCCGTCGAGCCGCACCGAGCCGCTCGCCGCAAGGCCCGGCGCCAAAGTGCCGCAGGCATAGGCGAGCAGACTCGATTTTCCGGCCCCCGAAGCGCCCATCACGGTCGCGATTTCGCCGGGGGCAATCCCAAGCGAAAAATCCGCGACCAGCACGCGCGGGCCCGCCGCCAGGCGCACATGCTCGAATTGAAGCCCGCTCATCGCAGCCCCCGTCGATGACGAAACAGTAAGGCCGGCACGGCCAGCGCCAAGCCGTAGGCCAGCAGCGGCAGCATGGCCTGTAGGAACGCATAGACGCCAACGATGCGGCGGTCGCCGCCCGAGGCAAGCGAAACGGCTTCGGTCGCAAGGCTCGTGAGCCTGCCCCCACCGCCGAGCACCGTCGGCAGATAGAGCCCGACGCTGACGGCAAAGCCGACGGCGGCTGCGACCAATATCGGGCGCAGCAGCAACGGCAAGCGCACGGTGAAAAACACGCGCCATGGAGCAGCGCCCAGGCACGCGGCAAGCTTGGCGTAGCGCGGATCGAGCGCCCGCCACGGATCGGCCAGCACCAGAAACACGTAAGGCAGCACGAACAGCAGATGGAACCACACGAGAGCGCCCCACGTGCCGTCCCAGCCCAACCGCACCAACAGGCTTTGCGCGCCGAGCAGAAACGAAATCTGCGGCACCAGCAGCGGCAGATAGAGCGCCCACAAGGCCGAGGGCCCGGCCGCACGCTGGCGGCGCTGCTCGTTTTCGAGACACAGACACACAAGCACAAGAGCTGCAGCCGTCGCCGCGGCCGCAACCGACAAGGTCGTGGCGGCAGGTTCGGCCAAACGGCCCGCCGCACGCGTCCAATTGTCGAAGCTCCAGCGCTCGGGCAACGCATGCGGAAAACGCCACGCCGCCGCGACCGACCATAGCGCCATCGCCGCGATGCAGACGGCATTGATCGCGGCGATGGCGATCAACGCAGCGCGGGCGACAGGCGCCGTACGCTCGAGCGCAGCACCCCGCGCGCCGTCGGCAAGCCACGGGCGTGCAACGCGCGCAACCGCCGCCTCGCCGAGCCGCCAAAGGCCGATCCCACCGCCAACCAGCAAAAGCTGAAGGCTGGCCGCCGCCATCGCCGGCAAAAACAGATCGAGCAGCGGATCGTTGGCCCAGCGCACGGCAAGTACCGCCAAGGGCGGCGGGTTCGACGGCCCGAGGATCAAGGCCACATCCACCGTCGACAGCGAAAACGCCAGCACCGCATAGATCGGCAGGCGAATCTGCGGATAAAGCTGCGGCAGGATCGCTTTGAACCACGCGGCAAACGGCGAGTAGCCGAGCGTGCGCGCCGTCGCCATCGTCGCGGTCGCGGCGATCTGGCCGTGGGCGGCAACGGCCATCAGCAGCAGATACGGCACTTCCTTGAGGACGAGCCCCAGCACGAGCGAAATGCCCGCCGCATCGCCCACGCTCGCGAAATCGGGCGGGCGCGTCCAACCCGTTAGTTCCGGCGACACGAACCGCACGAGCCAGCCCGAGGGCGCGATCAGAAACGCAAAGCCAAGCGCGATCGCCGCATGCGGCGTGGCCAGCAGCGGCGCGAGCAATCGTTCGGCGCTGCGGAAAATCGGTCGGCCATGGGCAGCCGCACAGAAACCCACGGCAATGCCAAGCGACAGAAGGCTCGCGGCAAACCCGGTGCCGAGGGTCAACGCAACGCTGCCAGTCAAACCCGGCTGGTCGAACAGGCGCGCGAAAACATGGGCGCCGATCTGCGTCGCACCCAAGGCCGGCAGATAGCCGAAGGCCGGCAGAAGGGTGAAAACAAGACCGGCTGCGACCGGCCCCAGAAACAGCGCAAGCGTCAGATAGGGGACGACACCAAGCGCCATGTCAGCCGGTATAGCGCCGTTCCCAGTCGGCTGCGATGCGCGTCATCCAGCTCGGATGCGGCTCGGGCAGGACGCGGCCGAGTTCGGCTTGTGTCGGCATGCCGGCGATCGGCGGAATGGCGGCGAAGAAACGGCGCGCTTCGTCCGGCAGCTTCGCGATGTCCAGCACGCTCGGATTGCCGAGTTGGCGCGGATCGCTCATGCGCGCCTGGGCCTCGGCCCCCATCAGGAAATCGGACGCAACCATGGCGGCAGCACGGTTGGCGGCATTGTAGGGGATCGCCACGAAGCTCGTATTGCCGATGCTGCCCGCTGCCATCGTGTAGACGCGTGCGGTTCTAGGCAGCAATTCGTTGGCGATCGACACAGCCGCTTCGGCCGGATTGAACGACACCATCAGATCGATCTCGCCGTCGTTCAGAAGCTGGCGCTGGGCGGGTCCGCTATCGGGGAACTGGCGGCCCTGGCGCCACAAAGCCGGCCGCAGCGCATCGTACCAGCGCCACAAGGGTGCCACGGTTGCTTCGTAGACGGTCGCAGCTTCGCGCTGCAGCACTGCGGGATCCACCACGAGTTCGAACAAGGCCTGTTTCAGAAAAGTGGCGCCGAGAAAATTGCGTACCGCCGGATGCGTCGTGCGGCCCGGATTGGCAAGCGCCCAGTCGCGCAACGCCGGGATCGAGCGCGGCGGATTTGCCAATCGCGCGGCATCGTAAACATAGACGATTTGCGCCATACGCCACGGGGCGGCATAGCCTTCGACGGGGACTGTGAAATCGACGATCGTCGAGGGTTTGCCGACAGTGTCGACATAACGGAAATTCGGCAGAGCTTGCGCGAACGGCCCGAACAGCAGGCCGCGCTCTTTCATGGCGACGAAATTCGGGCCGTTGATCCACACGAGATCGACAGCACCGCCCGCATCGCGGCCCGCCGCCTTTTCCGCGATCACGCGCTGCACGGCCTCGGCCGTGTCGCGCAGTCGCACATGGCGCAGCTCGATGCCGAATTCGGCGCGCAAACGGGTTGCCGTCCATTCGATGAAGGCGTTCGTGCGCTCGTCCCCGCCCCAAGCGTTGAAGAACACCGGCTTGCCGCGCGCTTGGGCAAGCGTTTGGCTCCATTCTGCTTGCGCTCGTGCGCGCGGCGGACGCAAAACAGCGGCAGACGCGGCCGCGGCAACAAAATGCCGGCGCGTGATCTTCATTGGGCTGCCGCCAGCCGCGCGACGCGCCGGCGTTCGGCCGCCGCAGCAAGGCGCGGCGCCAGAACTTCTTCGTGGAAACGGTCGCAGCCGATGCAGAGATTCGCATAAGGCTTGCCGGTCGGCGTCGTGGTCGCGGATTTGGCGCGGAACTCTTCGACCGACCAGCCGTCTGCCAGCCCCATGCGGTCGGGCGTACCGGCCGAAATCGCCCGGAAGGCCGGATCGTCCGCCAGCGAGTCCAGGATTTCGACGAGCGTGTCCTGCTGCAGATTGCCGATCGGCACTTTGGTTTTCATGCAACACGGATAGACGTCGCCGTTCGGCTCGATCGACACTTCCGAGCCCGAATAGCCGTAGCGCAGAAAATCGAGGCCGCCCGACCAACGACCGCAGAAATTGTCGTCGAGCGTTGCAGTCGAAAGCCCGTTGGCCCAAGCCCGGCCGCGCGGCCAGATCTTGCCGATCCAGGCATCGGGTGTAGCGCCGAAAAAACTGAAGAGCGGCCCGGCCTCGTCGAGCCAATTGCGGTTCTGCGCCGCGAGGCCCGAGGCCGCCATGCCACGCGATTCGAACAGCCGCGTGAGTTCGTCTTGGAGGCGTTCGGGATCGATATTGACGTGGAAATCGTCGAGCCCGGCGCAGGACAGCATCCAGATGCCGCGCTCGAGAAGATCGTCGAGGATGCGCGGCGTCACGAGATCGCCCGTCGTCTGCACGACGATCTTGACGCCGCCATTGTCGCGATAGCGCGCCTGCAGCCGTTCGATCACCTTGTAGGTGACGTTTTCGCGGATCGGATCGAGCAGCGACTCCCCGCCCGACAGGATCACGCGGCCGACTTTCTCCGGCAGGCTGCCGTCGGATTGCGGTGCGGCGCGATCGCGATAGACCATGCGTTCGGGCAACGCATCGACGATGCGCGGGAATGCCGCGACCGCTTCGGCCAGAACGCCCTTCATCTCTTCGGCGTTGTAGGGCCGAAAGCGCTCTTCGTAGCAATGCTTGCAGCGCCGGTGGCAGGCCCAGCTCACGACATAATAGATCGATTCCATCGGTTCCCCGCGAGATCCCATTGCCGTTTCGCGCGCGCGACGCGACAAGTTACATCTGATTATGGCGGCGCCATGGCGCTGCCGCCAGGGGGCTTCGCAGCAAAACTCTACTCGGCCGCTACTGTCGCCATTTGGGGGGCGGATTCGGCGGCAGGATGGGGCCGTTTCACGCGGAACCAAGCGGCATAGAGGGCCGGCAGGAACGTGACCGTCAGCAAGGTTGCGACCACGAGCCCGCCCATCATGGCGGCCGACATCGGCCCCCAAAACACGTTCCGGGTGAGCGGGATCAGCGCCAGGATCGCGGCGGCCGCCGTCAGCATGATCGGCCGGAACCGCGCCACGGTCGATTCGACGATGGCCGTCCACGCGTCGCTGCCGGCCGCGATCTCGCGCTCGATCTGGTCCACCAGAATGATCGAATTGCGCATGATCATGCCTGACAGGGCGATCACGCCCAGGATCGCCGTGAAGCCGAACGGCAGCTGGAAGACCAGCAAAGCACCGGCCGCCCCGATGATGCCCAACGGGGCGGTCAGGAAAACCAGCATCGCGCGGCCGAAATGGTGCAACTGCAGCATCAGCAGCACCAAGGTGGCGACCGCGACCAGCGGCAGATTGACGAAGATCGAGGCTTGCGACTTGGCGCTCTCCTCGACTGCCCCGCCTGCCTCGATCGTGTAGCCGGCCGGCAATTGGCGGCGCAGCGGCGCGAGGGCCGCGTCGATCGCCTTGGACACGTCCGGCGGTTGCACGCTGTCGGGCAGATTGGCCTGCACCGTGATCGTCGGCATGCGGTTGCGCCGCCACACGATGCCGGCCTCGCTGTCGGGCACGATGCGCGCGATCTGCGACAGCGGCACCGAAACGCCGTTCGCCGCCCGCACGTAGATTTGCCCGAGTGCGGCCAAGGCCGTGCGCTCGTCGGCCGGTGCGCGCAGCAGGATCGGTATCACAGCATCGTCTTCGCGGTAGCCGCCGATGGCGACGCCCGCGGTCACGCCTGCGAGCGTGCGCCGCACGGTCTGGGAGGTGATGCCGAGGGCGCGCGCGCGATCCTGGTCGATCGCGATGCGCAAGGTCGACACGGCCTCGCGCCAATCGTCGTGCACGTCGAATGTGGCGGGATGGCTGCGCACCTGCTCTTTGACCGCGTCGGCGAATTTGCGCACCACCGCAGGATCGTCGCCGCGCACGCGGAACTGCACGGGCCAGCCGACCGGCGGGCCGCTATTGAGGCGATCGACGCGCCCGCGCACCCCGGCCGCATTGGCGCCAAGCTCGGCGCGGATGCGCGCGATAACGCGCTCGCGCGCCTCGAGATCCGCCGTGAGCACCACAAGCTGGGCGAAGTTCGAGGATTGCAGTTGCTGGTCGAGCGGCAGATAGAAGCGCGGGCTGCCGCCGCCGACATAGGTCGCGACGTTCACGACGTCGGGATCGCCGGCCAATGCGCGCTCCATCTGCTTGGCCGCCGCTTCGCTCGCGGCAAATCCGCTGCCTTCGGGGAGCCACAGTTCGACCATGGCTTCGGCGCGGTTCGAGGCCGGAAAGAACTGCTTGGGCACGATACCGAGCCCGGCAATGCCGGCTGCGAACAGAACTCCCGTGGCACCGATCACGACCCAGCGCCAGCGCAGGCACGCATCGACGAAGGCACGCAAACCGCGATAGAAGCGCGTGTCGAATACATTGTGCGCCGCATGCGCTTTGCGCTCGGCCAGCAGCACATAGCCCAGATACGGCGTGAAAAACACGGCCGCAAACCACGACACGACGAGGGCGATCCCGACCACGGCGAAGATCGAAAAGGTGTATTCGCCCGCCGTCGATTTTGCCAGGCCGACGGGCAGAAACCCTGCGACCGTGATCAGCGTTCCGGTCAGCATCGGCATGGCGGTCGAGGTGAAGGCGTATGTGGCGGCGGCCGCCTTGTCCATGCCCTCCTCGAGTTTGCGGGCCATCATCTCGACCGCGATCATCGCGTCGTCGACGAGCAGGCCGAGCGCGATGATCAATGCGCCCAGGGAGATTTTCTGGAGTGCGATGCCGAAATAGTCCATCGCAAGAAACGTGATCGCCAGCACAAGCGGAATGGTGAGGGCAACGACCACGCCGGTGCGAAGCCCGAGGCTCACGAAACTCACGACCAGCACGATCGCGACCGCCTCGAGCAGCGTAATCAGAAACTCGCCGATATAGCGGCCGACGATCTGCGGCTGGTCGGCGACCTTGCCGATCTCGATCCCGAGCGGCATCTCGGCGCCGATGGCGGCAATGACGGCGTCGAGACGCGGGCCCAGTTCGACGACG
Organism: Rhodospirillaceae bacterium; assembly: GCA_027490975.1. GTDB lineage: Bacteria > Pseudomonadota > Alphaproteobacteria > CACIAM-22H2 > CACIAM-22H2 > Tagaea. Next base: position 15,163 of record JAIXXA010000135.1, read on the forward strand.
TTGCCGTCGCGCGCCATGACAACGCCAAGCCCGATCGCGTCGCGGTTTTGGAAGCGCATGCGGAAGACCGGCGGATCGACATAGCCGCGCGTAACCTCGGCAATGTCGCCGAGCCGGATCGTCGCGTCGCCCGCGCGCAGCCGCAGCTCGGCGATCTCGGCCAGGCGGTCCACCCCGCCTTCGACGCGCAAGCGCACGTCGCGTGCGGTCGTGTTGACCGTGCCGGCCGGCTCGACGTCGTTCTGGCCGCCGACCGCGCGCGCGATCGCGTCCACGTCGAGCTCGAGTTGGGCCAGGCGCCGATTGGAAACGGTGACGAAGATGCGCTCGGCCTGCTCGCCGATCACGTCGATCTTTTCCACGCCGCGCACGCGCAGCAACGCGTCGCGCAGGAGATCGGCCTGGTCTTTGAGCTGGCGAAAGCCGAAACCCTCGCCCGAAAGCGCGTAGATGGCGCTATAGGTGTCGCCGAATTCGTCGTTGAAAAACGGGCCTTGCACACCGGCCGGCAGCGTGGCGCGGATGTCGCCGATTTTTTTGCGCACCTGGTACCAGATGTCGGCCACCTGCCGGGGCGGCACGTCTTGGCGCAGATTAACGAAGATCAGCGACTCGCCGGGCCGCGACGATGAGCGCGTGAAATCGAGATAAGGCACTTCCTGCAGCTTGCGCTCGAGCCGCGCGGTGACCTGGTTCTGCACTTCGTCGGCGGTCGCCCCCGGCCACGCGGTCTGGAGCACCATCACGCGGAACGTGAAATCGGGATCCTCTTTCTGGCCGAGCTTGAAGAAGGCGAGGATGCCCGCGGCCATCAAAAGGACGACGACAAAGCGCGTGAACGACGCGTGTGCGATCGCCCATGCCGACAGATTGAAGCGTTGCGCGCTCACGGCAGCACCGCTGCCACGCGGATGCGCTGGCCATCGCGCAGCAGATGGGCACCAGCGGCCACGATCCGGTCACCGGGCGCAAGTTCGCCGCTAACGACGAGGTTCTCGCCGCGCGTCCCAGCGATTTCCACGACACGCGGCGTGGCGACGTCGCTGCCGGCCGGCACGATCCAAACGTGGATGTCAGAGCCCCTTGTCGTGACGGCCGTAAGCGGAACTTCCACACCGTTGATCGCGGCGGGCACCGCAAACGACACATTTGCCGTCATGCCGAGCCGATAGGCAGGCGGGGCATCCGGGATCGCAATGCGCACGCGATAGGTGCGTGTTGCGCGGTCCGCCATCGCGGAGATTTCGCGGACCTGCCCGTCGATCGCGGCACCCGCGGCGGCCCACAGATCGACCTTCACGGCAGCGCCTGGGGCAAACAGATCGACTTGCGTTTCGGGAACCGCGATCGCGACTTCGCGGCCATCCAGGCGCGCCAAACGGAATACGGTCTGGCCGACGCCCAGCACCTGGCCCGGTTCGGCCTCGACGGCGGTGACGATCGCGGCGGCATCGGCCGCGAGGTTCGTATAGCCGGTTTGGTTGGCGCGTTCGCGTGCTTGCGATTCCACTTGGTCGAGGGCGGCTTTGGCGGCGCGATACTGCGTTTCGAATCGGTCGAACTGGGATTGCGCGATATGGCCGCGTTCGAGCAGGGCGCGCTGGCGCGCAAGATCGGCCGTGGCGAGTTCAAGCTGCGACTGGGCCGCCGTGACGCTGGCGCGCGCGCTGCGCTCGGACAGGGCAAGATCGCGCGCATCCAACCGCGCCAGAATCTGGCCTGCTTCGACGCGGGCGCCCAGATCGACGCGCCGCTCGACCATTTTGCCCGCGACGCGGAATCCGAGTGCTGTCTCGATGCGCGGCACGATCTCGCCCGAAAACTGCAGCGTCGTTTCGCGCGGGCTTTGCTGCAGATCGATCAGGCGCACGGGCCGGATTTCCTCCGGCCGAGCCGGCGCTTCGCCGCACGCGGCCAACGCACCCATGGCGGCAAGGCCCATCAGCACAAACGCAATCCGTGGCATATTCGACCTCAAGAAAGGTTGGAGTCGGGAAAAGTGATCGTTGTTAACTGATGATTGATAAGTTATCATTGATAACTTACTTGTCAAGCTTCTGCTGCGGATCGAGGCGTCGAAAGTGTCCAAATCATTGATTTTGCAAAGAAAGCCAAAGGGCTCGGGGCATGAGCGGCGGGCCGAAATTCTCGATGCCGCTCAGCGCATCCTCCTGCGCGACGGCATCGAGCGTGTGACGGTCCGCGCCATTGCGGCCGAGATCGGCACATCTTCGACCGCGCTTTACGTCTATTTCCCGACGCGCGATGCGATCCTGCTGTCCTTGTGCGACCGCACGATGGGCGAATTGCTGGTGCAGTTCGATACGCTCGAAAAAACGCTCGCAAACGATCTTGAAAAGCTCAAAGGCTTCATGGCCGCCTATGTGCGCTTCGGCCAAACGCACCCAGACGCCTATCGCATGGTGTTTTCAATCAAGAGCCAGGGCATCGGGCCCGCCACGCACCTCGAGGCAAATCCGAACGAGGCCGCAGGCAATGTCGGCCCGCAGTTGTTCGGACGTCTGCTTGCCTTGGTCGAGCGCCTGGTTGCCGCCGGCACGTTTGCCGCGCGCGATCCGGTGGCGACCGCGGAAACGATCTGGATGCTCGGCCACGGCATGATCATGCTGACCGTTTCAATGCCGCAATTTCCGTGGAAAGAACCCGCCCGCGCGATCGAAGCGGCCACCGAAAATCTGCTGGCGGGCCTCCTCAAGCGCGACTGACAGGCGCCATCGCCCGTCGCAGCAGCGGCTTGGCGATCTCGAGCACGACCAGAACAAAAACCCCGGCGCCGACGGTCAGCAGCAGATCGTCGATATGAAGCGGGCCGAAGCGGAACAGGCCGCGCAAAGCCGGAACCGCCAATGTTGCCCCCAACATCAAACCCACGAACAGAAGCACGATTGCGAGCGCCCGATTGGGTCGCTTGATCGCCTGCAAGAGCGAAGCACTCGCCGAGCGGTTGACGAGAATGAGCGCCACGATCGCCGTGACCAGCGAGAAAAACGCAAGAGCGCGCACCTCGTCGGCCGGCATGCCGCGCTTGAACGCAAAGACGAAGATCGCGGCCACAAGGCCGAATGCGAATGCGCCCTGCAACACGCTCCAGACGACCATCGCGCGCGAGAACAATGGCTCGGCCGGATCGCGCGGCGGGCGACGCATCAGATCGTCTTCGGCCGTCTCGGCTTCGAACACGAGCGAGCAGACCGGATCGATCACCATTTCGAGAAACGCGATATGCACCGGCCCCAGAAGGATCGGCAGCCCGAACAGCAGCGGCAGCAACGCAAGGCCGGCGATCGGCACATGCACCGCCAGAATGAAGCTCATCGCTTTGCGCAGATTGTCGTAGATGCGCCGACCGAGTTTGACGGTCGCGACGATCGAGCCGAAATCGTCGTCGAGAAGCACGATCGACGAGGCTTCACGCGCAACGTCGGTGCCGCGCTTTCCCATCGCGACGCCGATATTGGCGGCCTTCAACGAGGGCGCGTCGTTCACGCCGTCGCCGGTCATCGCGACGACGTCGCCATTGGCCTGCAAAGCGCGCACGATGCGCAACTTCTGCTCCGGCATCACGCGCGCAAATACCGTGGCTGTCGCAACACGCCCGGCAAGGTCGGCGTCCGAAAGGTCGGCAAGTGCGTCGCCTGCAAGCAGGCCGTCCCCGTCGAGCCCGGCCTCTCGCGCGATCGCAAGAGCCGTCGCCGGATAGTCGCCAGTGATCATCACCACGCGAATGCCGGCGGCCCGGCATTCTTTGACGGCGGCCGGTACGCTCGCGCGCAGCGGATCCGACAGCCCCAGAAGCCCCAGAAAGACGAAGGTAAAGCCGTCTTGCGTTTCCGGAAACGCGGCATCGGCGATTGCCGCCTGCGCCACGCCCAAAACGCGCAACCCCGCGGCCGCCATTTCCTCGACCAACTTTTCGAGGTGTGCGCGTGCTGCCGCATCGAGGTGGCACAAGGCAGCGATCGCCTCGGGGGCGCCCTTTGCTGCGGCGACATAAGGCGCAGCGGCACCGGCACTTGGCCAAACATTCGTCATGGCCAGACACGCGGGCCGCAGCGCGTAGCTTTTGAGCGGTGCCGGTTCGGCTGCGGCGTCGCCAAGCGGCGCAACCAAGCGGGGATCTTCGGCAATATCGAAGATCGCCTTCTCCATCGGATCGAACGGCTTGGGCGTACTGGCGCGCGCACCCACACGCACCAAATGCTGGAACGGTTCGTCGAGCGCAGCCGACGCCGCAGCAAGCGTCGCGACCGTTCCGTCTGCAAGCCGCAACTCCGCGATCGCCATGCGGTTCTCGGTCAGCGTTCCGGTCTTGTCGGTGCACAAGACCGTCGCTGATCCCAGCGTTTCGATCGCACTTGCGCGTCTTGTGAGCACGCGTACCTGCGAAATGCGCCATGCCCCCATCGCCATGAACACCGCGAGCACGACCGGGAACTCCTCGGGCAGCATCGACATGCCGACGGCGATGCCGGCCAGAACCGCATCGAGCCAGCCGCCGCGCAGAGTGCCGTAAAGCACGACCACGAGCAGGCTTACCGCTGCGCCGGCGAGTGCGAAGATGCGCACGAGATCGCGCGTCTGGGTCTGCAGATGCGGTGCGGCCGTTTCAAGCTCGCCGAGCGAACGCCCGATGCGGCCGATCTCGCTGCGCTGCCCCGTCGCCAGAACTTCGGCAAGGCCAACGCCGCGCACGACGAGCGTGCCAGAATAGACGAACGGCAGATCGTCGCCGCCGGGTCGCTTCGGCGCAGCCTGCATTTGTACCGACGGCACTTTGCGCACGGGCACCGACTCGCCCGTAAGCAGCGACTCGTCCGTCTGCAGATCCTGGGCTTCGACAAGCCGCGCATCGGCGGGCACGCGATCGCCCTCGGCAAGCACCAGGAGGTCGCCGCGCACGACTTCGCTGCCGGCAATGCGCTGGCGCGCGCCGTCACGGACAACGAGGGCACGCGGGCTTGTGAGATCGCGCAGCGCATCGAGCACGCGTTCGGTGCGCGCTTCCTGCACGACCGTGATGACCACGGACATGCACGCAAAAACGAGTAGAAGGATCGCTTCCTCAACGTCGCCGAGCACCAGATATATGACGCCGCCGCCGATCAGCAGGGCGAGCATCGGTTCGCGCAGAACCTCGGAGACGATGCGCAAAGCTGTGCGGCGCGCCGTCTGCGGCAGGGCATTGGGCCCGTCGGCGGCGAGCCGCCGCTTTGCTTCGGCAGCGCTGAGACCGGTGCGGTCGGCGGCAAGTGCGGCGTCCATAGGGCGCTTTCCCTTCGGAATGTCCGTGCGAAGCCGTGAAGCTTGCCGAATTCGCGAAGGCGGCGCTTTGCTCTAGCTCAATTCAGACACAAGACGCAACGCGAACCCGCCGAACTGGGTAGATTCCGAGCCCGGAACCTCGGGCGTTCCCGAAGTCGATTGGCGGCCCGGCAAGCCGGGCACAACGACGCCCGAACATCATTTTGCGTGCCGCTATGCGGCCTGCTTCGGCGGGGCGCTCGACTATGTCGCGCGCTGCAATAAGTTCGACGTGGCCCACGGGATCCGCCCCACTCGAATGCGATCCGGCGCAATGCCGAAGTCGCAGTCACCGCGCCGGTCTAGGCCGCGGCGACCTCGGTCAGGAACGCATCGATCCGCTGGCGAAGGGCGGCCGCCTCCTGCGTCAACGCACCGGCAGCCAATCGCACCTGGTCTGCGACGCGGCCGCTCCTGTCGGCGGCGTCGTTGACCCCGGTGATATTGACCGATACTTCGCGCGTTCCGTCCGAGGCCTGCAGAACGTTGCGCGAGATCTCCTGTGTCGCCGAAGTCTGTTCTTCGATCGCGGCCGCGATCGCCGTGGTGATCTGGTCGATTTCCCGAATGGTGCCGCCGATCGAGCCGATCGCCGCTACCGCCGAGGTCGTCTCTTCCTGAATTTCGGCGATCTGCTGGCCGATTTCGTCGGTGGCTTTGGCTGTCTGGCTTGCCAGGTTCTTCACCTCGGAGGCAACGACGGCGAAGCCTTTGCCGGCGTCGCCCGCGCGGGCAGCCTCGATGGTCGCATTGAGCGCAAGCAGGTTCGTCTGGCTCGCGATGTTGTTGATGAGCTGGACGACCGCGCCGATGCGCTGGGCGGCTTCGGCGAGGCCCTTCACCTTGGCATTCGTCTGCTCGGATTCTTCGACGGCCTTGCGGGCGATCCCGGACGACGAGGAGACCTGGCCCGAAATCTCGCGGATCGAGGCCGTCAGCTCTTCGGTCGCCGAAGCGACCGTCTGCACGTTCGCAGATGCCTCTTCGGCCGCGGCCGCGACGGCGACCGCTTTCTGGAGCGTGTCGCCGGCGGTCGAATTCATCATTTCGGCAGACCCATTCAGGCCTTCGACCGAGGTGCCGACGATGTTGAGCCTGCCGGAGACGTCGGCGCGGAACTGCTCGATCATCACCATCAGGTTCTTCGTGCGGACCTCGCGCTGCGCAGTTTCGGCGCGCTCTTTTTCCTGGGCTGCGCGCTGGTCGATCAAGCTCTGGCGAAAGACCGAGACCGTTCGCGCGATCATCCCGACTTCGTCTTTGCGTTCGACGCCCTCCGCCGAGACATTCGTGTCGCCGGACGCCAGCTTCTCGATCGTCGTTCCAAGTCGATTGATAGGGCCCGCGATCGCCCGGCTAGCGGCGAACAAGGCAAAAGCAAGACCGATCGCGATCAAGGCGAGGGAGCCGGCGAGCAGCTGAGCAAAACGACTTTCGTAGAAGTCGGATAGCTCTTGGTCGAGTTTTGCGATCAGGACCTGGTCGGCGCTCGCCACTTCTTCGATGAACCTGTTCAAGGCTTGCCGATTGGCCCGGTTTGCGTCGTTGTCGCCAAAGACGCGTGCTGCGGCAGGGCTGACTTCGCGACCGAGCCGGGCGAGTTCCGTCCGTACTTCGACAAACTTCTTCGTCTCCGCGAGCGCCTTTTCGAACGTGGCGCGCTGTTCCGGCTCCACGGATTGCCGCCATTTTTCCATTTCGCTTTCGAGCGATTTGAGCGCTGCAGCAATGCCCTGTCCGAAGCGGCTAGCTTCCGCCGGGGTCTGCGACATATAGACGCCGCGCGACTCCATAACGGTGGCGTTGATGAGCCCGTTCACGCGCTCGGCGCTCAAGGCGCGACGCGATGCGGCGACGGTCGCATCGTTGTATTCGTTGTATTTGCGCATCGTATCGACGGCAAAACCCGCAATGCCCAACGAGACCAATGCGAGGAAACTCGCAAGCAGCGAAATCTTCGCGCGGATGCGAAGGTTGGTGAACCACGCCATTTCTGTTCTCCCGGAAAACCCTGAAGACCCATCGATCAACAGGTCGTCGACAGCAGTGGTTGTTGAATTCTGGTTTTATAGTATTTTGGTTATATCAAAGCGTTCATTAAGCAACCGTAAACTTGTTCGACAATAATTGGGTAAAAACAGATTTGTTTATTCGCATTTTGCGACTGACGATTCGCGGAATACGAATCTCTGAGTTTGGGGGCTTCGGTTTTGAGGTTTTTTGGATCTCTGGCCCTCATATTCGCAGCCTGATGCGCGGCCGAGTTGCGCCGTCGCCTGCCAGTACGATCCCGGCAGTCCAAAAGAAAACGCCCGCACGAGGCGGGCGTTGGCCGGGGATTCTCCGAGTGTTGGTTGCGGGGACAGGATTTGAACCTGTGACCTTCAGGTTATGAGCCTGACGAGCTACCGGGCTGCTCCACCCCGCGCCAAGACGTTCGCTGCTGCCAAAAAGACAACGCCCGCACGAAGCGGGCGTGTCAAACATGGATGGAAGAGAGAAATCGAAGCAACGTTCCGGTCGGAAGGCCCGGCGGCGACTTACTCTCCCGCGTCTTGAGACGCAGTACCATCAGCGCTGAGAGTTTTCACGGCCGAGTTCGGAATGGGATCGGGTGGAGCACCTCTCGCTAAGACCACCGGGCCGTCCGACCGGAACGTTGCTTCGAGATATGTTGATCGTTTTGTCGATCGAGATTTACGTGCCATCGAGAATTCAAGCGAGCAACGAGTTCCCGGAGGGAAGCTCGACGCTGCGCGCGATATAACGACGACTAAGGAGATCAAGCCATTCGGATGATTAGGACCGGTAAGCTCAACGCATTACTGCGCTTACACACCCGGCCTATCAACGTGATGGTCTATCACGATCCTCAGGGAAGCCTTGTTTCGAGGTAAGTTTCCCGCTTAGATGCATTCAGCGGTTATCTTTTCCGTACATAGCTACCCGGCTATGCCGCTGGCGCGACAACCGGTACACCAGAGGTACGTCCATCCCGGTCCTCTCGTACTAGGGACAGATCCTCTCAAGCTTCCTACACCCACGGCAGATAGGGACCGAACTGTCTCACGACGTTCTAAACCCAACTCACGTACCACTTTAATCGGCGAACAGCCGAACCCTTGGGACCTGCTCCGGCCCCAGGATGTGATGAGTCGACATCGAGGTGCCAAACGATGACGTCGATATGGACTCTTGGTCATCATCAGCCTGTTATCCCTAGAGTACCTTTTACCCGTTGAGCGATGGCCCTCCCACGTGGAACCACCGGATCACTATGGCCGACTTTCGTCTCTGCTCGACCTGTCGGTCTCGCAGTCAGGCGGGCTTATGCCATTGCACTCGAGGGCTGATTTCCGACCAGCCTGAGCCCACCATCGCGCGCCTCCGTTACTCTTTGGGAGGCGACCGCCCCAGTCAAACTGTCCACCACGCAGGGTCCTTATCCCGGATAACGGGACGAAGTTAGATATCAGAAAACGTAAGGGCGGTATTTCACCGTTGCCTCCACCAGAGCTGACGCCCCAGCTTCATAGGCTCCCGCCTATCCTACACATCCATTTCCTAATACCACTGCGAAGTTACAGTAAAGGTTCATAGGGTCTTTCCGTCTAACCGCGGGTACTCCGCATCTTCACGGAGAATTCAATTTCACTGAGCCGGTGCCGGAGACAGTGGGGAGATCGTTACGCCATTCGTGCAGGTCGGAACTTACCCGACAAGGAATTTCGCTACCTTAGGACCGTTA
>JAIXXA010000168.1 GCA_027490975.1 Rhodospirillaceae bacterium
AGGCCTGCCCCAGAGACGCGAACAGCAGCGCCGGAGACGCAAATTTGGTCCAGAGCCCGCCTTCGGCCAACAGCGGGAAAGCGATGGCCGCGAGCAGGCTCGCACCGAGCAGCGATCTTTGCAGCCAGGCACTCATGCGAGGCGGCTCCCGAACAGGCCGGTCGGACGGAACAGCAGCAACAGGATGAAAATGACGAAGATGCCGAGCTGGCCGAGCTGTTGGCCGAGGAACAGGCCGCCGACCGATTCCGTAACCCCGATCGCCAGGCCGCCGACCAGCGCGCCCGTGAACGAGCCCATGCCGCCCAGCACCACGACGGTGAAGGCGACGAGCACAAAGACGTTGCCGACCCCCGGACTCACATAGAACGACGGCAGCAACAGACAGGCCGCAGCCCCAAGCACGGCGGTGCCGATGCCGAAACTGAGCGCAAAGACGTGATCGACGTCGATGCCGACGAGCTTGGCGCCCTGGCGCTCCTTGGCCACGGCGCGGATCGCGCGCCCGAGATCGGTGCGTTCGATCGTCCACCACAGCAAGGCGGCGATGCCGAGAGCCGCCACAAAACCGATGGCGCGCGGATAGGGGACGAGGGCGATGCCGAGATCGAGCATCTCGTAGGAGATCGGGGTTTCGATGGTTCGAGTGTCGGCGCGGAAAAGATAGAGCGCGAGATTTTCGATCGCGATCGAAATGCCGAGTGTGACGAGCAGCACGTTCTGGTCTTTGCCGTGGCTCGCTTTTCCGATGACCCAGCGCTGTAGCGCATAGCCCACCATGAAAAAAGCAGCCGCCAGGAGCGGCATGGCGAGATACGGATCGAGGCCGAGGGCCTCATGCGCGAAGAAAGCCGCGTAGAGGGCCGCCATAAGCAGGCTGCCATGCGCGAAATTGATGATGTGCAGCACGCCGTAGATCAGCGTGAGGCCGAGGGCGACGAGCGCATATACGGCACCCAGCGTGAGGCCGTTCACGATCGACGGCAACAGGATTTGGAATTCGATCATCGCTGCGAAAACCGAAGGCGGTGCTGCACGAGCTGCAGCACCGCCGCCGAACCTCAGCCGCGCCCGACGGGGCGCGGGAAGACGGGATTGCCCGACGCAAACTCGACCGGGAAGATGAGTTTGATGTCGCGCTGCTGGACTTGCGTCACGACCGGGCGTGCCCCTTGGTTCTGGCCGTTCACGAACCGCGTTGGGCCGTAGGGCATGATGTGGTCGGAGAAGGTCGAGGCGGCGAGGGCCGCCGTCACGGCCGCCTTGTCGGTGCTGCGCGCCCGTTCGATCGCGTCGGCGAGCAACAGCATGCAGCTGTAGGCCAGGAACACTTCGTAGGTGAAGAACAGGCCCTGTGCTTCGATGCGGTTCTTGAGGGCAAGGGATGCTGCCTTGCGCGGATCGAACCAGTGATTGCAGTCCATCACCAGGTCGGCGGCCTGCGGAAACTCCTTCACGAAGCGATAGGACGAAGCGCCGCCGCCGAGGATCGAATAGATGCCCTTGGTCTGCACGCGGTTCTGCTGGAGGGCGCGCGCGAACAGCACGTATTCGTCGTAGTAGTTGGACGGGATGATGAGGTCGGGTTTGCGCGCCTGGATGCGCAACACGATGTTGGAGAAGTCGCGCGTCGGGTTGGCGTGGCGGATCGTTTCCATCACTTCGAAGCCGAGCTGCGGCAGGCGCTGGTTCAGCGTCGTCGCCATGCCGGTGCCGAAGGCCGATTCCTCGTGCACGATCATCACGGTCTTGGTCGGCTTGCCGGCCTGGTCGTTGATTCGAACGAGATTCTCGAGTGCGGTATCGACGATCGTGCCGATGCCGGGGCCGAAGCGGAACGTGTTGGTGAGGCCGCGCGTGACGATCTGGTCGACGACGCCGACATCGACGATGTGCGGCAGATTGTGGCGTGCGGCGGCCTGCGTGGTCGCAAGCGCGATGCCCGACGCGAAAGGCCCGACGATGGCGACCGCACCGGCTTCGTTGAGCTTGTCGACTTCGGCGGCCCCCACGTCGGGGCGCGACTGGGCGTCGGCGAGCAGCGCTTCGAGGCGCGCACCGCCCATCGAGCGGATGCCGCCGCGCGCGTTGATGTCTTCGATCGCGAGGACCGCACCCTGGCGGGCCTGGCCGCCGGAGAAGGCCAGTGCGCCGGTCACGGGATGCAGCACGCCGACCTTAATCGTGGGTGTCTGCGCGCGGCCGAGACCGGGGGCCGCAAGCGTGCCGATGGCGGCCGCACCGGCCAGAACCGTACGGCGGTCGAACTTTTTTGCTGCGAATTTGCCGTTTGCGTTTGTCATTTTTGACTCCCTGTTTTTTTGTCGAAGGACCGGCGGTTTTGTTCAGGCGTGCGACCACATGCGCGTCACGGGGCCGCGCACGCGGGCGAGTTTGGTGCGGTACTGGTAGCGGTCGGGGCGATAGAGGATCGCGATATGCTCGACCGGCCGGCCGCGCTGGTCGAACACGGTGCGCACGACCGACAGAAGCGGCGAGCCCACCCGCACATCGAGCGCTTTGGCCACACTGGGCTCTGCCAGGACGGCCGACAAGGTTTCGTCGGCCGACCCGACCAGGCATCCGGCCTGTTCGAGCAGGGCCAGCAGCGGTTTGTGCGCAAGATCGCGGGCCGTGAAAGCGCGGCCGATTTCGGCGGGGACCCAGCTCGTGGAATAGGACAGCGGCACTCCGCCGTGGCGGCGCACGCGTACGGCGCGCTGCACCTCGCTGCGTGGCGCGAGGCGCAGCGATTTTGCGACCGGCGCCGGGGCGGGGCCGTAGCCGAATTCCAGAATGTCCACCTTCGTTTCGAGCCCGACTGCAAGCAGATTTTCGATGAGGCCCGAGATGTTCGCTTCGACCGGCGCACCCGCGACTTGCCCCACAAGCTGCGTGCCGCGGCCGCGGCGGCGCACGACGAGCCCTTCGGCTGCGAGTTCGTCGAGGGCGCGTTTGGCGGTAATGCGGCTTACCGAAAAATCGGCGCTGATCTGCGCTTCGGTCGGCATGCGTGCGGCACTCTCGAAGGCACCCGCTGCGATCTGCTCGCGCAGAATGAGATAGATCTGGTGGTAGAGCGGAGTCGGCAGATCGGCATCGACCGATGTGCGACCGGACTTGCTCTTCGGCGCTTGGCGGGATCCTCGCATGGCCGAAAGCTAGCACGGCGCGTTCGCCAATGCTATATTGATATGTCATTCCGTTTCTGCGCGCGGTTCAGGGCTTTTCGTAGGCCACGAAAGCGCATTCGATGCCGTCGAAGGCGCGCGTGTATTCGCGCACGCAGCGCCAGCCGTGCCGTTCGTAGAAGCGCCGTGCGGGCGCGTTGTCGCGGAACGATTCGAGCGTGGCGGCACCGTTCGCTTCGGCGTTCGCGAGCAGGGCAGCGGCAATGCCCTGCCTGCGCCGTTCGGGATCGATGAACAGCATTTTGATGTGGCAGGATTCCGTCAGATGGAAACCGAGTACTGTGTCGTCCGCCTCGGCCAATGTCGGTGCAACGGTCTCGAGCGCGAAGCGCAGTGCAAAATGCGCGAAGTCGAAGCGTGCAAGCACCGCAGGCGGCAGCAGGCCTTCGAAGCCGACCCGGTAGGCGCTGGCGGCTATCGCGGCGAGGGCTGGAAAATCGGCGGGCCGTGCGGCGCGTAAGTTCAATGCGAACCTCGCAGGCGCGGATCGAGCGTGTCGCGCAAGACGTCGCCGAGCAGATTGAGCCCGAAGGAAAGCAGCAGGATTGAGGCTCCCGCAAACACCGACGTCCACGGCGACAGCAGCAGGAAATTGCGCCCCTCGGCCAGCATCATGCCGAGCGACGGCACCGGCGGTTGCGTGCCGAGCCCCAGGAACGACAGCGACGCTTCGACCAGAATTGCGGCCGACAGCAGCAGGCTCGTCTGCACGAGCACGACACTTGCAAGGTTGGGCAGCACATGCAGGGCGATGATGCGCAGGTCCGAGGCCCCCACCGAGCGGGCTGCGAGCACGTAGTCGCTCTCGACGATGGAAAGTGCAGGGCCGCGCAGCAGACGCGCGAAAATCGGCGTGTAGACGACGCCGATGGCGATCGCCGTGGTGACGGCGCCGGGCCCGAGAACCGCGATGATGCCGATCGCGAGCAGAATCACCGGGAACGCGAACAGCACGTCCATGCTGCGCATCAGCACGCGCTCGACGAGGCCTCGATAATAGGCGGCGGCAAGGCCGATGGCGCCGCCCAAAAGCAGTGCGCCGCCGACGGCCGTGGCCGACACGGCAAGCGAGGCGCGAATGCCGTACACGATGCGCGACAGCGTGTCGCGCCCGAATTGGTCGGTGCCGAGCCAGTGCAGCGCGTTGGGGCCTTTGAGGCGCTGGATCACGTCCTGCGACAGCGGATCGTAGGGGGCGACAAGCGGGGCAAACAGCGCCGCCGCGAGTTGGAGCACCACGAGAGAGCTCGCGAACCAGAAAAGCTTGGAGGCAGGCCGCATCAGGACCGGCCCTCCAGCCGCACGCGCGGATCAATGACCGCATAGAGCAGATCGACCGCGAAATTCGCGACGACGAAACCCGACGTCACGAGCAGGATCGCGGCCTGCAGCAGCGGATAGTTGCGCTCCGAGATCGCCCCTAGGATCAAACGGCCGAGCCCCGGTATCGCAAATACCTGCTCGACGACGATCGCACCGCCGAGCAGATAGCCCGTCATGATGCCGACGCTCGTCACGAATGGGATCAGTGCGTTTCGCAGCGCATGTTTGAACAGCACCGACCGTTCCGAAACGCCCTTGGCGCGCGCGGTGCGCACATAGTCTTGCTGCAAAGCATCGAGCATCGCCGAGCGCACGAGGCGCGCGAGATTGGCGAGGATCGGCAAAGCCAAGGCAATGGCCGGCAGCAGAAGGCGCGTGAAATTGCCGATGGGATCGCTTGCGAACGGCACATAGCCCAGCATCTGGAGATCCGGGGCGAGCGTGGCGAGACCCAGGATCATCATGATGCCGAGCCAGAAGGACGGCACGGTGAGGCCGACGACCGAGGCGATCTGCAAAGCCGTTTCCTGCCAGCCGCCGCGCAAGCGTGCCATCGCCACGCCGAGCGGTACGGCAAGGCCTGCGCCGAGCAGCAGGCTCAAGCCCGTCAGCTGCAATGTGGGCCAGACATGTTTGGCGATCTCGCCGATCACCGGCTGGCCGGTCCAAAGCGACGTGCCGAAATCGCCAGTGAGCACGGCGCCGAGCCATTGCGCATACTGCACGGGGATCGGCAGATCGAGCCCCAGGCGGGCGCGCATCTCGGCCATGCGCTCGGCCGTCACCTCGGCATTGGCGCCCAGCATGATCGCGACCGCGTCGCCGGGCACGAGACGGATCATCAGAAACGTGAGCATCGATACGCCGACCAGCACGATCGCGAGGTCGGCCAAACGCGTGCGCAGAAAGCTTCGCGACATTTTGGATGGGATCAATCGCAGCAGTGCCGGGCGTTACGCTGCGCCCGGCACTGCCGCGTCATTTCAGCGCGCGAGCGTGACGTTCATGAGGCTCATCAGCGACCGGTTGGCGATGATGTCGAAGCCCTGCACGTTGGTGCGCATGGCCGTAAACAACTGGCCGTAGGTGAGGGTGGCGGCCGGGCCTTCGCAGGCCAGGATCGCCTGAGCGCGGTCGTAGGCGGCTTTGCGTGCGGGCATGGCGGTTTCGCGCCGACCGGCATCGAGGAGCGCGTCGAGCGTCGGGTTCGAATACTTGAACACGTTCGTCGATCCGCCGGTGCGGAAGGTGCGGTAGTAGTAGTCGTCGGGGTCCGTGCTGCCGGCGTTTGTCGAGGCGAACGCGTCGAAATTCGAGTTGCGCCAATCCTGCACGAACTGCCCGATCTCCGGGATGCGCAGCTCGACACGGAAGCCCGCCCGGTTGAGCTGCTGCTGCACGACCTGGGCGATGTCGCGGATGTCCTGGCGCGGCAGCACCAGCAGCGTGATCGCGACCGGCGCGGTGATGCCCGCTTCGCGCAGCAAGGCCTGCGCCTTGGCCGGGTCGTGCTTGAAGCACGGGAACGTCGCCGGATCGACGGCCCAGTCTTTGAGGGCCGGCGACAGCGAACCGCCCGGAACGCCAGCTCCGAACAGCGCGGCTTGCACGATTTCGGCGCGGTTGATGGCGTAGTTCAGCGCTTCGCGGACCTTGGCATTGTCGAAGGGCGGCTTCGACACGTTCATGCCGATCAGCGTGTAGGCAAGCTCAAGCGTATCGACGATTCGCACATTCGGGCGGCCGCGCAGCTGCAGGGCGGTTGCGGCGTCGATATTGGGCAGGATCGAGTACTGTCCGCTGGTGAGGCCAACCTGGCGCGTCGCGGACTCGGGAACGATGTTGAACTTGACGCCGGCGACGGCGGGCTTGCCGGCGTTCCAGTACGTCGCGTGCCTCTCGAGGGCGATGAAACTGTTGGGCTGCCATTCTTTGAACTTGAACGGGCCGGTTCCCACGGGTGCGCGCTGCAGGCTGTCTTTGTCCGCTTCGAAGGCACGCGGTACGATGGCGATCGAGGCAAGGGCCGTCAGCAGCGGGGCGGACGGCTCCTTCAGCGTCAGCACCACAGTGCGCGCATCTTGGGCTGTCGCTTTGTCGAGGGCCGCAAGGCGGCTTGCGAGCGGCGAGGCGATGGTCGCCGAAAGCACGCGATTGAAGCTCGCGACGACGTCGGCGGCTTCGGCCGGCTTGCCGTCGTGGAAGGTGACGTTGCCGCGCAGGCGGAACGTATAGGTGAGGCCGTCCGGCGAGATCGTCCAGGATTCGGCGAGGCCCGGCACCGTGCGCAGATCCTTGTCGATGACCGTGAGGCCCTCGTAGATCGTGCCGCCGACGATCGTCGTGGAATTGAAGGCCGTTACGATATGCGGATCGAGACCGGCTGGCGAACCATCGACGGCCATTTCGACCGTTTGCGCGGTTGCGGCCGGGATCGCAAGCGCCATGGCGCACGCAAACACCAATGCGCCTTGCCAATTCTTCTTCATCTGTGCCTCCCTTTGGCACCCGTTTTCGGGTGCCGATTGCGACGATCCGTCTGTTCCGATATATAGTCCTCTAGAATACCAATTGCAATCCACTTGGAGTCCAATCCCATGACCCGCTTTCCCCAGCGCGCCGCAATCGGCGCCATCAGCGGCACCTCGATGGACGGCATCGACGTGGCGTTTCTCAAGACCGACGGCACGCGCGTGGTGCGCACGGGCCTTGGCAGATCCTATCCCTATCCTGACGCATTGCGCAGCGAACTGCTCGAATTTCTGCGCGATCCGAGCCTTGCCGAGCGCGATCCGCTGGCGCAGCTCGAGGCGAAGGTCACGGAAGCGCATGTGCAGGCGATCGCGCGTTTCATGCGCGACTTTTCGATCGAGCGGAAGCAGGTCGATGTCGTCGGCATGCATGGGCAGACGGTTTGGCACCGGCCCGAACGGCGCTTCACGCGCCAGCTTGCGGACGGCGTGCATGCGGCGCGCCGGCTCGGGCTTGATGTCGTCACGCGCTTTCGCGATGCCGATGTGGCGGCGGGCGGCGAGGGCGCACCGTTCGCACCGCTCTACCATCGCGCCCTCGCTGCGGATTTTGCGATGCCGCTCATGGTTCTCAATCTTGGCGGCGTGGGCAACGTCACCTATATCGACTCTGATGCGACGATCGCCTTCGATACGGGACCCGCATCCGCATTGCTCGACGATTTCGTGCGCCGTCGCCGCAACGTGCCGTACGACGCTGGTGGCGCACTCGCCGCTTCGGGCAAGATCGACGAAGCCGTGCTGGCCGAACTCATGGCAAATCCGTTTTTTGCGGCCAAGCCGCCCAAATCTCTGGACCGCAACGATTTCCATGCACGCGCGAAAATCGTCGACTCACTCGGCGATGCCGACGGTGCAGCAACGCTCGCGGCCTTCACCGTCGCGGCGACGGTTGCCGCCAATGCGCATGTGCCGCACATGCCGAGGCGCTGGCTCGTGACCGGCGGGGGCCGGCTCAATGCGACCTTCATGGAAGGCCTGCGCAAAGCGCTCGGCGTGCCGGTCGATCCGGTCGAAGCGGTCGGCTGGAACGGCGATCTGCTCGAGGCCGAGCTCTTCGCCTTCCTGGCCGTGCGCTCGCTGTGCGGCTTGCCGCTGAGCCTGCCCACCACGACCGGTGTGCCGCAGCCGATGCCTGGCGGGCGTTTGGCGCGCGCGGCATGAGCGAGGCGATCCTCCAGGTCGCCAACCTTACGATCGCGCTCAAGGGCCTTGCCCTGGTCGAGGACATCTCGTTCGAGATTGCGGCCGGCGAAACGCTGGGGTTGGTCGGCGAGTCCGGATGCGGCAAGAGCGTTACGGCGCTTGCGATCCAGCGGCTGCTGCCGTCGCCGCCACTTTCTATTGCGGCCGGGCGCATCCTGTTTGCCGGCCGCGATCTTGCGCGCCTCGATGCGCACGCTCTCCGCCGCGTGCGTGGCGGCGAGATCGGCATGATCTTCCAGGAGCCGATGACGTCGCTCAATCCCGTCTTCACGATCGGCGACCAGATCGGCGAAGTGCTGGCGATCCATCGCGGATACGACCGGCGGCAGTGTGATGCGCGCGCGGCCGAACTTCTCGACCTTGTCGGCATTCCGGCAGCTGCAAGCCAGCTTGAGCGCTATCCGCATCAATTGTCGGGAGGCCAGCGCCAGCGCGCGATGATCGCAATGGCGCTCGCTTGCGAGCCCAAACTGCTGATCGCCGACGAGCCGACGACAGCCCTCGACGTGACCGTGCAGGCGCAGATCCTCGAACTCATCGACCGGCTGCGGCGCGATCTGGGGCTCGCCTGTCTTCTGATCACGCACGATCTCGGCGTGGTCGGCGAGGTTTGCGCGCGCGTGGCGGTCATGTATGCGGGCCGCATTGTCGAGCAGGGGCCCGTTGAACTGCTGTTCGGGCAGCCGCGCCATCGCTATACGCGGGCCCTCCTCGATACGATTCCGGCCGCGAACATTCCGGGGCGTCCGCTGCCGGCAATTCCGGGCAACGTGCCGCCGCCGGGTGCGCGGCCTGTCGGCTGCGCATTTGCCGAGCGCTGCAATGCCGCCGACGCGCGTTGCCGCGCGCAACTGCCGCCGACAACGCGCATCGACGGCCGCGACGTCGCCTGCTGGAACCCGGTGCCATGACCGCTCTGCTCGAAGTGCGCAATCTCGTCAAAACCTATACCGACAAGCGCGGGCGCCGCGTGTCGGCCGTCGACGGCGTCAATCTCGATCTCGCACAGGGCGAGGTGCTGGGCATTGTCGGCGAGTCCGGCTGCGGCAAGACCACGCTTGGGCGCACGATCTTGCGTCTCATGGCGCCGGACGCCGGCGCCATCCGCTTCGAAGGCACGGACATCGCGCAACTGCCCGAGCGGCGCCTGAAGCCGTTTCGGCGCGAGATGCAGATGATTTTCCAGGACCCGTTCGGCTCGCTCAATCCGCGCCACAAAGTGGGCACGATCGTGGGCGAGCCGTTGGCGATTCACGGATACAGCGACATCGCAAAGCGCGTGGCCGACCTGCTCGAAACCGTCGGTTTGGGGGCTGCGGCTTCCTCGCGCTTCCCGCACGAGTTTTCGGGCGGCCAGCGCCAGCGCATTGCGATCGCGCGCGCGCTTGCGTTGGGGCCGAAGCTGATCGTCGCCGACGAGCCCGTTTCGGCCCTCGACGTTTCGATCCAGTCGCAGATCATCAATCTGATCGCCGATCTGCGGCGGCGGCTGCAGCTTTCGATGCTGTTCATCAGCCACGATCTGTCGGTCGTGCGCCATGTCAGCGACAGGATAGCGGTCATGTATTTGGGCCGCGTCGTCGAAAGCGGAGCCACCGAAGCGATCTTTGCCAAGCCCCGCCACCCCTACACGCAAGCCCTTATTTCGGCAATTCCGCGCCCGCCGTCGGGCGCCAGAACCGCATCGTCGCGCATCGTTCTGAAGGGCGAGATTCCCGATCCCGCCGATCCGCCGCCGGGCTGCCGCTTCCATCGCCGCTGCCCGATCGCGACCGAGATCTGTGCGTGCGCCGTGCCGGAGTTGAAGATGCAGGCGGACCGGTTGGTCGCCTGCCATCACGCGCTGAGCGAAGCAGCGTCTGCCCAGACGCGCTGAACCTGCAACGCCGCATCAAGTTCGACAATGTCGGCCTTGCGCCCGCGCGCAAGCTGTCCGAGCCGGTCTTCAAGGCCCAGAAACTTCGCAGGCGTTGCGCACGCCATCGTCAACGCATCGACCAGTGAAATGCCGACATGCAAGACGGCGTTGCGCACCGCACCGGCCATGTCGAGATGCGCACCCGCAAGCGTGCCGTCGGCGGAGGTCAGCTTGCCGTCGATCAGTTTGACCATTCTGCCGAGCAGATCGAACGATGTCGTGTCCGAGCCGACCGACGGCATCGCGTCGCTGACGAAAAACAGGCGCTCGGGCCCCATCAGGCGATAGGCCATGCGCACGACCAGCGGGTCGACATGCAGCAAGTCGCAGATGAGGCTTGCGAACACGCGCGCATCGTCGAACGCAACGCCGGCAATGCCGGGTGCGCGCGCCGAAATCGGCGCCATGGCATTGAACAGATGCGTGACACCGGTCAAACCTTCGTCGAGCGCGCGGCGAAAGGCGGCTGCGTCGGCCGCCGAATGCCCGGCCGCCACGCGCAAGCCCGCCGCGACGAGCTCGGCGACGAAACCCGCAGGCACTTCTTCGGGCGCCAGCGTCACGAGCGAGCGGCCGAATTCAGCAAAGCGCAGCAATGCTGCTTTGCCGGCCGCATCGAGGCGTGCAACGGAGTGCGGCGGATGGATGCCGACGCGGGTCGGGCTGATGAACGGGCCTTCGAGATGGAAACCTGCAACGCCCGCTATCGGCTGCGCTGCTGCCGCGTCTGCGAGCTTATCTAGCGTATCGGGCGTGTCGGTGATCAGTGTCGGCAGCAGCGATGTGGTGCCGAGGCGGCGATGGCTCGCGACGATGTGCGCGATCCCGGCAGCTGTCGGGGCATCGTTGAGCAGCACGCCGCCGCCGCCATTCACCTGCGCATCGACAAAACCGGGCGCAAGCAGCGATCCTGGCGCAGGCGCATTTACGGCGAGGGTCGGTGCAAGCTGCCGGCGCGGAACCAAATCGGCGATTTCGCCATCGCGCAGCACAATTGCGTGGTCGCGCCGCAGGGTCGCACCGTCGAACAGGAAGTCGGCGGCAAGAACGGCGATTTCGCCGCGGTGAGTCGCATCGTCGTTCATCGGAAAAACAATCGTCTTTCGGGTTCGGAACTTGACAATACCAATGCAAAACCACTTAGTCTCGAGTTGGTTTTGACGAGAGGGGCGGCGATGGACAAGCTGCAGATCGACGGTGGCCGGCGGCTTGAAGGGACGATCGCCATTGCGGGTGCGAAAAACGCCGCCTTGCCGCAAATAGCTGCATCGCTTCTGAGCCCGCATGCGCTGACGCTGACCAACCTGCCGCAGGTCGGCGACGTTGCGAACATGCTGGGCGTGGTCGGCCGCCACGGTGTGGGTGTGAGTGCTGCAGGCCCGCACACGGCCACGCTCGATGCTGGCCCCGCCAATCATGTCGAGGCGCCGTACGATGTGGTGCGCAAGATGCGCGCGACCGTTCTGGTGCTGGGGCCGCTTGTGGCGCGCTTCGGGCGCGCGCGCGTTTCGTTGCCGGGCGGCTGTGCCATCGGTGCGCGGCCCATCGATCTGCATTTGAAGGTGCTGGCGCAGCTTGGTGCTTCGGTTGCCGTCGACAGCGGCTATATCGTGGCCGAAGCACCTGCAGGCCTAGCCGGTGCGCGCATCGTGCTGGCTTCGCCCTCGGTCGGAGCTACGCAAACCGCGATGATGGCGGCGACCTATGCGACGGGCGAGACCGAAATCGTCAACGCGGCCGGCGAACCGGAAGTCGCCGATCTTGCCGCGTGCCTCGTCGCAATGGGTGCGAATATCGAAGGGGCGGGGACGCATCGTATCGCGGTGCAGGGGCCGACGAAATGGCGGGCCGCTCGCCATCACACGATCCCGGATCGCATCGAGGCCGGCACATATGCGATGGCGGCTGCGATCACACGTGGACATCTGGAGCTCACCGGCGCGCGTCTCGAGCATCTGGGGGCGCTTGCGCAAATGCTCGAGACCGTCGGTGCGCGCATGTGGCCGACCGACCGCGGTCTCATGGTCGCGTGCGACGGCCGCGTTGCGGCGGCCGACATTTCGACCGAGCCCTATCCCGGTTTTCCGACCGATCTTCAGGCCCAGTACATGGCGCTGATGGCCGTGGCCGACGGAGCCTGCGCGATCCGCGAAACGATCTTCGAGAACCGCTTCATGCACGTGCCGGAACTTGTGCGCATGGGGGCCGACATTTCGCTGCGCGGTTCGACCGCTTTGGTGCGCGGGCGCACCAAGCTTGTCGGTGCACCGGTGATGGCAACAGATCTGCGCGCCTCGGTGTGTCTTGTGCTCGCAGGGCTTGCAGCCGAAGGGCAGACGACCGTGTCGCGCGTCTACCATCTCGATCGCGGCTACGAGGATCTGGCGCGCAAGCTCGTGCGCTGCGGCGCTGCCATTCGCCGCGTGCCGGAATAGGTCAGGCGATGGCGCGCACGCTCTTTATCGGCATCGACGGCGGCGGGACCGGCTGCCGCGCGCGCATCGAAGACGAAGCGGGCAATGTGCTGGGGCTTGGGCTTGCCGGTCCTGCGACCTCGCGCCTGGGGCTCGAAAAACTGTTGCAGTCGCTCGCGACCGCGTATGGCAGCGCCATCGCCGAAGCCGAGCTGTCGCCGGACGAGGTTGCTGCGATGCGTGCGGGCATCGGCATCGCCGGTTACGGCCGCAAAGGTTTTGCCGAACAGCTGCAGGCCGTGGCGCACCCATTCGCGCAGGCTGTCTATACGAGCGATGCGATGGCGGCTTGCGTGGGTGCGCATGGCGGTGCCGATGGCGGCATCGTAATCATCGGCACAGGTTCGATCGGCATCGCGCGCGTCGGCGGTGCCGAGTTGCGCGTCGGTGGATACGGTTTCCCGATTTCCGACGAGGGCAGCGGTGCGGATCTGGGCCTGCAGGCCGTGCGCCTTGCTTTGCGCGCGCACGATGGCCGCCACGAAACGGGTCCGTTGCTGCGCGCGGTCATGGCGCGCTTTGCCGACGAACCGGCCGATGCGGTCGCGTGGATGGACCATGCGACGGCGACCGACTACGCGACACTCGCGCCGCTCGTGATGCGCCATGCCGATCTGGGCGATCCGGTCGGCCGGCGGATCGTGCAGAACGCCGCCGAGCAGATCGACGGGCTTGTGCGCGCCTTGCTGGAACGCGGGAGCCCGCGCGTTGCATTGCTCGGCGGGCTTGCAAGTGCGATGGAAGCGTGGCTCGCACCCGACGTGCGCCGCCGCCTGTCGCCGCCGCTCGGCGATGCGATGTCGGGTGCGATCGCGCTCGCGCGTGCGCTTTAGGCCGTTTTCGGCTTTTTCGCCCGCAGCATCAAAAGTGAACCGCCGAGAATGAGCACGGCACCTGCCCACAGGCTTGGTTTCGGTATCTCGGCGAACAGCAGATAGCCCAGCAAAGCCGCCCAGATCAGGCCCGAATAGTCGGCAACCGCAACGCGGGCCGCCGGCAGTTTGGCGATCGCACTTGCAAACGCAAGATAGCCGCCTGCACCGAACAGCCCGAGGGCCGCAAACATCAACCCGCCGTGCAGTGTCGGCAAAGTGGCTTGGGTTGCGACAATCGCGGGCAGCAGCAAGGCTGACGCGAGCAGCGATTGGGTCAAGACGATCGTCACGACATGTTCGTGCGCCGTCTGCGCGCGCAGCAGCACGTTGCCGAGCGCATAGGTGACGGGACAGGCGATGGCGCAGGCAAGCGCGAACCACGGGCGCGGTGCGCCATCGCCGGTTTGCGCGTCCCCAAGTGCAACCCACACGACGCCCGCAAAGCCGCAGGCGATCGCCGCGACCGTGATGCGATCGACCTTCTCGCCGAGCAAGAGGGCGCCGAACAGTGCCACAAAAATCGGGGCCGTATAGGTCAGCACAAACACTTCGGCCAACGGCAGATGCCCGATCGCATAGAAAAAGGCCGACGTTGTTGCGACCATCAGCAATGCGCGCAGCCCGTGCGCTGCCAGCCGGTCGCGGCGCGGCCAACCGGGTCGCAGCACCGAGGCGGCGGCACCGACCCAGAGGGCCGAAAACGCAAATCGCGCGAACGCAATCTGGAACGTGCCGTAATCGGCCGCGAGCGCTTTGGCGATCGCGTCCATTACTGTCAGCAAAGCGATGCCGCCGATCGCGAGTGCAAACATGCGCGCTTCAGTCGACATCGAAGATCCTTGCGACGAGGAATATGCGGCGTTTGGATGCGGCAAAGTGGTATTGCCACTCGGCTGTAAAGGTCATATAGTGGTATTATGTTTTGCCGGACAATGCAATGACGACCGAAAACGCCGACAAGCGTTTTGTCGATTTGGACGCGTGGCCCTTGGCCGACGCGCTTGCGGCGATGTGGCACGGGCAAGTGCGCGCGGTTGCCGCCATCCGCCCGGCCTTGCCCGCGATCGCGGCGGCGGTCGAAGCTGCCGCCAAAGCGCTCGGCGCGCGCGGGCGTCTTGTCTATGTCGGGGCGGGTACTTCGGGCCGCGTGGCCGTGCAGGACGGCTCGGAATTGCCGCCGACCTTCGATTGGCCCGAGCGGCGCGTCGTGTTTGCGATGGCGGGCGGCCCGCGCGCATTCTTGCGCAGCGTCGAAGGTGCGGAAGACGATGCCGCGGCTGGCACGCAAGCGATGCGTCGTCTGCGGGTGAAAGCGGGCGACGTGGTGATCGGCGTGGCGGCGAGCGGAACGACACCTTTCACCGTTGCGGCGTTGCGCGCGGCACGCCGGCAGAAAGCCGTCACGATCGCGTTGGCGAGCAATGCCGAAACCCCGCTCTTGGCGGCGGCGGCGTTTCCGATTTTGGTAGAAACCGGCAGCGAAGCGATCGCAGGCTCGACGCGCATGAAAGCGGGAACGGCCCAGAAGATCGTTCTCAATCTCCTGTCGACCGGCATCATGCTTCGTTTGGGCCGCGTCTATCGCGGGCTTATGGTCAATATGCGCCCGACCAACGCCAAGCTGCGGCGGCGCGCCGAAGCGATGGTCGCAAAACTCGGGCGCTGCACGCCGCAAGAGGCGGCGAGCGCCTTGGCATCGGCCAAAGGCGACATCAAGCTTGCGGTGCTGCTGCGCGCAGGTCTCGGCCTCGCCAAAGCGCGCACGCTGCTCAAACGCCATGACGGCCGTCTGCGCGCGGCCCTTGCTGAAATCGGGGCCGACCGATGAGCGCGGCCCTCGGCGAAATACGCCTCGATCCTTCGAGCCCGACGCCGCTTTATCTGCAATTGGCCGAAAGCATCCGCAATCTGATCGCCGACGGGCGCATTCGCACGGGCGACGCGTTGCCGTCCGAGCGCGAGCTCAGCCAGTCGAGCGGCATTTCGCGCGTGACCGTGCGCAAAGCTATAGATGCGCTGTTTCGCGAAGGCCTGCTGTCGCGCCGCCATGGCTCGGGCACCTACATCGCCCCGCGCATCGAGCAGCCCGCAGCTTTGCTCGCGGGCTTCTCCGCCGACATGGCAAGCCGCGGCATGAAGCCGGGCTCGCAGCTGATCGAGCATTTGGTCGGCGCCCCGACGCCCGAAGAGGCGCTTGCTCTGGGCTTGGGCATCGGTGCCACGGTACGGCGCCTGGCGCGCGTGCGCACGGCCGACGGCGAGCCGCTCGCGATCGAGCGCGCAGCGATCCCGACCGCGTTTCTGCCGCACTATGCGCCGCAGGATTCGTCGCTCTATGTCGCGCTCGAACTGCGCGGCTACCGGCCCGTGCGCGGCCTGCAGCGCCTGCAGGCGTCGCTGGCCTCGCCGAGCGAAGCCGAACTGCTCGGTATCCCGGCGGGGGCTGCGATCCTGCGCATCGAACGGCGCTCGTTCCTTGCCAATGGCACGCCGGTCGAGTTCACGCGCTCGGCCTATCGCGGCGACCGCTACGATTTCATCGCCGACGTGAGCGAGCTCAAGCGCGAAAGCAAACTCTGATGTCGGCAATGGCCGACGAGATCGCCGAGTGCGCGCGCGTGGTGCGCAGCATTCGCGCGCGCGGCGCCGAGATCGCCGCCGTCGCAAGCCGCATCGATATCGGCGCTGCAAAGCTTGCGCTTGTTTGCGGGCGCGGCAGTTCGGGCCATGCGGGCGTGCATATGCGCTATCTGATCGAAACGCGTCTGGGGCTGCCGGTTTCGAGCGTGGCGCCGTCGGTGTTCTCGGCCTTCAAAAGCGACATTCGGCTCGACCGTGTGCCGTTTTTTGTGATCTCGCAATCGGGGCGCAGTCCCGACCTTGTCGTCGCGACGCAAAAGGCACGCGCCTGCGGTGCGCGCACGGTTGCGTTCGTCAACGACGCCAACTCGCCCGTCGCCGCGGCCGCCGAATTCGTGCTGCCGCTCGAAGCCGGCCCCGAAAGGTCGGTTGCGGCCACGAAATCTGTCGTGGGCTCGTTGGCGCTTGGCGCGAGCCTTGTTGCGAAGCTCGCGCAAGACAGTGCCCTCGATCAAGCGCTCGATCGTTTGCCGGATCGGCTCGCGTCCGTTTTGTCGCTCGACTGGCAGAAGATGCTCGTTCCGCTTGGCGAAGCGCAATGTGCTTTTGCGATCGCGCGCGGCTTCGGCCTTGGCGTTGGGCGCGAGATTGCACTGAAGCTTGCCGAAACGTTGCGCCTGCCTGCCTTCGCCTACAGTGCGGCCGAGTTTATGCACGGGCCACGCGCCGCATTGGGTCCGCGCATGCCCGTGCTCGCTTTGCGGTTGGGCGACGAAACGGCTGCCTCGGTCGATGCGACGGTGCAGGTGTTGCGCGCGGCGGGGCAGGCGGTTTGCGTGTGCGGCGGTGCCGCGGGCGATCTTGCCTGGATCGGCGATGATCATCCGGCTGTCGATGCGATCGCGATGCTAGTCCCAGCCTATCGCTTGATCGAGCGGGCGGCGCGGCTCGCGGGTTTCGATCCCGACAATCCGCCGCATCTCAAGAAGGTGACCGAAACCATCTAGGGCGTCGATCACGCGCAGGTCGATTCGGCATCTTTGGGATGGGACGCGGTAGGCAATTGCGGTCATTCAGCCAGATATGCACAAGCAAATTTTGCGGTATATCATTATATTTTCTAATTTTAGTCCTGTGAATTACCGAATAATTTTATTCAAAATCCATGCGTGACTGATCTTGAAGCGTTATTCGGATTCTTAAGTATTTGAAAAAGTGATTTGGGAGATGTGCACTTAATCTAGGCAGAAGCACTTGATGTGCGACAAAAATGCAGCGTTTTCCGCCGATTGATATTGTCATTTTGAGATGCAAAGTGCTAATTTTAGATAATTATTGTTAATGACTACCTGATCAGCCGTTCTACTTTGCCATTGTACGACTTTGTGAGGGAGTTGGTGTTATCACCATTTCACTGAACGCATCCGGCGGGTTGAATTCGTTCTCATCGTCCAACGTTACGATCAACGGTGGGGCGGGCGACGATACAATCGTTTTCACCGGTCCGGTGACTGCGGGTGCGATTAATTTGGCCGGCGGCAACGACCAACTGACCCTGACGGCGGGCGACAACCGCGTCAATGTTTCAGGCACTGAGTCGATCGCAGCGAATACCGGCAACGATACAGTGTCCATAACGGCCGCGCAGACGGCGGGCTTCGTCGATCTCGGCGAAGGCAGCGACCGCCTCAACCTTGCGAATTTCGACAATGCGCTGACCGTCGTGAATGCCGAGACAATCGTTGCAGGAACCGGCAACGACACGATTGTGCTCGCAGGCGCGCAGACGGCAGGCTCAATCAATCTGGGTGCCGGCAACGACCGCCTCGTTCTGGCGGCGGGCACCGACAACAGCTTCACGATGAGCAATGTCGAAACGCTGGTCGCAAGCGCGGGCAACGACACGATTGCGCTGGGTGCGGCCTACTCGGCGGGCTCCATCGATCTGGCGGGCGGCAACGACGCGCTGGTGCTCGGCAATTCTGCGAACACGCTGACCGTCGCCAATGCCGAGACGGTGCTTGGCGGTACCGGTGCGGACAGCGTGACGCTAGGGGCAGGCTACCAGAGCGGCCAATTCGTCGATTTGGGTGCCGGCAACGACCGTCTGGCGCTTGGCGACGACGGCAATACGATTACGGTCGCCAATGTCGAGCGTGTGTTCGGCGGTGTTGCGGCCGATACGGTCACGCTTGCAGCCGCGCAGACGATTGGCACCATCGATCTCGGCGCAGGCAACGACCGGCTTGTGCTCGCTGCCGGCGGAAATACGCTAACCGTCGCGAATGTCGAAACGATCGTCGGCAATTCGGGTGCAGATACGATCACGCTGAATGCCGCGCAGACGGCCGGAGTGGTCGAGCTTGGTGCGGGTGCCGACCGTCTCGTGTTTTCGAACAGCGACAATGCCGTGACCGCAACTGGCGTCGAGACGATTCTCGGCGGTACCGGTGCGGACCAAGTCGCGCTCGGCGAGGCGCAGGTCGGCGGTACCATCAATCTGGGTGCCGGCAACGATCGCCTCGTTCTGGCGGCGGGCACCGACAACAGCTTCACGATGAGCAATGTCGAAACGCTGGTCGCAAGCGCGGGCAACGACACGATTGCGCTGGGTGCAGCCTACACGGCGGGCTCCATCGATCTGGCGGGCGGCAACGACGCGCTGGTGCTCGGCAATTCTGCGAACACGCTGACCGTCGCCAAT
>JAIXXA010000039.1 GCA_027490975.1 Rhodospirillaceae bacterium
AGCCATCGCTACCATCTGCCGCCGTCGGCGCACACGACGTTCGTCGCGAACCGCTTCGTCGTGTGCACTTTCGCGCCGCGCCCGGCCGAGAGCGATCCGGGTGCGCTCAAAGTGCCGTTCTTCCATTCCAACGACGATTACGACGAGATCATCTTCTACCATCGCGGCAAGTTTTTCAGCCGCGACAACATCCATCCCGGCATGGCGAGCCTGCACCCGTGCGGGTTCGCGCACGGGCCGCATCCCAAGGCCTTTGCGCTTGCGGCCAAGAACCCGCAAGGCGGCCAGATGCTCGACGAGGTCGCCGTGATGATCGACACGCGCGACGCGGTCGAGGTCGCCCCCCAGCCCGAAGGGGTGGAGTGGACGGGCTACGTCGATTCCTGGAAAATCAAACCGCAAGCGGCGGAGTAGAGACCTTGAAACTTGCCACATTGAACGAAGGCGGGCGCGACGGCACGTTGGTCGTCGTGTCGCGCGACCTTTCGCGCTGCGTGAAAGCGCCGCGCGTGGCGGCCACCTTGCGTGCGGCCCTCGACGATTGGGGCCGGGCTTCGCGCGAACTCGCGCTGATTTCCGAACTGCTCGACAAGGGCCGCGACAATATCAACGACGCGGCTGTGGCGAAATTCGATGCGGCCGCCTGCAGGGCGCCGTTGCCGCGCGCAGCGCAGTGGATCGACGGCTCGGCCTATCTCAACCATGTCGAACTCGTGCGCAAAGCGCGCAAGGCCGAGATGCCGCCCGAGTTCTACCGCGATCCGCTCATGTACCAGGGCGGCTCGGACACGATGCTGGGGCCGTGCGAACCGATCCTGGCGGCGAGCGAAGCGCACGGCATCGATTTCGAGGCCGAAGTCGCGGTCGTGACCGACGACGTGCCGATGGGCATCGACGCAAACGCGGCCCGCGGCCACATCCAGCTCGTGATGCTCGTCAACGACGTGTCGCTGCGCAATCTCATCCCGGCCGAGTTGGCCAAGGGCTTCGGCTTTTTCCAGTCGAAACCGTCTTCGGCTTTTGCGCCCGTGGCGGTCACGCCCGACGAACTTGGCCCCGCTTGGGACGGCGCCAAGCTGCATCTGCCCTTGCGCGTCGCGCTGAACGGCGAATGGTTCGGCCATCCCAATGCGGGCACCGACATGAATTTCGATTTCGGCCAGCTTCTGGCGCATGCGGCTTTCACGCGCGCGCTCGGGGCCGGTACGATCCTGGGTTCCGGCACGGTGTCGAACCGCGATCCGAATGTCGGTTCGTGCTGCCTGGCCGAAAAGCGCATGATCGAGATCATCGCGAACGGGACGGCCTCCACGCCGTTCCTCAAATTCGGCGACCGCGTGCGCATCGAGATGACGGACGAAAGCGGGCGCTCGATCTTCGGCGCCATCGACCAAACCGTCGAAGCCTACAAGGGACCGCACAAATGAAGCTCTGGGGCTATTTCCGCTCGTCGGCGGCGTTTCGCGTGCGCATCGCGCTTGCGTTGAAGGGGCTGCCGGTCGAACACGCGTTTGTGCATCTGCGCCGCAACGAGCAGCGCGCACCCGACTATCTCGCCAGGAATCCGCTGGGGCTCGTGCCGACGTTGGAAGACGGGCCGGTCGTGCTCACGCAGTCGCTGGCGATCTGCGAATATCTCGACGAGATGCATCCGTCGCCGCCGTTTCTGCCGGCCGACCCCGCGGCGCGCGCGCGCGTGCGCAGCCTTGCCTACACGATCGCGTGCGACATCCATCCGGTCAACAATCTGCGCGTGCTGCGCTATCTGCTGGGCCCGCTGGGGCTCGACAAGGAAGCGCACAATGTCTGGTACCGGCACTGGATCGCCGTCGGCTTCGAAGCGCTCGAAAAGCTGCTGGCCGACGGCAAGGCCGGGCCCTATTGCCACGGGGCATTGCCGGGTCTCGCCGACATTTGCCTCGTCCCGCAGGTTTTCAACGCCAAGCGCCTGGCGAGCGACGCGGAGCTTGCCGCCTATCCCACGATCATGGCGGTGTTCGCGGCGTGCATGGCGCATCCGGCCTTCCGGGCGGCGGCGCCTGAAAACCAACCGGATTTCGACCCGGCTCCCTAAACGCTAGGGCTTTGCGCGCGCCTCGGCGATGAGGCTGCGCATCGTCGCAAGATCGACGGCACCGGGCACCAACGTGTCGCCGATCACGAAAGCGGGCGTGCCGTTGATCTGGAGCGCTTGGGCAAGCGCCGCGATTTTCTGCAGGCGCTGGCCGATCTCGGGGGCTTCCATGTCGCGGCGCAGGCGCGCGACGTCGAGCCCGACCTCGCTCGCGATGCGGAAAATCGCCGCCTCGTCGAGCGAGCCGCGGAAGCCCATCATCGCGTCGTGGAGGGCCGCGTATTTGTTCTGGGCGCGCGACGCCAATGCCGCGCGCGCGGCCACGACCGAGGCGGGGCCGAGCACCGGCAGATCCTTGCGCACGATGCGCAAGTCCGGATCGGCGCTGAGCAGCGCCTTGAGCGGCGCGTCCATCTGTTTGCAGTAGGGGCAGCGATAGTCGAAAAACTCGACGAGCACGGTGCGCGCCTGCGGATTGCCCACGCTGGGGTCGCCCGCATCCTCGAAAATGTCGCGCCGCCTTTCGACGAGCGTGCGCTTGGCGGCCGCGCGCTGCGCCTCTTCCTGGCGCTGCTCGAGGCTCTGCAGCGCTTCGAGCACGAGTTCGGGCTGGCTGCGCAGCGTCTCGACAAGAAGGGCGCGGATCGCGTCGCGTTGGGCGGGCGTGAAGGCCTCTTGCGCGCCTGCTGCACCGCTCGCCGCCGCCGCCAGCAGCACAAGTGCCAGCGCGCGAGCGAGAATTTTCACCGCGAGATCGAGATTTCGGCGACGTAGCCGATGGCAATGCCTGCTTCCGGCGGCACGCGGCCCGAGAAGCCGCCGGCCGCGATGATCGCGATCTGGACGTCTTCGAGCGATTCGCCGGGCCAGAAATAGCGGTAGACCTCGCTGAGATCGATCGCCTCGACATGCCAGGTGCCTGCCTGGCCCGTGCGCGGCGGGCGCAGCTCGAGCCGGCGGCCGGCATTGTCGACGGCCCATTTGCTCTGCGTGGCGCCGTCGCTGCGCCCGGCCCCGAAGCCGCCGAATGCGATCTCGACGCTGCGGTCCCATTCCGAAGGCCCCATGCCGAAGACCGAAAGATAGCTGCTGCCGGCCGAGCGGTTCGGCGTGCGGAAATAGATCGCCACGCGCATGCCGCGTTCCAGGCCCGCACCGGGCCCGCCGCCGAACACGGCCGGCTCCAGATACCAGGTCCAGCGCAGATAGGGCGTGGCCGTCAACGCCGTGCTGAGGCGGCGGCCCATCTGCATGCCGCCGGGCGCATCGGCGCGCAGCGCGATCGAGCCCTGCAGATCGACGAGTGCGAGGTCGCCGGCGCCGGTCGGGCGCGAGGTCCACCATTGGCGCTGGTCGGCATTGCCGTGCACGCCCGGCACGCCGTCGGCGAACAGGCGCAGGCCGCCGTCGACGATGCTGCCGCGCGGCGGGGCGGAGCCCGCACAGCCGCCGAGGACGGCCAAGCACAGAAGAAGCGGGACGGCGAAGCGGCGCAGATTGGCTGTCATCTTGTTTGGGGCCCTAAACGTTCGGCGGCGTTTTTGATGTCTTGGACTCGCAGGATATGGGGGGAACCGGCCGGGAGCAACCGCTCAGCGCGCTCGGCAAAGCCGCGCGCATCCACGCGCCTGCCCAGCACCAGCGCCTGTTCGGCCTGCGCCAAGGACGACAAGCCGAGTTGCCCGTCGCGCCCGTAGGCAACCGACAATTGGCGCCACAATTCGCCCGAGTTGCTTTCGTAGCGCTGGGCGGTCTCGAGATGCTCGATCGCTTTGGCCAGCAGGCTGCGGTCTTCGGTCGCCAGCATGGCACTCGCAAGGCCCAAGCGCAGCAAGGCGTTGTCGGGCAAGGCGGCCACGGCTTTTTCGTAGTAGGGCAGGGATTCGCGCGGCTTGCCGCTTTCGTAGGTGAACTGGCCGCGCGTTTCGTTGAAATAGGGATCGTCGGGCGCTTCGGCGAGCAGACTGTCGGCGATCGCGATCGCGCGCGGCATCTCGCCGCGCCGGTAGAAGGCGAACGCGCGCGCATAGCGCCCCTCGCGCGACGTCTCGCCGTCGCGATACTGGACGAGGGCGCGCGACGGATCGGTGTAGCCGAGCAGCTTGGCGCGCATGCGCTTGTGCAGTTCGACGAAGGCGGGCGGGGTCGGCATGTTCGACATGCGCGAATTGGCGACCCATTGGCGCACGAATTCGACGCGTTCGGCCGAGATCGGATGCGAGCGCACATAAGGGTCCTGGCGGTCGACGACCATCATTTCCTGGTCGACCAGAACCTGCAGAAACTCCATGAGGCCGCGCGAGGATTGCTGCGAGCGGTCGAGGAAGGTAACGGCCGCCTGGTCGGCCGAGGCTTCGAGCGTGCGCGTGTAGCGCAGGAACTGGCGCTCGGCGATCTGCTGGCCTGCCATGACCGAGGCCATGGCCGCGTTGCCGTTGCCCGCCACCGCCGCTGCCGCAGCGCCCAGAAGCGAGATCACCATCGTCTCCCACGAGGCCTGCACGCCGTCGGGCAGGCGCGCCAGATGGCCGCCCGAGATGTGGCCGGTTTCGTGCGCGATCACGCCGATCAGCTGGTTCGGCGTTTCGACGCGCAGCAAGAGCCCCGTGTTGAAAAACATGTTGAGGCCGCCCGCGACGAACGCGTTCAGCGTGCGGTCGTTGACGATGTGGACCGAAATGTCGTCGGGGTTGAGGCCGGCCGCGCGGAACACTGGTGCGGCGTAGAGGCGGATGGTATTTTCGATTTCGGCGTCGCGGATGAAGCTGATACGCTGCTGCGCCTGTGCTGCAAACGGCACCGCGCAGACCACGGTGAAAGCCAGCACGCGCGCAAGCGCCGAAAGCCGATGCCGACCTTCGCCGAGGCGCGATCGCAACAACCCAAACGGCCCCATTTTGAACGCAAATTTGTCAAACACTGCGCGGATCCATTCGACTCCGGAACTGGCCGCCAAACCTTCGAGACAAGCTATGCCGAGCACCACCCGAAATCAATCGCGGGCCCGCCGCTACGTCCGCCACATTGCCGCCGCTTTTGCCGCAACCGCGCTGCTGAATGGCTGCAGCGCGCTGGGGCTGGGCGGCAAAGACGAGGGCGTGCCGGGCGTGGTCGGCTCGGTGCGCGGCTTTCTGGGCGGGGCGGCGGCCGACGAGCCGCGCGCCGCCCTCGCTGCGCGCGACATTCTGTCGGCCGGCGGCTCGGCCGCCGATGCGGCGGCTGCGGCCGCGTTGACCCTCAGCGTGACTTATTCGGGGCAAATGCCGCTGGGCGGCGGCGGGCTGTGCATGGTGGCGTCCGGCACGGGCCGCTTGCGCACGGTCGAAACCGTGTCGTTCCCGGCCGTGGCGGCCCGGCCCGACTCGGTCGTCGCCACGCCCGGCCTGCCGCGCGGCCTGTTTGCGATGCAGGCGCGCTACGGGCGTTTGCGCTGGGAGCAGGTCGTCGCGCCCGCGGAAAATCTCGCGCGCGGCGGCACCACGGCCACGCGCGCGCTTGCGATCGACATTGCGCGCCATTGGGACGTCGTGTCGGCCGATCCGGCCCTTGCCGCGATCTTCAGCCGCGACGGCCAGGCTTTGACCGAGGGCCAGCCGCTGGCCCAGCCGGTGCTCGGCACCGTGCTCGGCGCCTTGCGCCAGCGCGGCCCCGGCGAACTGCATCAAGGTGTCGCCGCCCACCAGATCGCGCGGGCCGCACAGGCCGCCGGCATCGATCTGCGCTTCGAGGATCTCGCCGCCGGCGTGCCGCAGATTCTGCCCGCCTTCAATATCGGCGGCACGCCCGATTTCTACGTGGCGGCCGCCCCCGCCGTCGGCAGCCTTGCAACCGCGCAACTCTACGGCGCACTCGCCGACCGCTGGCGCGCAACCCCGGCCGACCAGCGCGCGGGCTTGATGCTCGCCACGGCGTCGGCCGCCTCGCGCGACCGCGCCGAGTGGCTGGGGCCCGAGCTTGCCAACCGCATCGCCCTTGGCGACGCGCTCGCCCCGGCGCGGCTGCGCGCACTTGCGGGCGTGGGCGGGCCGTGGGCGCCCGAGCCCGATACGGCTGCAGGCACGGCCCTCAGCGTCATCGACCGCAACGGCATGGCGGTTGCGTGCAGCTTCACCGGCCTGCAGGCTTTCGGCATCGGCCGCCTGCCGCAAGGGATCGGCTTTCTGCTTGCCCCCGCGCCGACGGCCGAAAACTCGGCCACGCGGTGGCTCACGGCCGCGATCGCCTTGCGCGGCCGCCAGTCTGTCGTATTCGCGGGTGCCGCATCGGGCGGGGTTGCTGCACCGTTTGCGCTGTCGCAGACGGCCTTGGGCGTGCTTGCGGGCGAGCTTGCGCTCGATCGCGCGATGGATCTTGCGCGCGCCGCCCCGTTGCCCGACGGGCGCATCGGCGTCGACGGGCTTGGGCTTGTGCCGGCGCTTGCCGCGCGCGGCTATCGTGCCGCCGAGGTTGCGGGCGGCATCGGGCGCGTGCAGGCGATCTATTGCGCCGAGGGGGCGAGCGATAAGCCCGATTCCTGCCGCATCGAAACCGACCGGCGCGGCGCCGGTTTCGCCACCGGCTCGCAATAGCCGCCCCGCGACAGCAGCAGGGAGATTCGGCAATGGTCTTGAAGGTCGCGCGGCGTGCCGGCATTTCGCCGTTCATCGTGATGGACGTGATGCGCGCGGCCAATCGGCGCGACGAAGCGGCAACCCACGCGGGCGAACGCGCCGTGCATCTCGAAGTGGGCCAGCCCGGCAGCCAAGCCCCGTCGCTCGTGCGCAATGCCGCCAAAGCGGCACTCGACGCCGACAAGCTCGGCTACACCGATGCGATGGGCTTGCCCGCGTTGCGCGCGCGCATCGCGCGCCACTATGCCGACACGTACGGCGTCGCGCTCGATCCTTCGCGCATCTGCGTCACGACCGGCTCGTCGGGCGGATTTCTGCTGGCCTTTCTGGCCGCGTTCGATGCGGGCGACCGCGTGGCGCTCGCAGACCCGGGCTATCCCGCCTATCGCAACATCCTCAAAGCGCTCGATTGCGAACCGGTGGGGCTTGCCGCCACCGCCGCCACGCGTTTCCAGCCCACGCCGGAGCTGCTGGCGCAAAGCGGGCAGAAGCTTGCAGGCCTCATCGTCGCGAGCCCCGCCAATCCGACGGGCTCGATGCTGTCGCCGGACGAGCTTGGTGCTTTGTGCCGCTGGTGTTCGGAGAGCGGCGTGCGGCTCGTGTCCGACGAGATCTACCACGGCATCGTGTTCGAGGGCCGGGCGGCGACGGCGCTTGCCTTCGGCGACGACGCGTTCGTCGTCAACAGTTTTTCCAAATACTATTCGATGACGGGCTGGCGCTTGGGCTGGCTCGTCGTACCGCCCGATCTGGTGCGCGCGGTCGAGCGGCTTGCGCAGAATCTCTTCATCTCGCCGCCGACGCTCGCCCAGTTGGCGGCGATCGCCGCGTTCGACGCCACGGCCGAATGCGAGGCGCATGTCCTGGCCTACCGCGCCAATCGCGACTATCTGCTGGCGGCCCTGCCCAAAGCGGGGTTCCGCGACTTCTCGCCGCCGGACGGCGCGTTTTATCTCTATGCGGACGTGGCGCACATGACCAACGACAGCGCCGAATTCTGCCGCCGCATGCTCGACGAAGCGGGCGTGGCCGCCACGCCGGGGCTCGATTTCGACCCGGCGCGCGGCAATCGTTTCGTGCGTTTCTCGTTTGCCGGCACGCTTGCCGACATGGAAGAGGCCGCCAGACGATTGATCGCCTGGCGGCGCTAGGTCCTTCAGCCCGAGAGCTTCAACCGGTCAGGCGATTCCACCAACCGCGCTTTTTGGGACGGTTGGGATCGTCCTCGGGCGGCGGCGGCGCGCTCGCTTCGGCCGACGTTGCCGTCGCAGGTGCTGCAGCGGGGGCGGGCTGCGGGGCCACCCTGATGGGCTCTGCGGGTGCTGCAATTTGCGGCGGCATCGCAGCGGCTGGTGCCGGTGCGGGAGCCGGCGCCGCTGCGGCGACAGGTGCCGCGGCCGGGCCGTCTTCGCCGCGGCGGTTCCACGGCCAATCATGCGCGTCGCCGGGACCCTGCACGCGGCCCATCGGCGCCGGCGCATAGGCATCGTTGGGTGCTGCAAGGGCGGATGCCTCTTGCATCGGCGCCGCGGCAACCGGCATCTCGCCGTTGCCGTCGGCACCGTTCGCCGCTTGCTGCGGCTCGGCGCCGTTCTCGCCTTCCGGACGACGTCCGCGACGCCGGCCGCCGCGCCGACCGCGCCGACGCCGACGGCGGCTGGCTTCGTCGCCGCCCGCCTCGTCGCCGGCAACTGCGGCTTCGACACCTTCCGTCGGGCCGTCGGCGTCGCCGGTCGCGTCCGGCATCGGCGCGGCTTGTGCGCCGTCGCCGTCCTGGCGCGGACCTTCGGCACGATTGTCGGGACGCTCATCCGGACGCCCGTCCTGACGCCCATCCTGACGATTGCGACCGCGACCGCGACGGCGGCGGCGGCGGATGCTGCCGTCTTCGTTGCGCTCTTCGGCGGCACGCGGGGCGGCGGCCGTTTCGCTCGCAAACGCGTCGTCGTCGCGCGCCACGTCGGCGGCGGCAGCGTACTCGCCGCGCGGATCGGGCGCGCTGGGCGCGAAGTCTTCGATCTGACGGATGGGTGCCGCACTGGCCGCATCGACCGCCTTGGCCTTGCCGCGTTCGATGCGGAAGGCGGGCGGGATGAGGCTGTCGTCGGAATGGAACTGCAGATGGAAGCCGTAGCGGCTTTCGATGCCGGTGATCGCCGCGCGCTTGTTGTTGAACAAGTAGAGTGCGACCGACGTCGCGACATAGACCATCACTTCGGCAGCGCGCAGCTTCACGCCTTCTTCTTCGATGCCGCGCAGCACGTGCAAGGCGGCCGATTCGGTCGAGCGCAGACGGCCCGTGCCCTGGCAATGCGGGCAGACCTCGAAGCTGATTTCCGAAATCGACGGGCGCAGGCGCTGGCGCGACAGCTCGAGCAGCCCGAAGGCCGAGATGCGGCCGATCTGGATGCGCGCGCGGTCGGACTTCATCGCCTCCTTGAGGCGCCGTTCGACCGCCGCCTGGTGGCGATGGTCGTCCATGTCGATGAAGTCGATGACGATGAGGCCCGCCAGATCGCGCAGGCGCAATTGGCGCGCCACCTCGTCGGCGGCTTCGAGATTGGTCTTGTAGGCGGTCTCGTCGATGTTGCGCTCGCGCGTCGAACGGCCCGAGTTCACGTCGATCGCGACCAAAGCTTCGGTCGAGTTGATGACGATGTAGCCGCCCGAGCGCAGGCGCACGGTCGGCAGGTGCATTTCGTCGAGTTCGGTTTCGACCTGGAAGCGCTGGAACAGCGGCGTTTGCGCGTCGTCGTAGCGGCGGATGCGCGCAACGTCGCTCGGCATCAGCATGCCCATGAAGTGGCGCGCGGCGTCGAAGCCGTGTTCGCCCGCGACGAGGATTTCGTCGACGCCCGAGCTGTACATGTCGCGGATCGCGCGCTTGACGATGCTGCCTTCCTCGTAGATCAGCGCCGGGGCCGAGCTGCGCAGCGTGAGATCGCGGATCTCTTCCCACAGGCGCATCAGATATTCGTAGTCGCGGCGGATGTCGGCGGTCTCGCGCTCCATGCCGGCGGTGCGCAGGATCACGGCCATGCCGTCGGGCAGGTCGAGCTCCTCGATCAGATTCTTGAGGCGCTTGCGGTCCTGCTGCGAGGTGATGCGGCGCGAAATGCCGCCGCCGCGGTCGGTGTTGGGCATCAGCACGCAATAGCGGCCCGCGAGCGACAGATACGTCGTGAGCGCCGCCCCCTTGTTGCCGCGCTCTTCCTTGACGACCTGGACGAGCAGCACCTGGCGGCGCTTCAGCACTTCCTGGATCTTGTACTGGCGCGTCGGCCGCGCGCGGCGGCGCGTTTCGTGCGCGTCGTCGACCGTGTCGCCGCCGACCGATTCGACGATGTGCTGGCGCGGTTCGCTGGCTTCTTCGCCGGGCAGCGCCTCGTGCGGGCTTGCCTCGTGCGGGCTTGCCTCATGCGGGGCGTCGAGCGGCGTGCCTTCGAGCGGGGCCGGATCGAGGTCCGTCGTTGTCTGCGTGCTCGCGGCCGCATCGGCGGGCGCCGCGCTTGCGTCGAGGCTGGGGGCGGGCAGATCGAACTGCGCCTGCACGGGTGCGGGTGCGGCAGGCTCGGCATCGACGAGCGGGGCCGGCGTCAGATCGACGGGGCCG
Source organism: Rhodospirillaceae bacterium (assembly GCA_027490975.1). Taxonomy (GTDB): domain Bacteria; phylum Pseudomonadota; class Alphaproteobacteria; order CACIAM-22H2; family CACIAM-22H2; genus Tagaea. The sequence continues at coordinate 10,298 of JAIXXA010000039.1, forward strand.
GCACCGGCATCCTGCGGCAGGGCGATGACCGGGGCGGGGTCTTGCGCTTCCTCGCGGCTGCTGCGGCGCGGGCGTTCGTCTTCGTCCTCCGCCTCGGCCATCAGCGCCTGCCGGTCGGAAACCGGGATGCGGTAATAGTCGGGGTGGATTTCGTTGAAGGCGAGGAAACCGTGGCGGTTGCCGCCGAATTCCACGAAGGCGGCCTGCAACGACGGTTCGACGCGCGTGACGCGCGCCAGATAGATGTTGCCCTTGAGCTGCTTTTTGCTGGCGGTTTCGAAATCGAACTCTTCGAGCCGGTTTCCGTCGAGCACGACCACGCGGGTTTCCTCCGGGTGGGTCGAGTCGATCAACATACGTTTTGCCATTTCGATACTTTCTCTCCGATGCGAAAGCGCGCACGGCCCGTTCGTTCTTTTGCAGCGCGAATCGCGCGGCGAAAACGCCGCGGAAACGCGCAAAACGAGTGCGCGCGCCAATAAATTTTTGACCGGATCGTCGTGGCGCACATGCCGCCGGGCCTAGGGACCCGTTGGCGTTGCGGTCGCGCGCGGGTTCCTTGGGCCCGTGCCGCGGTCTTGACCTTCGCAAAAGGGGATCCGCCCGCTTGAGATCGCTCCCGAAATCGGGGGGAGCGGGGGCGGACCCGCCGCATGCGCGGGTCCTTTTTGGGCGTGCGCCGTTCGGATCGGCCGCCCTGATGCGTTCGCCGCGGTATCTTCGGGAGGATTGCAGCTGCGCGAACCGAAAACCGGACGCGGGTGCTGCAGTTCCCTCTGGACCCGCACGGAAAGGGCGCTCCGGTCTGGGGCGCTCGCCTTCCAGCGAACAACGAACAGTATGCGATAAGCACAATACATACCAACCCGCCCCCCCACAATTGGTAAATTGCCTGTGCTTCGGGCTTGCCGTCGATTCGCGCCGCAGGATATATGTCGCGGCGATGCGCGCGCGTTTTCTCAATATCTTGTGGATTGCGGGCTGCTTGGCGGCTTGGGGCCTTGGCGTGCCCGCTGCCCACGCCCAAACGCCGCAGCGCGCCCCCCCCAGTGCCCCCTTAAACCCAGGAACAAGCGGGGAAATCGTCGTTACGGGCGTGTCGCTGGGCGAAACCGCCGGATCGACGCGCCTCATCCTCACGCTCAATCGGCGCATCGACCATCGGGTGTTCTTTTTGAACGAGCCGATGCGCGCCGTGGTCGATTTGCCGAGTGTGCAGTGGCGAATAGCGGGCGGCGAGGTCGCACCGTCGGGGCTCGTGTCGGGCTTGCGCTACGGCGCGTTCGATACCAGCACGGGGCGCCTGGTGCTCGACCTTGCCCAGCCCGCCAAATTGCGCGAGGCGCGCTTCGACCTTGCCCCGAGCGGGCGCGGCCAGCGCTTGGTGCTCGATTTCGAGCGTTCCACGCCCGAGGCTTTCGCGCAGAATGTCCAGCCCTGGTCGGCCTCGGGCGTGCTGCGCGCCATGCAGGCCAATGCGCCCGTGCCCCCGCAGCTGCAAACCCAAACGCCAGCCCAGCCTGCGCAAGCCCAGCAGGCCGCCCCGTCGACCCAGTTCGCGCAAACGGCGGCCCCGCGCGTTGCAGCCCCTGTCGCCCCGACCGCCCCCACGAACGTGGCGGCGCCTGCGGCCGTCGCCGGCCCGCGCCCGCCGCAACTGCCCAATGCGCAGGGCGGTGCGCCCGCCCGCCCGAGCGGTCGGCCGATGATCATGCTCGATCCCGGCCATGGCGGCGTGGATCCGGGCGCGATCGGCGTATCGGGCACGCACGAAAAAGAGATCACGCTCGCGATGGCGCGCGAAATCCGCCGCCAGCTCGAACAGACCGGCCGCTATCGCGTGGCGATGACGCGCGACGACGACGTGTTCATCCGCCTGCGCGACCGCATCGCGCTCGCCCGCCAGCAATCGGCAGACCTGTTCATCTCGATCCATGCGGACTCGATGGGCAGCGGCAACACCGCAACGCGCGGGGCGTCGATCTACACTTTGTCGGAAAACGCGTCGGACAACGAAGCGGCAGCACTCGCCGCGCGCGAAAACCGCGCGGACATCATCGCGGGCGTGGACCTCACGCGCGAGAACCGCGACGTGACCTCGATCCTGATCGACCTTGCGCAGCGCGAGACGATGAACCGCTCGATCGTGTTCGCGCGCCATCTCGTTTCCGAGATGGGGCGCGAGGTGCTGCTGCTGCCGCAGAATCCGCATCGCTTCGCGGGCTTTGCCGTGCTGCGGGCGCCCGACACGCCCTCGGTGCTGATCGAGATGGGCTATCTTTCGAACGCGCAGGACGAGCTCTTGCTCAATCGCCCGCACCATCGCACGAAGGTCGCCGCCGGCATCCTGCGCGCGATCGACGCCTATTTCGCCGCCAATCCGGCGCGGCGCGGCTGACGGCAGCAGTGCATTTTTTGTACAGCATCCGTCGCGGTCGCATCGGTGGTGCGGTCTGCGCAGACGCGCAAGCTGCGCGCACCGGGGCGGCAGGGCAGGGTCGCCGTCATTGGCGCGGTCCGGCGAAGGGCCGCCCGCGCAGTCTCTCGGCCCGACGCATATCTCTGAATTGCTGGGCCGAAAGGCGGATCGGGGTGGACGCCTGAGTTTTCGTTTTTTGTTCTTTGGGCCGCCGAGATGCGCAGGCGACATCGACGATGCGCGGATGCAACGGCGGCGAAGCGATGTCCTGCTTGCATTCGTTTTTGACCATGCGCATAATGTTCTCCTTAAAGTCGATATCATTAATAAAACCTAAATAAGATAATTTGTCAATAGCGATGCAACGGCACGTCGTCTGGCCGTTGGAGATCGCCGGGCCACCGACCGCGCCATGCGGATCCGCACAAGAGATCGCGCACGGGCGCGACAGCGCCGCGGCACTGCGCTATATCTCCCGCCTCGCTCCGAACCCGGATGGTCCCCAAAGATGCGTCGCGCACTCGTCACGCTTGTCGTTCTGCTGGTGTTGGCGCTGGTCGGCGGCAGCGGCGCGGTGCTGGCCGGGCTCTGGTATTTCGGGCGCGGCCTGCCGGACCACAATGCGCTTGCCGCCTATCAGCCGTCGGTCACCACGCGCGTGCACGCGGCCGACGGGCGCATCCTTGCCGAGTTCGCGATCGAGCGGCGCATCTTCGTGCCCTACGACGCGATCCCGCGTCACGTCGTGGCCGCGTTCCTCGCGGCCGAAGACAAGAATTTCTATTCGCATCCCGGCGTGAGCCTGCCCGACATCGCGCGCGCGGCCGTGCAGAACCTCGCCAATATGGGCGCGCGCCGGCCGGTGGGGGCGTCCACGATCACGCAGCAGGTCGCCAAGAACATGCTGCTGACCAACGAAGTGTCGATCGAGCGCAAGGTCAAGGAGGCGATCCTTGCGTTGCGCATCGAGGAGACGCTGTCCAAGCGCCGCATCCTCGAGCTTTATCTCAACGAGATCTATCTCGGCTACGGCGCCTACGGCGTCGCGTCGGCGGCGATGAACTATTTCGACCGGTCGCTCGCCGAGCTCACGTTGGCGGAAGCCGCGTTCCTGGCCGTGCTGCCCAAAGCGCCCAACAACTACAACCCCGCGCGCTTCATGGACCGGGCGCTCGAGCGGCGCGACTGGGTCCTCGGCCGCATGCTCGAAGACGGGCAGATCTCGCAGGCCGAGCACGAGGCGGCCCGCCGCACGCCCATCGTCACGCGCAATCGCGGGCCCGAAGACACCGTGCGCGCCGACTATTTCGCCGAGGAAGTGCGCCGCGAATTGTTCGCGCGCTTCGGCGAGCGCGAGCTGTTCCGCGGCGGTCTCAGTGTGCGCACGACGATGGACCCGATGCTGCAGGCCGCGGCCGATGCGGCCCTGATGCGCGGCCTGCTCGCCTACGACCGCCGCCACGGCTATCGCGGTGCCGTTGCGCGGATCGACACGAGCGGCGATTGGCGCCGGCGCCTCCTGGGTGTGGCCCGCCCGCCCGGCATGCTGCCGGAATGGTCGCTGGCCCTCGTGCGCGGGCTGGGGCCCGACGCGGCCGAACTGGGCTTGCCCGACGGGGGGCGGGCCATGCTCGCCCTCGAAGATCTGCGCTGGGCGCGCAAGACCGAGCGCGAGCAGCGCCTCGGCCCGGCCGTTCGCGCGCCCGCCGACGTGCTGGCGGTCGGCGACGTCGTGATCGTCGAGAAGCGCGCCGACGACGCCTCGCCCCTCAATCGCCACGCGCTGCGCCAGATCCCGAACGTGGGCGGGGCCATCGTGGCGATGGATCCGCATACGGGGCGCGTGCGCGCGATGGTCGGCGGCTGGAGCTTCGAGATGAGCCAGTTCAACCGCGCCACGCAAGCCCAGCGCCAGCCCGGCTCGTCCTTCAAGCCGTTCGTCTATCTGCCGGCCCTCGACAACGGGTTTTCGCCCGCGAGCCTGATCCTCGACGCGCCCATCGTCGTCGACCAAGGGCCGGGCCAGCCGCCGTGGCGCCCCGCCAACTATTCGCGCAATTTCTACGGCCCCTCGCCGATGCGCGTGGGCATGGAACAGTCGCGCAATCTCATGACCATTCGTTTGGCCCAGGCGATCGGCATGGACAAGGTCGCGGCCGTCGCCGAAGGTTTGGGCGTGGTCGAAAAACTGCAGCCGAGCCTGGCGATGGCGCTGGGGGCCGGCGAGACCACGCTGATGCGCCAGACCACGGCCTACGCGATGTTCGTCAACGGCGGCAAGCGCATCCAGGCCACGCTCATCGACCGCGTGCAGGACCGCGAGGGCCGCACGATCTACCGCCACGACACGCGCGCTTGCGAAGATTGCCGCAGCGATTTGTGGTTGCCGGGTTCCGAACCGCCCGAACTTCCCGACGCGCGCGCCCAGGCGATCGATGCCGCGACCGCCTACCAGATGACCTCGATGCTGCAGGGCGTGGTCGAGCGCGGCACCGGGCGGCGCTTGCGCGAGCTCAACCGCGCCATCGGCGGCAAGACGGGCACGACCAACGATTCGTTCGACACGTGGTTCATCGGCTTCTCGCCCGATCTGGCCGTGGGCGTGTGGGTTGGGTTCGACAATCCGCGCACGCTGGGGCCCAACGAGACCGGCTCGTCGGTTGCGGTCCCCATCTTCCGCGACGTGATGGCCGAAGCGCTCAAGGGTACCCCCAATGTGCCGTTCCGCATCCCGCCGGGTATCCGTCTCGTGCGCGTCAATCCGCAGACCGGTGCGCCTGCGCGCCCCGGCGAGCGCGACAGCATCCTCGAAGCTTTCAAGCCCGGCACGGAATTGCGCGCCGACGGCCCCGTGCTCGACGGCGGTGGGCGCTTCGCCGATCCTTCGCTGACGATCTCGATCCCCGGCAGCGAAGGCGGCGACGGGATCTACTAGATCCATGCGCGGTCTGCTCGATGTCGGCGACGGCAATTTCGTCTTTTGGGACGAACGCGGCGGCAAAGATTGTTTGCCCGTGGTCGCCCTGCATGGCGGGCCGGGCTCGGGCATGTCGCAGAGCGTGTGCCGCTGGTTCCCGGTCCGCACATGGCGGCTCTTGCGTTTCGACCAGCGCGGCTGCGGCCTCAGCACGCCGCATGCGAGCGATCCTACCGCTGACATGGCCGCCAACACGACGGCCCATCTGATTGGCGACATCGAAAGGCTGCGCGTTCGCATTGGCGTCGAGCGCTGGGTCGTGTTCGGCAGCTCGTGGGGCGCCACATTGGCGCTCGCCTACGCGCAGCAATTTCGGACACGCGTCGCAGGCATCGTGCTCGCAGGTGCCACGACCACACGGGCGTCCGAGATCGACTGGCTCTATCGCGGATTGGCGCCGTTGTTTCCGCAGGAATGGGCGCGCTTTCGCGAAGGTGCACCCGCCGGCACGCCCGACACGGGCCTCGTTGAAGCCTATCGCCGCCTGCTCGAATCGCCGGAGCCCGCGATACGCGCGAAAGCCGCCGACGATTGGCATGCGTGGGAGGCCGCCACCTTCGCGATTGTTCCGGGTGCAACGCCGCCGGCAAAATGGCGCGATCCGGCCTATCGCCAAGCGCGTGCGCGCATCATCGCGCATTATTTCGCCAATGGTGCTTGGCTCGAAGACGGCCAGCTGCTGCGCAATGCCAAGCGCCTTGCCGGCATCCCGGGCGAGATCGTGCAAGGCCGCCTCGATCTCGAAGCACCCCTTGCGACCGCGTGGGAACTGGCGCAAGCGTGGTCCGATGCGAACCTGACCATCGTGCCCAACGCCGCCCATTCGACCGCCAACCGCGCCATGGCGGCTGCGATCCGTGCGGCCGTCCAGCGCATGGCCAAGCGCGCGCGCTACTGAGCGGGGCGGGGCGGTTCCGTGGGAAGTTCGCCCGCGCGCGCCATGGCACGGGCTCTGGTTGCGGCGTCGAAGCCCTCGGCGAGCCGGTCGCGCGAGGACGGTGCCGCCGCAACGCCGCGGCGATGGGCAAGATCGAAATAGGCAAAGGCTTCGACCGCGTTTTCCGGGCCGCCGGCACCCTCGCGCCACAAAACGCCCAGGATAAAGGCCGCGCGGCCATGGCCGAGCGCGCTCGCCTCGCCCAGCAGCGCGCGGGCGGCGGCGAAGTCGTGCGCAATTCCTTCGCGCCCGGTCAGCGCCACGCCAAGTTCGAACATCGCTTCGCGGCTCTTCTGCGCCGCAGCCAGGCGCCAGAAGCGCACCGCCTCGGGCGGGTTTTTGGCGACGTAGTGTCCGTGCCAATAGGCATGGCCGACCTGCATTTGGACGAACGAATCGCCCGACGCGCGCAAGCGCTCGACTTGCGCATCCATGAAAGGCCGCGCCAAGTCGGCAGCGCTGCCGCCCGGCGGCAATACGCCCAAATCCTGCGCCAGGAAGCGGCGGGCCTTTTCGAGTGCGGGCAGATGGAAAGTGCTCGATTGGATGTCGGCGCGATAGAGCGTGCGCAGCGCCAGGCGGTCGAGTTCGCTGAAACCGCCGCTGCCGTCGTTTGCGGGGTTGAGCGCCGAGCGGCGATCTGCGGGATGCCCGGAAAGTCCGAACGCGTGCAGTATCTCGTGCGGCAGACAATGGCCGTGATCGGTGCGCGCCTGGACCACCGCCGATGTTTGGACAGCGCCGGTGCGGTAGGTCTGGCTGCCGCAGTTGCCGCGGAACACGGGCGGGACTGTCGAAGGTTCGAAGAAGGCGAAGATAACGTTTGCCCTTGCGGCACCATCGACAATTTCGACCTGCAGCCCCGCGATTTCGGCGGCTTCGCGCGTCAGGCGTTCGGCCCGCGCGCGGATCGTTTCGTTGACCGCTCCGGAAAAATGCACGCGCAGGCCGCTTTCGAAGCGCAGCACGTTTCCGTTCAGCTGGCCGTTGCTGTCGAACAACGCCGCCTCGGCGAAAAACGCCAAGGCCGCTTCGAACCTTGCCATTTCGGCACGCGCTGGCAGCGGTGCTGCCATCAGGACCAGGCTCAAAGCGAACAGCAAATTGCGCATGACGGGCGGTTCCTGAGGCGCTACTGCGCGGGGCGGGGTGGGACTGTCGGCAATTCGGCGGCGCGCGCCGCAGCACGGGCTTTGGTCGCGGCGTCGAAATCCTTGGCGAGTTGGTCGCGCAGGGCCGGCGCCTCGGCCACGCCGCGCCGATGCGCAAGATCGAGATACGCGAAGGCCTCGACCGGATCGGCCGCACCGCCTTCGGTGCCGCGCAGCATCTCGCCCAGCGTGCGCGGCGCCTGGCTGTGGCCGAGGGCACTTGCCTGGCGCAGCCGCGCGCGCGCCGCCGCCGCATCGCCCGCAACGCCCCGGCCCGCGCGCAACGCAAGGCCGATGCGGTAGAGCGCTTCCGCATTGTTTTTCTCGGCCGCAAGCTGCCAGAAGCGCGCTGCCTCGGCGGCATCGACCGCGACGTAGTGGCCGAACGCATAGGCGTTGCCGAGCTGCATCTGGATGAAGGGCTCGGACAGGCCGCGCAGCCGCGCTACCTGCGCGTCCATGAAGGGGCGGGCCAACTGGTCGGGCGAAGCGCCCGCCGCGACGAGGCCGAGTTCGTTCGCAAGATACGCGCGCGCCGCAACGAGGGCCGGCAGATGGTACGTGCCGGGTGCGATGTTCGCGCGGTAGAGCGTGCGCAAGATCAGCTTGTCGAGTTCGGTAAAGCTGCGCTCGCCGCCGCGCCGCGTGTAGCTCAGCGTCGAATCGTAGTCGTGCGGATGGCCGGGGAAGCCGAGCGCATGCATGAGCTCGTGCGCCGCACAGTTGCTCTGCGTCAATCGCACGTAGATCGTCACGTCGCGGGGCACTTCGCGCGTGCTGCGCCATTGCGTCACGCAGCCCGCGGCCGGCAGGCCGGGCGGGGCCATGTAGTCCTGCAGAAAGACGAATTTGAGATTGGCTTTGTCGGCACTGTCGACGAATTCGAGGCCGAGCCCGGCGATCTCGGCGATCAGGCGCGTTTCGCGCTCGGCCGTGGCGCGCGCCGAACTCGTCGTCGCGCTGCCGATATGCACGCGCAGGCCCGTGTTGTAGCGCAGCACGTTGCCGTTCGCGAACACGCCGCCGCCCGAGGGCAGGCCGCTGTCGCGCCATAGGGCGGCTTCGTTGAACAGCGCGAGCGCGGTTTCGAACTTCTTCATGTCGGCTTGGGCCGGGGCTGCGGCGCCAAACGCCAGCCCCCAGGCCAACCAAGCCGCCAACCAGAGCGCCCGCACGATCCGCCCCATCGTCGTCCCCCCGCCCACCGCTCGAATGCGCCTCAAGATGGCATATTCGAGGGATACTCTTCAAGGTATTTGGGCGCTGTCGGCCCGCCGATTTTCGCGCGGCCGTCAGCGCGCGGGCGCCGGCGGCACGGTCGGGAATTGGCGCGCTTGCGTCTGCGCGCGCGTGCGCGTGGCGGCATCGAAGTTTGCGAACAAAGCGTCGCGGGCGGCGGCGGCGGCGGCGACGTTGCGCCGGGCCGCGAGATCGAAAAACGCGTAGGCCTCGACCGCGTTGGGCCAGCCGCCGCGCCCGTCGCGATAGGCTTGGGCGACGACAAAGGCCGCCGGCCCGTGCCCGAGCGCGCTTGCCTCGCGCAGGCGGCGGCGCGCAGCCGCTTCGTCCTGCGTCGTGCCCTTGCCCTGCTGCAAGGCAAGGCCGAGGCGGAACAGGCCTTCGGCATCGCGCTGGCCGGCCGCCAATTCCCAGAAGCGCACCGCTTCCGCAGGATCGACCGCCACGTAGTGGCCGACCTCGTAGGCAAAGCCGAGTTGCAGAAAGACGGTGCGCGCCCCGTCGGCCGCCGCCGCGCGCAGCCGTGCCACAGCCGCATCGAGCACGGGGCGTGCGAGCTGCGCCGTGTTGCCGCCTTTGGCGACGAGGCCCAATTCCTCGGCCATGAATTGGCGTGCGGCCATCAGGGCGGGCAGATGGAACGTGCCGGGCGAAATGCCGGCTTGGTAGAGCGTGCGCAAGGCAAGCCGGTCGAGCTCGGTGTAGTTCTCGCGCGCGGTGGGTGCGCGCTTGTAGCTCAGCAGCGTGTCGAAATCGTGCGGATGGCCGAGCAGGCCGAACCCGTGCAGGATTTCGTGCGCCACGCAATTGGGCTGGATCGCGCGGATATGCAGCGTGCTGATGAGCGCCGTGCCCTGCACGCGGGCACCGGTGCCGCAGCCTTGCTGCAGCGGCACGCCGGGCGGCACGGCGTTTTCGGCGAAAAAATCGAAGCGGAAATTGGAATCGACCGCGTTCTCGACGACCACGACGGGAAGGCCTGCGATGGCCGCGGCCTCGCGCGTCTTGGCTTCGGCAAAAGCGGCGATCGAATTGCTGGTCGTGCGCCCCAGATGCAGGCGCAAGGGCGCTTCGAGCCGCACGATGCCGCTGATGGGGCGTGGCCGATCGTCGCCGGGTGCGGTGTTGTCGCGCCACAACGCCGCCTCGTAGAACATCGCGAGGGCGGTTTCGAGTTTGGCTTCGCTCGCGGCGCCGGGGCCGCCGAGCAGCAGCCAAACCAAGCCTGCGACGAAAAGGCGAAAGCGAGCCCGCATGGCAAACGCCCTCCGCCGTCTTGGTTCTAGCCGAAGGCCTTGAACGTGATCAGCGTGAACGTGTCTTTGACGCCGGGCAGGCGCTGGATCGTCATCACGAAATGCCCGATATCGGCGTCGTCGGGCAGGTAGCATTTGAGATGCAGATCGTACTGGCCGGAGATCGAATAGACCTCCGAGACCTGCTCGGTTTCCATCGCGGCTTCGGCCACGTCGTAGGCGCGGCCGAGCTCGCATTTCACCATGATGAAAATCGTCTGCATCTCGCCCCTCGGCGCCAAGCGTTGCTTGTGCCGAACGCTAGCCCGCCGCGCGCTTGCCGCGCAACAGGAACGCGGGCACCTGGTCGTCGTCGAAGCCGCGCCCTTGCGGATCGGCAAGCGGGGTGGGGCGCTGCTCGCGCAGGCGCTCGGGCGCTGCCGCACGCGGGGCTTGGCGTTCGCGCGTGCGCTTGGGCGGGGGCGCTGCGGCCGGCGCCGCGGCGGCAGTTTCGATCGGCGCTGCGGCGGGGATCGGCGCCGAGATTGCGGGGGCGACGGCGGGGGCAGCGGCGGGAGCGCTGGAGATTGCGGTTTCAAACGCCGCGTTTTCGAGCGCTGCCGGGGCTTCGCTGCCCGGGCCCCAGCCCGCACCGGGGCTCGCTTCGGCGGCCACGTCTTGCGTGCCGCTGCTGCGATGGCGCGGCCGGCTCGAACCGGATTTGGCGCCGCCGCGCCCGCGCGGACCGCCGCGTTCGCGCCCGCCGCGCGGTTTGGCGGCGGCGTCGGCGGCTTCTTCTTCGGGCGTCGAGACGGGGGCGACGAAGCCTTCGAGTTCGAGCGGCGGAATCTTCTTGCCGATCAGCTTCTCGATGGAGGAGATGAATTTGTAGTCGTCGCGGCTCGCGATCGTGTAGGCCACGCCGCTGCGCCCCGCCCGGCCCGTGCGGCCGATGCGGTGCACGTAGTCTTCCGCGTTGATCGGCACGTCGAAATTGAACACGTGCGACAGGCCGCCGATATCGAGGCCGCGCGCGGCCACGTCCGAGCAGACGAGGATCTGCACTTCGTCCTTCTTGAAACCTTCGAGCGTTTCGCTGCGCGTCCCCTGGTCCATGTCGCCGTGGAGCGCGCCCGCATTGAAGCCGTGGCGCTTCAGCGACTTCCACAGAATATCCACGTCGCGCTTGCGGTTGCAGAACACGAGCGCGTTTTTGATCTGGGCCGCGCGGATGAGCCGGCGCAGCGTTTCGCGCTTTTCGCGCTCGGCCACCGTGACGATGCCTTGCGTGACCGTGTCGGCCGTCGCCGCCGGGGCCGAGACCGAAACTTCCTTGGGGTTCGAGAGGAACCGGTCGGCAAGCTTGCGGATTTCGGGCGCCATCGTCGCGGAGAAGAACAGCGTCTGGCGCAAGGGCGGCAGCAGCGACACGATGCGCTCGACGTCGGGGATGAAGCGCATGTCGAGCATGCGGTCGGCTTCGTCGATCACGAGGATCTTCACGTCGTGCAGCAGGATGCGGCCGCGGTCGAACAGATCCATGAGGCGGCCCGGCGTCGCGATCAGCACGTCCACGCCGCGGTCGAGCGCTTTTTCCTGGTCTTCCATCGACACGCCGCCGATCAGCAGCGCCTTGGTGAGCTTCAGATACTTGCCGTACTTGTCGAAGTTTTCGGCGACTTGGGCGGCAAGTTCGCGCGTGGGTTCGAGGATCAGCGAGCGCGGCATGCGCGCTTTGGCGCGGCCCTGGCTCAGCGCGTCGATCATCGGCAGCGTGAAGCCGGCGGTTTTGCCGGTTCCGGTCTGCGCGCAGCCGAGCACGTCGCGGCCCATCTGAACGTAGGGGATGGCTTTTTCCTGGATCGGCGTCGGCGTGGTGTAGCCGGCATCCGCGATGGCCTGGAGCACAGGCTCCGACAGGCCCAAATCGGCAAAATTCATCTTCGGTGTCTTCTTTCGGTTGGCGCCGCTTTTGTCTTCGGCAGCGCGTCGTGTGCATCTGTGCCCACGACCGGTCCCCCGAAGGGGGAACCACAGACATATGTCGCGACGGGTTTCTGCAGTTGCAGAAGGCCCAAGCGACGGTGGGAAAATAGGCTTTTCCCGCGAAAAGTCAAGGTTTCTTGGGCGTCGCCAGCTGCCACATGCCGTGGAACGCGTCGCCCAGCGCCTGCCCGAAGGCGGGGGCGTTCCCAAGTTTGCCCGCCGCAAGCCGGGGCCGCAGGCCTGATCGCAAGGCCGCGAGGGCGGCGACGTCGGACGCCGCCGCAACCGCCTTTGCCACATACCCTTGTATGTCGTCGGCGACCCAATCGCCGAGGCCGGCCGCCCCCAGGATCGAATCGCCGAAGCGCCCCAGCGGGATGCGGTCGCGCTTGGAGACGACCGGCACGCCCAGCCACAAAGCTTCGAACGTCGTCGCCCCCGCATTGTGCGGGAACGGGTCGAGGGCGATGTCGATTTGGCCGTAGGCGTCCCAGACGGCGCTTTGCGGCGTGGTGTAGCCGATCTCGAGCTGGTCTGGCCGTGCGCCGAAGCCGCACAGGCGGCGGGCGAAATCGTTGCGCATGGCTTCATCGACGAACGGCAGAGAGTCCAGCTTGAGGCGGCTTTGCGGCAGGGCCGCCAGGATTTGGCCCCAGGCCGCGAGCGTGCGGTCGTTCAAGCGGATCGTGCGCGAAAAGCAGCCGAACGTGACCGCTCCGTTGCGGGTGGCGGGCAGGGGGGCGACATCGGGCAAGCCCTCGGGCGGGGCGTAGCAATAGGCCGACGGCAATCGCCACACGCGCTCGACAAAATGCCGCTCGCCGCCGGGCGGGACCAGCCGCGCATCGCCCAAGAACCAGTCGATCGCGGCGATCCCCGTCGTGGTGCCGTAGGCAAGCCACGTCGCCTGCACGGGCGCGGGCTTGCGCGCGAATATGCCGAGCCGATTGCCCGCCGTATGGCCCGACGCGTCGACCAGAATGTCGATGCCGTCGGCCGCGACGAGGGCGGCTGCGTCGTCGTCGCCGATCCCGTCGAGGCTCGCGAATTTCGCGGCCAGCGCGCGGTAGCGCGCCGTCACCGCGTCGCTCTTGCCCGTCGCCGAATAGAGGAAAAGCTCGATGCGCGCAGGCTCGAGATGGGCCAGGGCCGGCAGCAGGAAATGCTGCATCGAATGGCGGCGCAGATCGCACGACACGAAGCCGACGCGCAGGCGATCTTTGGGCGCAAGTGCCGCCGGCGCGCGCGCCACGCGCGGCGCTTCGGCATGGCGGGTACCCCAGCCGCGATAGGCGGCCGCGAGCTGTTCGGCCGACACGTCCGGATCGTAGTTGAGCGCAAACAGCCAGCCATGCTCGGCACCGGCTTTCGCATAGAGATCGAGCGCTTCGCGAAAGCGC
>JAIXXA010000146.1 GCA_027490975.1 Rhodospirillaceae bacterium
CGCTGCACGAATTCCTGCCGCATTCGGAAGCCGATTTTGCCGAGCTTGCGCGCACGACGGGCAAGAGCGTTGCCGAAGTGAAGGCGCGCGCCGAGAAGCTCACCGAGACGAACCCGATGCTGGGCCATCGCGGCTGCCGCCTCGCGGTGACGTACCCCGAAATCTACCAGATGCAGGTGCGCGCGATCTTCGAAGCGGCCATTCTGGTCGCCAAAGCCAAGGGCGAAACGGTCGCGCCCGAAATCATGATCCCGCTCGTGGCCGTGCGCCGCGAACTCGACGTGATGCGCGACCATATCGCCAAGGTCGCCGAAGAAGTGCGCGCCGCAACGGGCCAGGCGGTCGAATATTCGCTGGGTACGATGATCGAACTGCCGCGCGCGGCCCTGCGCGCGGGCGAAATCGCCGAGACGGCGGAGTTTTTCTCGTTCGGCACCAACGACCTCACGCAGACCACGTTCGGCCTGTCGCGCGACGACGCGGCGAATTTCCTGGGTGCTTACGAGCAGCAGAAGATCCTCGTGCGCGACCCGTTTGTCACGCTTGACCAGGAAGGCGTGGGCGAGCTCGTGAAGATGGCGTGCGCACGCGGCCGCACCACGCGGCCCGACATCAAGCTCGGCATCTGCGGCGAGCATGGCGGCGATCCGGCCTCGATCCAGTTCTGCGAAACGGCCGGGCTCGACTACGTGTCGTGCTCACCCTATCGCGTGCCGATCGCGCGTTTGGCGGCGGCCCAGGCGGCGTTGCAGGAGTCGGCGAGTGCCGCTTCGCTCGTCAAGAAACCGGCCGCGAAGAAACCCGCCCCGGCGCTCGACCGCCATGCGCGCGTGCGCTTGGATGCCGGCCGACGCAGTGCGGCACGCAAGACGCCTGCACGCGCGGCAACGCTTGCCCGGCTTGCCGTCGCCAAGAAACCCGTCGCCAAAAAACCTGTCGCCAAGAAGCCTGTCGCAAAAAAGCCCGCGCCGAAAAAGGCGCCCGCGAAAAAGGCACCGGCCAAAAAGGCGTCGATCAAGAAGAAGCCGGCGCCGAAGGCGAAGCCCAAAGCGAAGGCCCGGTCGAAGCGCAAATAGCGCTTAGAAATTCGCCCAAGCGGGTTTGTGGGCGACAAGTTTGGCGTCGCCCGCGACGAGGCCGTCCGGCTTTTCGAGCGCTTCGAGGCGCAGCAGCGCCAAGCCTTGGCCGCCCGTACTCGAGCGCATTTCGCCGACGTCCGCTCCGTCCAAGCGGATCGGCGTGCCGATCGCAGGGGCGGGGCCTTCGATCGTCACCGGCACCAGACGCTTTTTCACGAGGCCGCGATGTTTCATGCGCGCGGTCACTTCCTGGCCCACATAGCAGCCTTTCTTGAAGTCGACGCCGCCGAGTTCCTCGAAACCGTTTTCGAGCAGGAGCGCGTCTTCGACCGCAAGGTCGCGGCTGCCGTCCGGCACGCCGTGCGACAGGCGCAGTGTGTCGTAGGCATCGAGCGTGCCGGGCGCGAAATCCGTGGCGAGGGCGGCAAGGGACGCCGCCGGAACGACGGCGCGCACGCCCAAGGCGGCCAAACGCGGATCGACATAGACGATGCCGCCGACCGTTTCCTTGGCTGCCCCCGCAATATCGGGCAGGCCGAAGGCTTCGGCAGCACCCGAACCCCAGAAGGCCGCGACGACGAGGCTGTCGTCGGCGGCGAGCTCGATCTTGGCGCGCAATTTGTAGATTTTGAGGCGGCGCAGGAGATCGTGGCACCGTGCCGCTTCGCAGTCGAGCAGCACCGCGTCGCCGCTTGCGCCCATGAAAAACTCGTGCAGAAAGCGCCCCTGGGCGGTGAGGAAGCCCGCATGCAGGGCGCGGTCGGAAGCGATTTTGGCGGCATCGCTCGAGACGAGGCCCTGCAGAAAGCCGATGCGATCGTCCCCGGCGATGCGCAAGGCGGCACGGGCGGCAAGGGGGGCGAAGAAACGGGCAGACATGGCGGTAGCTCCGATGCGGGGGCGGGCTCGATCCCTAGGAGTTAGGTGGCCGCCCCTGCGCTTGGCAAGGGTGCTGTTGGAGCCTATAACGCGGCTATGCCCAAACATATCTGCTTCCTCGACGATTCGGCCGAATATGACGGCTTCAGCCCGACCAGCCGCCCGCTCGACGGGCCGCAAAAGTCGGTCGCGTATCTGGCGGCTTCGCTTGCCCAGCGCGGCCATCAGGTCACGGTGATTACGCGCGCCGAGCATGTTCTAATGTGCGACGGCGTTTCGTATCCGGGGTGGCACGGCGACCGGCCCGAGCAATGCGATCTGCTGGTTGCGGTCGGTGACCCCACCTTGTTCGATCTCGTGAAAAACGCCGCCACACGCGTGCTGTGGGCGGCTGGGGCATCGAGAGCCCTCGACACGCCGGGCTGGCAGGGCGTCTGGCAGCGTCTCGCGCCGCAGCTCGTGTTCCGCACCGATGCGCAGCGCGACCTCGCCACCCTGCACGGCCTGCCCGCCCACGTGATCGGCGATGCGCCCGCACCGTCTTATGTTGAAGACGTTGCCGCATCGCCCGCAGCCCCGCCTTATGCGGTCACGGTCTGCCATCCGCTCGGCGGCCTCGAAACCATCATCGACCTGTGGACGGCGCATGTGCATCCGGCCGCAATGGATGCCGAGCTGCATGTCTATTCGAGCCTGCTCGACCGGGCGGCCTTGAGCGGCCTCGTGCC
>JAIXXA010000189.1 GCA_027490975.1 Rhodospirillaceae bacterium
GAGCCGATCGTTACCGAGTCGAAGCCCTTTTCGATCACGCAATTGCCTTCGCACAGACGGTCTTGCGGGCAGATGCGGCCGCAGATTTCCGGAAACGTGTTGGTCGCCTGACTGATCTCGTAGGCCTCTTCGAGGCGGTTCTCGGCCGTGAGTTTCAGCCAGTCGGGGATGTTGTTCGAAACCGGGCAATGGATCTGGCAGAACGGCACGCCGCACTGCGAACAGCGCCCGGCCTGGGCTTCGGCCTCGGTTTTGCTGAACTCGGCATAGATCTCGTCGAAATCGGCCGTGCGCTCGGCAGCGACGCGCTTTTGCGGCATTTTCTGGTCGCGATCGACGAAGTGCAGCATTTTGCCGGTGGTCGCCATGGGCAAGGTCCTGACGAGAATGGAAAAGGGAGCGATGTTCTAAGCCAGGCCGAAATGCTGGAACAGCGAAAAATGGCGATTAGGACAGCTCGAGATAACTATATTTTCAGGAAAGTCCAAAAATGGGGCAGAAAGAGGGCTTCTCTGGGGAAATAAAAACAATTTAGTACATTTTCAGTATCAAATTGCGCTTACCTGCACCGATCAGAATTCAGTATACATATTTTAGTGGGTTTTGCGGGGATGCGATGGATTTTGCCACGGCTATCAAGACGTGCCTTGCGAAATATGTTGGGTTCGCCGGCCGCGCCCCGCGCAGCGAGTATTGGTACTTCACGCTGTTTCTGATCTTGGCGTCGATCGCTTTGGCTGCCGCCGGACTCGACCAAGTCGGCAATTTCTTTTCCGTCGTAACGCTGCTGCCGAGCCTCGCGGTCGGCGTGCGTCGCCTGCACGACACCGACCGCTCCGGCTGGTGGCTGCTGCTCTTGCTTGTGCCGCTGGTGGGCATGATCGTGCTAATCGTTTGGTTCGCGTCGCGCGGCACGCAAGGTGCAAACCGCTTCGGCGGCGATCCGCTGCAGCCCGCCCAAGCCGCCCTTCCGCCCGACGCCTGACACGCGGAGCCTCAAAAACAGAACCGGACAAACGCCAATGGAATCCAAGCTGCTTCTCGGGGAAGTCGCCTTGTGCATGGCGCTTGTCGCCGCCTTCCTGCAGACCATGCCGGCCTTGCGGCTCGCGGCAATGGCCGCCTGCGTCGCGACGATGGCGGCGGGCTATGCCGAAGGTGCAACCTGGCTGTGGATCGGCGCGGGTCTCGTGCTGCTCGTGCACGCGTGGCGCTACGCCCAGGCGCGCGCAACGCTCGAGCGGCTGGCGTCGGACGAAGCCCCCTCGCCCGCCGCCCTGTTCGCCTTCGTCAACCGCGAGACGCTGGCGCCGGGCCAGGTCCTGTTCAAACGCGGCGATGCCGGCGTGGAAATGTATCTTGTGGTCGAAGGCGAGATCGAAATCGTCGAACTCGGCAAAACGCTGGGAGCTGGGGCGGTGCTGGGCGAAGTCGCCCTCGTGGTGCCGTCGCACAAGCGCACGGCGACCGCGCGCGCCAAATCGAACGTGACGCTCGCGCGCATGACCAAACGCGACATGGAACTGACCGCACTCCAGAACCCGGCCTTCGGCTTCGAGCTTTTGAAGCTCGTCGCACGCCGCCTGTCCGACGACGTCGAACGTCTCGAACGGCGGATCGCAGATAACGCCTAGGCCGGGGCCGCGAAGCGCCCGCCTTTGCGGTAGGCGGCAAGATAGACGGGTGCGACCGCTTCCATGGCGGCGGGTTGGATGCACAAAGCTTCGAGACCCTGCGCACCGGTGCCGACATTGTCGGTCTTCAGCAGTTCGACCTGGTCGCGCGTCAGGAGCTTGATCGGCAGCATGCCCATCAGCGTGCCCTGGATTTCCGCGATCGGCCACGCGATCGGGATAAGGCCGCGATGTTTGCCGATCGTCTTCAGCAAGAACTCCATGAGTTCGCGGAAGCTGTAGACGCGGGGGCCGACCGCTTCGTAAGTCTGCCCCTTGGCGCTTTCGTACGCGATCGCGCGCTCGATCGCCGCCGCGACGTCGTCGACATAGACAGGCTGGAACTTCGTGAGCCCGCCGCCGATCAGCGGCAGCGCCGGCGACCATGCCGCCATCTGCGCAAAGCGGTTGAAGAAGCCGTCTTCGGCGCCGATCACGATCGACGGGCGGATGATCGTGGCGTTCGGAAAAGCCGCGCGCACCCCCGCTTCGCCTGCAGCCTTGCTGCGCGCATATTCGGATTTGGAAGCGGCATCGGCGCCCAATGCCGAGACCTGCACGAACGACGTGGCGCCGGCCGCAAACGCGGCTTTGGCCAAGCGCGCGGCCCCGTCGGCCTGCAGCGCTTGGAAGGTTTGGCTGCCGCTCGGGGCAAGAATGCCGACGAGGTTCACGACCGCGTCGGCTCCGTGCACGGCCGACGCGAGCGCTTCGTCGCTGTCCATCAGGTTGACGCGCATCGGAGCGATCTGCCCGACCGCGCCCATCGTCTTGAGGAAGGCGCCCGCGACCGG
This sequence comes from Rhodospirillaceae bacterium, assembly GCA_027490975.1. Classification (GTDB taxonomy): domain Bacteria; phylum Pseudomonadota; class Alphaproteobacteria; order CACIAM-22H2; family CACIAM-22H2; genus Tagaea. The sequence continues at coordinate 2,468 of JAIXXA010000189.1, forward strand.
ATCGCGCATGCAGGCGCGCACGACGTAGCCCTGCTGCGCCAAGCGCCGCACGACATAGCGTCCGATGAAGCCCGAAGCGCCGAACACCGTTGCGCGCCGAACCGGTCCGATCCCTGCCCCCATCTGCGTGGCCCCCATCTCTTCAGCATTGGCGCTTGAAATGCCCGATCCCATGGCGATAGAGCCAAGCCCGGCACACGTCAAGCCCCGGAAGGCCCGCCCCCGGCAACCGTCCGGACGCGGGCGCAAGGGAGCATTTGACTTCGGCCCGTTCTTCGGCGTAAAGACGCGGCCTTGCGCACGAGACCCGGTGCCCGGGTGGCGGAATTGGTAGACGCGCTAGATTCAGGTTCTAGTGGCCGTAAGGTCGTGGAAGTTCGAGTCTTCTCTCGGGCACCAACTTCTCCCCTTCGAACAGGGTCAAATGGCAACAACCGTCCACCTGCATCAAGGCGACCTGCCCGACGGGCTCAAATTCGGCGCGTCCGTCGCGATCGATTCCGAGACCATGGGCCTGCGCCCCGAGCGCGACCGGCTGTGCGTGGTGCAATTGTCGGGCGGCGACGGCACGGCGCATTGCGTGCGCTTTGCCAAAGGCAACTACAACGCCCCCAATCTCAAAGCGCTGTTGGCCGATCCGGCGACGCTCAAGATCTTCCACTTCGCGCGCTTCGATGTCGCCGTATGCGCCAAATATCTCGGCGTGCGTGTGGCCCCCATCTACTGCACCAAAATCGCCTCGCGTCTGGTGCGCACCTTCACCGACCGGCACGGCCTCAAGGATCTGTGCCGCGATCTGATCGGCAAGGAACTGTCCAAAGAGCAGCAATCCTCGGATTGGGGGGCGGCTGAGCTTACCCAAGCGCAGCTCAATTATGCGGCGGCCGACGTGCTGCATCTGCACGCGCTCAAAGCCAAGCTCGACGACATGCTCGCGCGCGAAGGCCGCACGCATCTGGCGCAAGCCTGCTTTGATTTTCTCGGGACCCGCGCCGATCTCGATCTGCTGGGCTGGGGCGAAGAAGACATCTTCGCGCATTGACAGGCAGGGCCGTTGCTGCAGCGCAGCATGAAACCTGTCGGATCCCCACCCACTGCAAATATTCTTTACAAAACATTAGCTTAGAGACATTGACTTCGTATCTCTAAAACAGGCATAATTCTTGCCTTGAGATGGGAGGCCTTCCCGGCCAATGACAACGCTAAAAGCCGTATCGCCTGTGGCAAATCCCGCCCCTGCGCACGATCTTGTCGTGGCGCGACGTGCGATTGCGGTCGAACGCGCCGGGCTTGAAGCGCTGGAAGCCAGCCTCGACGCGAATTTCATGGCGGCGATCGATCGCATCGTCGCGGCGCCGGGCCGCGTGATCGTCTCGGGCATGGGCAAATCGGGCCATGTGGCGCGCAAGATCGCCGCGACCTTGGCCTCGACCGGCACGCCCGCCCAGTTCGTGCACCCGGCCGAAGCAAGCCATGGCGATCTCGGCATGATCACGCCGGCCGACGTCGTGTTGGCGCTGTCGAATTCCGGCGAGACCGCCGAAATGACGGATCTCGTGGGCTATTCGCGCCGCTTTGCGATCCCGCTGATCGCCATCACGGCGCGCGAAAAATCTGCGCTTGCGACTGCGGCCGACATCGTGCTGCTGCTGCCGGCGGCCGAAGAAGCCTGCCCGGTTGGCTTGGCCCCGACGACCTCGACGACGATGCAACTGGCCCTCGGCGACGCGATCGCGGTTGCGCTCATGGAAAGGCGCGGCTTCACGGCCGCGCATTTCCGCGAATTCCACCCGCGCGGCGCGTTGGGCGCGCGGCTCGCGAAGGTGGGCGATCTCATGCACACCGATCTGCCGCTTGCGAGCCCCGGCCAGAAAATGGCCGACGTGCTGATCAAGATGACCGCCAAACGTTTCGGCTGCGTGGCCGTGGTCGATGCGCAAGGTTGGCTGGCGGGTATCGTCACGGACGGCGATTTGCGCCGCCACATGGCGCCCGACCTGCTCGACCGGCCGGTCGAAACGGTGATGACGCGCAATCCGCGCGCCGTTGCCCCGGATACGCTGGCCGCCGAAGCGCTGGCCTTGATGAACGCGCATCAGATCACCGCGCTGTTCGCGTGCGAAACCCAAGACGGCCAGCGCCGCCCGGTCGGCATCCTGCATATCCACGATCTGCTGCGCGCAGGTGTCGCATGATGCCGCGCGCGACGCCGCGCCCGCCCCAGCCCGAAATCGGGCTCGTCGATTTGCCGCCGCCGCCGGTGCCCGTACCGGTCGCGTCGGAGACCCAAGCGGTTCCGCCGCCGCGCGCCCGGCTCGCAGGCCTCACGCCGGGCGGCCCGCGCGTGTACAGCCCGCTCTACAGCCAGATCGTGGGCTTGCTCAAATTCGCGCTGCCGGCCGCCGCCCTCGGGATCGCGGCCTTGGTGCTGCTGTGGCCGCAGCTGAACCCGATCGACGCGCGTTTTCGCCTCACACCCGTGCAGGTCTCGATCGAGGATCTCGAGAATCTGCGCATGGTGCAGCCGCGTTATGTCGGCGTCGACGACCGCAACCAGCCTTATACGATCGTCGCCGAACAGGCGACGCAAGCCAAAGGCTCGTCCGATTCGACCGACCTCAAAGACCCGCAAGGCGACATTGCGATGAATTCGGGCACCTGGCTCGCGATGACGGCCGAGCACGGGCTCTACCACCAGCCCGACAAGGCGCTCGAATTGTGGGGCGGGGTTACCTTGTTCCACGACGGCGGCTA
>JAIXXA010000116.1 GCA_027490975.1 Rhodospirillaceae bacterium
CGCCGAATTGGCCGCGCACAATCGGCGTTCGAGGGGTCAGCGGCGCAGTTCGATCCAGGCCGGCGTATGGTCCGACGGTTTTTCGAGTCCGCGCGGACTGCGATCGACATTGGCGTCGAGCAGACGGTCGGCGGCCTGCGGCGACAGCAGCAGATGGTCGATGCGCAGGCCGTGGTCGTGCGTGAAACGGTCGCGGAAATAGTCCCAGTAGCTGTAGAGCCGCAACTGCGGATGGATCTGGCGCAGCGCATCCGTCCAACCCTGGTTGACGATGCGCCGCCACGCGGCCCGCGACAAAGGATCGATCAAAGCGTCGCCGGCCATCGCTTTTTCGTCCCACACATCTGCCGCGGTCGGGCAGATATTGTAGTCGCCGCCGAGCACCACCGGCTGTTCGCGAGCGAGAAGCCCGCGCGCATGCGTCTCGAGGCGGGCGAGAAAGCCCAGCTTGTAGTCGAATTTGGGCCCCGGATTCGGATTGCCGTTGGGCAGGTAGATCGACGCCACGCGCACGCCCGAAACCGTTGCTTCGATATAGCGCGCTTGCGCGTCTTCCGGGTCGCCGGGCAGGCCGATCGCCACGTCTTCGATGGCTTCGCGCGCGAGGATTGCAACGCCGTTGTAGCTTTTCTGGCCCTGGAACGCGGTCCGGTAGCCTGACGCTTCGATTTCCAGTACCGGGAAATCGGCGTCGGTGCATTTGAGTTCCTGCAGCAGCAGAACGTCGGGCGCAAAACGGCCAAGCCAAGCCACAAGATGCGGCACGCGTGCGCGCACCGAGTTCACGTTCCAAGTGGCGATTTTCAAGGGCGCGCGCCCCGGGCCGGCGTCAAACCGAGCCCCGCGTCAGACCGAGAAGGAATTTCCGCAGCCGCACGACGATTTGGCGACCGGATTCTTGATCTGGAACGATGCACCGATCATGTCTTCGACATAGTCGATCTGCGCGCCGGCCAGCAATTCGAGCGAGGTTTCGTCGATCACGACCTTGGCCCCCTCGCGCTCGACCAGAAGGTCGCCCGAAGCCGCGCGGTCGTCGAACGAAAAGCCGTATTGGAAGCCCGAGCAGCCGCCGCCCGAAACGGCAATGCGCAGCATCATGCCCTTGTGTTCCTCCTGGCTGAGGATGAACGCAATCCGGCGCGCGGCGGCGTCGGTGACGGCGAACTGCGCCGATTTCTCGGCAAGCGCTGTGTCGGACATCGAAATTGCTCCTGTCTGGCGGCTAGAGTTAAGAATCGCTCGCGAAATGTCAATGGCAGGAAAAATAAGGGTATTCGACATTGCGGTATGGCTGGCGCGACGTTAGCTTGCCCGCAAGATGATCGGGACTGCCGCAATCGAGTCGAGTTCCGCCCTGTTTCCCGCGGGTTCCGGGGGCAAAGCGGCCTTTGCTTGCCGGCCCGCAGCTAGCCGCGGCCGCCGCTGGCCCGAGGCACCCAGCGCTTTTCGGACCCCCTTCCAGCGCGACCGCGACCGCGTGATCCATTCGACGGCATTCCGCCGCCTCAAACACAAGACCCAGGTTTTTGTCGCCCCCGAGAGCGACCATTACCGCACGCGCCTTACGCATTCGCTCGAAGTGGCGCAGATTGCGCGCACGCTCGCGCGCGCCCTCGGTCTCGACGAGGATCTGACGGAGTGTCTCGCACTCGCCCACGATCTCGGCCATACGCCGTTCGGCCATGCGGGCGAAGAGGCGCTCGATCTCGCGATGGCGGACTATGGCGGCTTCAGCCACAACGCGCAGACCTTGCGCGTGCTGACCAAGCTCGAGCGGCGCCATATCGGGTTCGATGGACTCAACCTCACTTTCGAAACGCTGGAGGGCGTCGTCAAGCACAACGGCCCGGTGCTGGCCCCGTTGCCTGCGGCGATTGCCGAATACGCGGCCGACCACGATCTTGAACTGCACAGCTACCCGAGTGCCGAGGCGCAGGTCGCTGCCCTTGCCGACGACATCGCCTACAACGCGCACGATCTCGACGACGGCCTGCGCGCGGGCCTGTTTGCGCTCGACGATCTTGCCGAGATAGCGCTCGCAGGCCCAATTTTGGCCGCGATCGAAGCGCAGCATCCGGGCATCGAGATGGGCCGCAAGGTCGGCGAATTGGTTCGCCGCCTGGTCGGCACGATGGTCGAGGATCTGCTGGCTCAAACGAGCGCCAACATCGACGCGATCCGGCCGGACTCGGTCGATGCGGTGCGCAATCTGCGCCGACCGCTCGCGGCGTTTTCGCCTGCCATGGTGGCGCAGATGGCTTCGTTGAAGAAATTTCTGTTCGAGCGCATGTATCGTCATCCGAGCGTCAAAATCCGCACCGAACATGCGCGCCGCGTCGTGGCGTCTCTGTTTGCGCGTTTCCATGCCGAGCCGCTTCTGCTGCCCGAACAATGGCGGGCGGTTGCGGCCGGCGCCGACCCGCAGCGTGCGGCGCGCGCCGTTGCCGACTACATTGCCGGCATGACCGACAATTTTGCCTTGGGCGAACATCGCCGACTGACCGGGGAAACTTGATGAACGTTTTTGCCGAATTCCACGTCGCTTTGTCCGATGCACTCGGTGCTCTGGTGGCCGAAGGCAAGCTGCCGGCCGGGCTCGACCTGTCGCGCGCGGTCGTCGAGCCGCCGCGCGACCCGTCGCACGGCGATCTTTCCACGAATGCCGCCCTCGTATTGGCCAAAGGGGCAGGGACCAAGCCGCGCGACGTGGCCGAGCTGCTCGTCTCTAAACTTGCCGCCGATCCGCGCGTTGCGTCGACCTCGATCGCAGGCCCCGGCTTCGTCAATCTTCGTTTGAAGCCCGGCGTGTGGCGCGATCTCGTGCGCGCGATCCTCGCACTCGGCACGCGCTACGGCGAAAGCCGGATGGGTGCCGACAAAGCGGTCAACGTCGAATATGTTTCGGCCAATCCGACGGGGCCGATGCATGTCGGCCATTGCCGCGGGGCCGTGGTCGGCGATGCGCTCGCCTCGCTTTTGGCCAAGACCGGCCACGCGGTCACACGCGAATACTACATCAACGATGCGGGTGCTCAGGTCGACACGCTCGCCCGCTCGGCGCATCTGCGCTATCGCGAAGCGCTCGGCGAAGACATCGGCGCCATTCCCGAGGGCTTCTATCCGGGCGATTATCTGAAGCCCGTCGGCGCCAAGCTTGCGGCCGAGTTCGGCGACCGTTTCAAGTCCGCCGCCGAGGCCGAGTGGTTGGCCCCCTTCAAGGCTGCGACGATCGCCGCGATGATGGCGCTGATCCGCGAGGATCTGGCCGCCCTCGGCGTACGGCACGCCGTGTTCACAAGCGAGCGCGACGACATCGTGGGCCGCGGGCGGGTGGAAGAAGCGATCGACCGGCTGAAACTGCGCGATCTCGTCTATACGGGCGTGCTCGAACCGCCCAAAGGCATGAAGCCCGACGATTGGGAGCCGCGCCCGCAATTGCTGTTCAAGGCCACCGAGTTCGGCGACGACGTCGATCGGCCGCTCGCCAAGTCGGACGGCAGCTGGACCTATTTCGCAGCCGACATGGCCTACCATCTCGACAAATACCGGCGCGGTTTCACGCGCCTCATCGACGTTTGGGGGGCCGACCACGGCGGCTACGTGAAGCGCGTGGACGCGGCCGTCAAAGCGCTGTCGGAGGGCCGCGCGACCTTCGAGGTCAAGCTCTGCCAGATGGTCAATCTGATGGACAAGGGCGAGCCCGTCAAAATGTCGAAGCGGGCGGGGACGTTCGTCACTTTGCGCGACGTCGTGGACGAGGTCGGCGCCGACGTCGTGCGCTTCGTGATGCTGACGCGCAAGCAGGACCAGCATCTCGATTTCGACTACGCCAAGGTGCGCGAGCAGTCCAAAGAGAACCCGGTCTTCTACGTGCAGTACGCGCATGCGCGCCACCGCTCGGCTTTGCGGCAGGCGGCCCTCGCGTTCGAAGGTATCGAGACGGACGACGCGACGCTCGCCAAGGCCGATCTCGATCTGCTCGGCTCGGACGAGGAACTGGCGCTGATCCGGCTTCTGTCAGGCTATCCGCGCATGCTCGAATCCGCCGCCGAAGCGGGCGAGCCGCATCGCGTGGCGTTCTGGCTCTACGATTTGGCGTCCGCGTTCCACACTTTGTGGACGCGCGGCAACCACGAAACGGCCCTGCGGTTCGTCGTCCCCGACGACCGCAACACGACGCTTGCGCGCCTTGCCCTGCTGCGTGCGGTTGCGATCACGATCGCGTCGGGCCTCGAAATGCTGGGTGTGACGCCGGCCGAGGAGCTGCGCTAGCCGATGCTGCCCGAAGGTGCGAAACCCATTCTGAAGGCCGATGCGGCACTGAGTGCCGGACCCGAACGCGTCGCCGCCGGGCAGGGGCGCGGCTGGGGCAAGTTTCTGGCCGGTGTGTTCGTGTTTTCGGTCGTGGTCGGGTTCGGCAGTCTGCTGGCGTATTTCTTCGTGCAGAATCGCGACGGCGCTCTCGAGCCGGCCGCGATCCCGGTCGTGCGCGCCGATGCGCGGCCGATGAAGCTGCGGCCCGAAACGCCCGGCGGCATCGAGGTGCCGTTCCAGAACACGCAGATCTACGACCGCGTCGGCCAGCAATCGGCGGGGGCTGCCGCCCCGACCGGGCGCCCGGGGGCGCCCGCCGCCGGCAATCGCCCCGTCGAACGCTTGCTGCCGGGCCCCGAAGCGCCGTTGCCGCGCCCCACGCCGCCGCCGGCCCCTGTGGCCTCGATTCCCGCAACACCCGACGTGGCGCCGCCGCCCAATGCGGTTGTCGTCGCACCGCCGCCGCCGCAAGCGGCTGTGCCGGCGCGCCCAGCACCGCCGCCCGTCCAGTTGGCGCCAGCCACTCCGCCGCCCGCCCCGCCGCCCGTCGCTGCGGCACCGCCGCCACCCGTTCAAACGCGTCCGGCAGCACCGGCACCTGCGGCCGTTGCGGCGGCACCGGCGGGCGGTGCGCGCATCCAGCTTGCCTCGGTGCGTGCCGAGGCCGAAGCCCAGCGCGAATGGGGGCGGCTGCTGCGCCAGCATGTCGACGTGCTGGGCGGACTCACGCCGAGTTATACGAGTGCCGATTTGGGCGAGCGCGGCGTGTATATACGCCTGCAGGCAGGGCCATTCCCGATCCCCGAAGCGGCGCGCGCCGCGTGCGAAACCTTGCGCGCGCGCGGGGTTGGATGCAACGTAGTGCGATGACGAACGAGCAACGCCCGCTGGCGGCCATTTTCGGCTGCGCCGGCACCAAACTGAGCCCCGACGAAAAGCGCTTTTTCCGCGACGCCGACCCGCTTGGTTTCATCCTTTTTGCGCGCAATATCGACACACCGGCTGCCACGCGCGCGCTCGTGGCCGATCTGCGCGACAGCGTGGGCCGCGGCGATGCGCCCGTCCTGATCGACCAAGAGGGCGGGCGCGTGTCGCGCCTCAAGCCGCCGCATTGGCGCAAAGCGCCGCCCGCGCAAACCTTTGTCGACCGAGCTGCAAAGCGCGGCCAGGCGGCCGCCCTTGCCGCCGTGCGCACCAATTTCCGCATGATCGCCGCCGAGCTTGCCGATCTCGGCATCGACGTCGATTGTGCGCCCGTTGCCGATGTGCCCGTGCCCGGCTCGCACGACGTGATCGGCGACCGCGCCTACGGCGCCGACCCCGCGACGATCGGCCTCTATGCGCGCGCGGTTGCCGACGGTCTGCTCGCGGGCGGCGTGCTGCCGGTCGTCAAACATTTGCCGGGGCACGGACGCGCCTATGCCGACAGCCACATGGAGCTGCCGGTCGTTGATACGCCGATCGCCGAACTCGAACGGACGGATTTTGTGCCGTTCAAAGCACTCGCCGATCTGCCCTGGGGCATGACCGCCCATATCCGCTACACCGCGATCGACGCCGCCAATCCGGCGACGATTTCGAAAATGATTATCGATCAGACGATCCGGCATACGATCGGCTTCAAAGGCCTTTTGCTGTCGGACGATCTGTCGATGCAAGCCCTGGCCGGCACCATGACGACACGCACCTCGGGCTGCCTTGCGGCGGGCTGCGATGCGGTTCTGCACTGCAACGGCAATTTTGCCGAGATGACCGAGATTGCAGCTGCCGCGCGCCCGCTCGACGAAGCGGCGATGGCACGCGTTGCGGCCGGCGATCGGCTGCGGCGCGAGCGCCGGCAGGCAGATTTCGATCTGGCGGCTGCGGCCGCCGAGTTGCAGGCGTTTCTGGCCGCCTGAACGAACAGCAGAGGAAAGCACATGCTCAAGATTTACGGCGTCTATCGCAGCCGGGCGACGCGCAACATCTGGCTCTGCGGTGAAATGGGCGTGCCGTTCGAGTCCGTTCCGGTCATCCAAGCCAATCGTTTGGCCGATCCGCTTGCGCCGGGCGCGCCGATCAACACCAAATCGCCCGCGTTCCTTGCGGTCAACCCGGCGGGCGCCATTCCCGCGATCGACGACGACGGGCTCGTGCTCGCTGAGTCGCTCGCGATCAATCTCTATCTTGCGCGCAAACATGGCGGCCCGCTCGCACCCGCCTCGGTCGCCGAAGAAGGTTTGATGGCGCAATGGACCTTGTGGGCCGGCACGATGGTCGAACCGCACAGCATCAATATCCTCTACCACCGTGTCGCCAAGCCAGTGGCCGAGCGCGATCCGAAGATCGTCGATGCTGCAATTGCGGCACTGCGCGGCCCGGTGGCGATGCTCGATGCCGCCCTTGCAAACACGGGTTTCGTCGTGGGCGGCCGCTTCACCGTTGCCGACATCAATGTGGCCGAAGTGCTGCGCTATGCGATGGCGGCCCCGGAATTGTTCGACGGTGCCCCCAACGTCAAAGCCTGGCTTGCCGCCTGCCATGCGCGTCCAGCCTTCAAAGCGATGATGGCCAAGCGCGAGTTGGAGCCGGCCTAGGTCTAAACCGCGTGCGGTGGTAAGATACCCTCGAGGCAATCGACTTCGGGGGAGGTTTGAATATGGCCAAAACGAACATTACCGCGCGCGACGTGATGAGCACCAAGCTCGCGGCGGTCGCGCCGGGGGCCAATATCCAGCTCGCTGCCAAGTTGATGCTCAAGCGCAAAGTGAGCGCGCTGCTGGTGCTCGACGCCAAACGGCGTCTGCTCGGCATCTGCAGCGAAGGCGATCTCGTCCATCGGATCGAACTCGGCTCGCGCAAAAAAGGCTCGTGGTGGCTCAATCTCGTCGCCAGGGACCGCGACATGGCGCGCGACTATGCGCGCGCCTACGGGCGGCGCGTATCGGACGCTATGACACGCCATGTCATCAGCGTCGAGCCGCAGACGCCGCTCTCGGGCGTTGCGGCCTTGATGGATAATCACAAGATAAAGCGCGTTCCGGTCGTCGAGGCGGGGCGGGTGGTAGGCATCGTTTCGCGCGCCGACATTCTGGCGGCTCTCGTGCGCGTTGGCACGGCTGCGACAGTCGAGAAGGGCATCGACGATGCAGGGGCGGTCGGCGAGATCCGCAAGCGCATGGGCAAAGAGGCCTGGGCCGGCGCCACGCTTGTCAGCGTGTCGGTGCATAAAGGGGTAGCGATCTTTAGCGGTGTCGTGGCATCGATTGCCCAGCGCGATGCCTTGCGCGCCCTCGCCGAGGCAATACCCGGCATTCGCCATGTTGACGTTTCGAAACTGGGCATCGACAAAGCCGCAACCGCATTGATGCACGCCTTGCCGCTCCGGATAGGAAAGCCTTAATCGGAAACAATAAACATATTTATATCAACTAAATATAAGTCTATTCTAATGTATAGGATTCGATTTCGGATGTCTGTGGATAAGGTCACGCTTCCGTCATGTCGAGCCATGCTGTATCCAAAAACAGCTTGTTTTCTCGAGTCGCATCGGCAAAACCATGCGTATCCGAGCCACCCATTGCGTTGCGGCCTTGTCGCAAGCGAATTCAACACCTTAGGATCACCTGGCAATTCCCTGAAATAAAACCGAAAGCCAGGATTTTTCGATGACTGAACCGGCCGCAACCGACTTCGAACAGGACCCCGAACGCCGCACTATCGTGCGCGAAGACGGTACGTTTGTGCTGAACCTCGGCGCCTATGACGGTCCGATCGACCTGCTGCTGGGTTTGGCGCGCGACCAGAAACTCGATTTGACGCGCATTTCGATCCTGGCGCTGGCCGAACAGTATCTTGCCTATATCGCGGCCGCCCGCCGCTTGCGGCTTGAGATTGCGGCCGACTATCTCGTGATGGCGGCGTGGCTTGCCTTCCTCAAATCGAAATTGCTGCTGCCGCCGATACCGGAGGAGCCCGAACCCGAGCCCACGGCCGCCCAGATGGAAGCAGCCTTGCGCTACCAGCTGCAGCGCCTGCAGGCCATGCAGGAGGCGGGGGCCCGCCTTTATGCGCGCGGCGTTCTGGGACGCGACGTTTTCGGGCGCGGCATGCCCGAAGGCACGCCGGTCGATACGACCGAAGTGTGGGACGTGAAGCTCGTCGATGTCTTGCGCGCCTACGCCGAATACCGCACGCGCGTGGACAAGCCGATCTTGCGCATCGTTGCGACCGAGCTCGACACGATGGAAGCCGCCATCGAGCGCCTGTCGACCATGCTGGGCTCCATGAACATTCCGGACTGGACCACGCTGCAGTCGTTCCTGCCGAGCGATCTGCGCGACGACACGGTCGGCCGCTCGCACGTGGCTGCGACGTTGTCCGCCACGCTCGAGCTTGTGCGCACGGGTCGCCTGCAGATCCGGCAGGACAGCACCTTCGGCCCAATCTATCTGCGCCGGCCGCCGGAAAACCCGATCGCCGAATTCCCCGTCGACAGGACGCCGCAATGACCGCCTCGCCGAACCACGCCGAAATCGAAATGTCCGAAATGCCTGAAACCCCGGAAACCGCTGAGGCGGTCGAGGCGCTGGCGCCTTCCGACGGCACGGGCGAGGGCGAGGCGGCACCGGAAACCGCCCCCGATGCCGCCTTCACGGCCGACGAATTGCCGCCCGAGGAGCTGCACGCACAAGCGCTGCGCGTGGTCGAGGCGTTGATTTTTGCCTCGGCCGAGGCGCTAACGGTGCGCGAAATCTCCAAACGCTTGCCCAAGAGCGTGGACGTCAAAGCCATCTTGGCCGAACTCGAGGCGCATTACGCGCCGCGCGGCGTCACGCTCGTGCGCATTGCGGGCAAGGTTGCGTTCCGCACGGCTGCCGACATTGCCGATCGGCTCAAGATCGAACGCGTGCAGACACGAAAACTGAGCCGCGCGGCCCTCGAGACGCTTGCGATCATTGCTTATCAAACAGCTGAAGATAAGCCTGTAACTCGTTCTGAAATTGAAGAAATTCGTGGCGTTGCTTTGTCCAAGGGAACGCTCGAAGTGCTGATGGAAGCTGAATTCATCGGGCCCAAGGGCAATCGCGAAACGCCTGGCCGCCCGGTCACTTATGCCGTCACCGACCGCTTCCTCGAGCATTTCGGCCTCGACAGCATCAAGTCGTTGCCCGGCCTCAAAGAACTGCGCGATTTGGGCCTGCTGGATACGCGGCCGGCCGTCAGCGCCTATAGCGAAGACAGCGGCCTCTCCGTTTTGCCCGAAATGGGCGAGGCGGCTGAAGCCGAGACCGGCCCGATCGACGACCGCGAGATGGACGCCAGCGACGCTGCGGCGGCTGCGCCCGAAATCGTGGAAGCCGAGGCGCCAGCGGGCGACGCCGACCTGCCGGCGCCGCCGCAGCCCGACCGGCCGTAACCTTGCGCTAAATGTCGCGCGCGCCAGCCCCTGATTTCGGCGGCCCGGCACCGGGTCTCGTCCTGCGCGCCGTGTCGCATCGGTTCGGCGCACACCGTGTTTTGAGCGACGTGTCGTTGGCCGTTGCACCCGGCGAATTGCTGTGTCTGCTGGGACCTTCGGGCTGCGGGAAGAGCACGCTGTTGCGCATTGCCGCCGGGCTCGAAACATTGCAGCAAGGCAGCGTGCTGCTCGACGGCGTTCCGATCGCCGAGCCGGGGGCAGCCGTGCCGCCCGAGCAGCGGGGTATTGGTCTCGTTTTTCAGGATTACGCGCTGTTTCCGCATCTGAATGTCGCCGACAACATCGCTTTCGGACTGGCCGGATGGCCGGCCGCCGCCCGCAAAGCGCGCGTGGTCGAGATCTTGGCTTCGGTCGGCATGGCCGACCAGGCCGAGGCCTGGCCGCACACCTTGTCGGGCGGTCAGCAGCAGCGTGTGGCTCTGGCGCGTGCGCTCGCGCCCAAGCCGCGTGTGGTGTTGATGGACGAACCGTTTTCCGGCCTCGATGCGCGGCTGCGCGAGGCGATCCGCGACGATACGCTGCATGTGCTGAAGCGCAGCGGGGCTGCGACTTTGATGGTCACGCACGACCCTGAAGAGGCGATGTTCATGGCCGACCGTATTGCGGTCATGCAGGCCGGGCGGATCGAGCAGGACGCGGTGCCAGAGCGCGTCTATGCCGCCCCTGCGAGCGCCTTCGTCGCGCGGTTTTTCGGCCAGACCAACGAATATCGCGCGATCGTGGCGGGTGGGGTTGCGCAAACGCCGCTGGGGCCGGTGGCCGCATCCGGCTTTGCCGACGGCACCGCCGTCTGCGTGCTTGTGCGGCCCGAGGGCATTCGCATGTCGCCTTCGGCCGAGACGGGCACGCCCGCCAAGGTGCTGGCCGCCCGCCTGCTGGGGCGCTCCTCCTGGATCCATCTGTGTCTGGGGGCGGCGGGTCCGGAAAACGCCGAGGACCACCAGCATCTGCATGCTCGCGCTCCCGGCCGCTTCCTGCCGCCCGAGGGCGACGTGGTCGGCATCGAAATCGATCCAGCCCAAGTCTTTGTTTTCGAGATGCACGACCCCATGTAAGCAATTGCGACGGCATGCCGGAGCGGTTGCGGCAGACGCTCGGGTCTGCCACACTCCGGCCCGAATTTGGCCCGATCCTGCGGCAAAGCGCAGTCGGGCGCTGGAATCATGGGAGCGTTTTCGATGGGTATGACAAGCATTTGGCATTGGCTGATCCTGCTCGTGGTGGTGTTGCTGCTGTTCGGGGCGGGCAAGATCCCGAAGCTGATGGGCGACATGGCGTCGGGCATCAAAGCCTTCAAAAAGGGCATGAAGGACGACGAAGCCCCGGCCGAGACAGCCGCTGCCTCGTCGGGCCAGACCGCTCAGGTCACGGCAGCACCTTCGGTTTCCGCACCGAGCGCCGAAAAGCCCAAGGTTTGAGCCGGGCAGGCGATCGGCCGGACGATCGGCGCGCGGGGGCGACATGCTTGATCTGAGCTGGGGCGAAATCGTGGTGATCGGAACGGTCGCCGTGATCTTCATTGGCCCCAAGGAACTTCCGGGCGCGTTGCGCACGCTTGGCCATTGGGTTGGCAAAGCGCGCACGATGGCGCGCGAGTTCCAGAACAATGTCGACGACATGATCCGCGAAGCCGATCTCGACGAGGTCAAAAAGCAGGTCCAGTCGGCCCAGAGCCTTGCGAGCGGCGGCATCAGCACGGCGATCCAGAACACGATCGACCCCAAGGGCGAACTCAAAGCGCAGGTCGAAACGGCGCTGGCACCGCCGCCGACATTGGCTGGGCCGACGCCGGAATCGGCGCTGCCGCCCGCACCGGCGCTTCCGACCCCGAACCCGGTGCTTGCCGAGGCGCCGAAGGCGCCGGAAGCCGCCGCGCCCGCGCAGAGTGCGTCGTCGCCGATTCTGCCGCAGCCCGAAGCCTCCAAACAAAGCGCATAGTCCGCCGTGGCCGAAGACATCGACGACAAAAAAATGCCGCTGATGGAGCATCTGGTCGAGCTGCGCCAGCGACTGCTCTATTCGATCGTGGCGTTTTTTGTGGCCTTCATCGTGGCCTACCAGTTCCACCAGCCGATCTTCAATTTCCTCGTCCAGCCGCTGAACCATGTGTTCGAAGGCCAGGCCGGACGGCGCATGATTTTCACCGCCCCGACCGAAGCGTTTTTCACCTACATCAAGGTCGCGTTTTTCGCCGGCATCTGTCTTTCCTTTCCGATCATCGCGAACCAGCTGTGGAAGTTCGTCGCACCCGGCCTTTACAAGCACGAACGCAACGCGTTTCTGCCGTTCCTGGTCGCAACGCCCGTCATGTTCACATTGGGGGCGACGCTGCTCTATTACGGCGTGCTGCCGGTCGCGATGAAGTTCTTCGCTTCGTTCGAAATGCCCGCGGGCGACGGGGCGTTGCCGATCCAGCTTGAAGCCAAGATGAGCGAGTATCTCTCGCTCGTAATGACGCTGATCCTGGCTTTCGGCATCAGCTTCCAGCTGCCCGTGTTGCTGCTGCTGCTGGTCCGCGTGGGCATTCTCTCGGCCAAAACTCTTGCGCAAAAGCGCCGCTATGCGGTCGTCGGCGTCGTTGCGTTTGCGGGCGTGGTGACGCCGCCCGACGTGTTCAGCCAGTTGTCGCTCGCAATTCCGATGTACCTTCTCTACGAGGCATCGATCTGGATCGGCTATCTGATCGAGAAGAAGCGCGCCGAAGCTGAAACCGACGAGAATTCGGCTGAGACGACTGCGACTGCGCCGGTTGTGGCTTCGACGTCGGCGCCTGCTTCAGCGGCGCCCGCCGCAACGGTCGCGGTTGCGGCGAGCGTGCCCGAGACCGATTTCAACGCGTCTCGTTAAGCTGCTCAATCCACTGGGTGTTTTCCGATCTGTGGACACTCGAGTCGGGCGACCCGTATAACGGTCGAGCTCGATTCGTCGCTCGATTCGCGATTTTGCGCCGTGCGGCCAGCGGGTTGTCAAGGATCTGGATGTTCGGCAAGCCCATCGACCTTGCAAAAGCGCGCATCCTCGTCTGCAACGACGACGGGATCGACGCGGCGGGTATCGCCTTGCTCGAGAAGATCGCGCGCAAGCTGTGCGCGGATGTGTGGGTCGTGGCGCCTGAGACCGAGCAAAGTGCGGTCAGCCACTCGCTGACGATCCGACGCCCGTTGCGCGTGCGCAAGCTCGGGCCCAAGCGCTTTGCCGTCGACGGCACGCCGACCGACAGCGTGATGCTGGCGCTGCAGGAGATCATGCGCGACAAGCCGCCGACCCTGTGCCTGTCGGGCATCAATCGCGGCGGCAACCTTGCCGACGACGTGACCTATTCCGGCACGATCGCGGCCGCGATGGAAGCAACCATCCTGGGGGTGCCGGCGATCGCGCTCTCGCAAGTCGTGGCGGGGCCCCATCCGATCAAATGGCAGACGGCGGCGCATTTTGCAGGCGGCATCATTTCGAAACTTGCGTCCGTGGGCTGGCCCGCCAACGTGCTGATGAACGTCAATTTCCCGGACGTGCCGCACGCCAAGGTGCGCGGCACGGTGCGCGCCACGCAAGGGCGATACAAAACCTCGGACGACATCGTGCGCAACACCGATCCGCGCGGCCAGGCCTATTACTGGATCGGTGCAGCCGTGCGCGGCCACGACGAGCGCAAAGGCACCGACATCTGGGCGACCGACCGCGGCTACAACACGGTCACGCCGTTGCATCTCGACCTCACGCACCGCGCCACGCACAAAGCGCTTGGCCGTCATTTCAAGGACGCCGCATGAGCACGCCCAACCATCGCATCCGCCTGCTGATGGATCTGCGCGCCGCCGGGATCGGCGACACCGCCGTGCTGTCGGCGATCGAACGCGTGCCGCGCGAAGCCTTTGTGCCGCCCACCTTCCGCGACCGCGCCTACGAAGACGCGGCCCTGCCGATCGGCCACGCGCAGACGCTGTCGCGCCCGTCGGTCGTGGGGTTGATGAGCCAGGCGCTCGAAGCCGGTCCGCGCATGAAGGTGCTCGAGATCGGCACGGGTTCCGGCTACCAGACCTGCGTGCTCGCGCGCATGGTGCGCCGCGTCTACACGATCGAGCGCCATCGCGAACTGATGCAGGAAGCCGAGGCGCGTTTCAAAGCGCTGCGCATCCACAACGTCACGACCAAGTTCGGCGACGGCTGGCAAGGTTGGGCCGCGCAAGCGCCGTTCGAGCGGATCATCGTGACGGCGGCCCCCAGCGAAATTCCCGCCACTTTGATCGACCAACTCGCCGAAGGCGGCGTGATGGTCTTGCCCGTCGGGCGCGAGAAGCGCACGCAAAGCCTGATCCGCGTGCGCAAAACCGATGGCCGTGCCACCATCGAGGAACTCGACGCCGTGCGATTCGTGCCGATGGTGGCAGGATTGCCGACGTAAGGGCAGGAGGCCCATGCCGGCGCGTTCGTTTCGTATTCTGCTTTGCGGTGCCGCACTTGCCGCATTGGCCGCGTGCGCGCGCAGCGGTCCGCCGGCCCCGGTTACGATCGGCAGTGCCCAGCCGCCGGCGGCAAACGCCGCCCGCACGGCCGCGCCTGCCGCGCCGATCGCCCCCGGCTCAACCTACATTGTGCGCGACGGCGACACGCTGTTCACGGTTGCGCGTCGTGCGGGCGTGCCGACGCGTGCGCTGATCGACGCCAACCGCCTCAATCCGCCTTACGCGCTTGAGCCCGGCACGCGTCTTGCGATCCCCAACGTGAATGTGCACGAGGTTCGACCCGGCGACACGGTTTCGCAACTGGCGCAGCGCTACGGCGTGCCGATGCGCGAGCTTGTGCGCGCAAACGCAATCGAGCCGCCTTACACGATCCGCATCGGCCAGCGTCTGGTCATTCCGCAAACCGTTCGCCCGGAAACCGTGCGCCCCGAAAGCGTGCGCCCGGAAAATGTGCGCAACGTCGCGCCGGCGCCATCGTCGCCGTCGCCGCCTGCAGTAGTCGCGGTTTCGCCGGCCCCGCCGCAGCCGCCGCAGGCGGTCGTCTCGAACCCGGCTGCAGCTCTGCCGCCACCGATGTTACCGACAGCACCGGCCGCACCTGCAGCCCCAGCCATATCGGCGCCAGCGCCGGCACCGCAGACGGCGTCCGTGCCGTCCGCCGTTGCACCGCTCCCGCCGCCGGCCCCTGCAAATCCGCCGGCGGCACCGGCTGGCAGCGACACCGCGGTCTCGGCCGGGCGCATGCTGTGGCCCGTGCGCGGTGTGGTGACATCCGATTTCGGCCCCAAGCCGGGCGGCTTGCAGAACGACGGTGTGAATATCGCCGCCCCGCGCGGCACGCCGTTTCGCGCGGCCGAAAGCGGCGTTGTGATCTATGCCGGCAACGAGTTGCGCGGTTTCGGCAATCTGCTGCTGCTGCGCCACGAGGGCGGGCTCGTCACCGCCTATGCGCATGCCGACGAATTGCTGGTGCAGCGCGGCGACCAGGTGCGGCGCGGCCAGACGATCGGGCGCGTCGGTGCAACCGGCAACGTAACGACGCCGCAACTGCATTTCGAGGTGCGCCGCGGCACGCGCGCGGTCAACCCGATCGAGTTTCTCGGCGCCGTCTCGGCCGCGAACTGAGATATGCGGGCGCATTGACTCGACAGCTCTAAAGTGCAATTCTCCTCGTTGCATGCAGAATGCATGCGCGATCGGATGGAGAATGCCCATGAGCGATCTTCTTGTGCTTCGCGAGATTTTGTCTGCGCAAAGACTAGCTCCACCCAAGCTACCAGCGCCGATGCCTGCGGCTCTCGCCCCCGAGCCTGCCTCTGCCGCCAAAACGCCGGAAAAGTCGGCCCCCAAACCTCCCGAAGATACGGTCGTGCCGCCTTCGGCCGAGGCCAGAATTGCGTTGTGGGCTGAGGCAAGCCGCAACGATCCGCTGGTGCTGCGCTTGGCAGAGACGGCGCGCCAGATGCGGGCCGAGTACTTGGCTACGATCCGCGATCTGCGCGATCCGCTTTCGGACTGGCAGATCCGTGCGGTGCGCGACAAATCCAATCCAGGCGTGGTCAGCTACGAGCTGTCGCGCCGATCGGGGGCACCGGGCAAGGCCCTCATCACGCCGGGCCCCAATGGGGCGCGCGACGCGACAATTGTGATTTCCGAATTCAGCCCGTCGCTGTTTCGCGCGGTAGGGTTTGTGCTGGGCGCGTTGCAGAACGGGCGCTTGGCGGGGCTTTGAACGTCAGTCGAGCCGCTTGCCGAGGCGACCGGCGAGATCCTGCACGAATTGCCACGCAACGCGGCCCGAGCGTGCCCCGCGCGTGACCGACCATTCGTTGGCTTGCGCGTGCAATTCCTCGACCGGAAGCCCGAAATCGTAGCGTCTTGCGTAGCCTTCGATCATCGCGAAATACGTGTCCTGGTCGGCATTGTGGAAGCCGAGCCACAGACCGAAACGATCCGAGAGCGAGACTTTTTCTTCGACGGCCTCGTAAGGGTTGATGGCGGTCGAGCGTTCGTTTTCGATCATGTCGCGCGCCATCAGATGGCGGCGGTTCGAGGTGGCGTAGAACACGACATTGTCGGGCCTGCCCTCGATGCCGCCGTCGAGCACGGCTTTCAGCGATTTGTAGGCCGCATCCTGGCCGTCGAACGAAAGATCGTCGCAGAACACGATGACGGGGCGCTTCTTGCCGCGAATATGCGAGAGCAGTAGCGGCAGCGAGGGGATGTCTTCGCGATGGATCTCGACGAGGGCGACGCTGCGCGGCATTTCGGCATTGATGGCCGCGTGCACGGCTTTCACGAGCGAGGATTTTCCGGTCCCGCGCGCGCCCCAGAGCAGCACGTTGTTGGCCGGCAGGCCTTTGGCAAAACGTAGCGTGTTGGCATAGAGCGTTTCGCGCTGCCGATCGACGCCGCGCAGCAGGTCGAGATCGACGCGGTTGACCTTGGCGATCGCCTCGAGGCGCTGGCCGTCGGCGTGCCAAACGAACGCGTCGCCCGCATCGAGATCGGCCGAGATCGAGGCCGGCGGGGCCAGCCGCTCGAGGGCGTCGGCAATTCGGGCAAGCAGGGGTTCGATCTTGGCTGCGTCCATCGGTTCGGAGTCCCGCGCACGGAAATGGCTTTGGAAATGGCCGCGCAAGCTATCTCCCAGTCGCCAAGTGGTCAATCCAAAAGGAAAATCCGACCCAAAGCGGGACGTTGCTTTTCGGGGCGGGGTGGCTATAGTTCGCGCCCGATCTAAAAACCCCTCGTTCGATGGAGTTTTCTTCGATGTTCATTTCTCCCGCCTATGCCCAGGCTGCGGGCGGCGGCGGCGGCAGCGACTTTCTGGTCCAGCTGCTCCCGTTGGTGCTCATTTTCGTCGTCTTCTACTTCTTGATCATTCGTCCGCAGCAGAAGAAGGCGAAGGAACACAAGGCGATGATCGACGCGCTCAAGCGCGGCGACCGCATTGTCACGGGCGGCGGCCTGATCGGCACCGTGCAGCGCATCGTCGACGACCGCGAAGCGGTCATCGAAATCGCCGACGGCGTGCGCGTGCGCATTCTGCGCGCGATGGTCGTGGAAATCACCGCCAAGCCCGGTGCGAGCGGCGGCGAAGAGAAAGCCGAGAAGCCCGAGAAGGCCGAGAAGAAGGCTTCTTCGGGACCGACCTATTGGCAGATTCTGGGCGTGCCCGAAAATGCCGGCCAGGCGGAAGTCGATGCGGCGGCTGCGGCCAAAGCCGAAGATCCGGCGGCAGCCGAAGCGATCGACACGCTCAAAGACCCGGTGAAGCGCAAGCTTTATGCGCGTCTGGGCCACGACGAGTTCGTCGCCACTCTGAAGGATTGAGAACGGCGCCGCCCTTCCAAGGGCGGCGCTGCCGAGACCCAAAACGATGCTGTTTTTCGCGCGCTGGAAGATTTGGACGATCATCGGCTTCTGTTTGGCCGGTGTGATCCTGTCGTTGCCGAATGTCGTTTCGCGGCCGTCTTGGTGGCCGGAATCCGTGCCTTATGCGGCCATGAATCTGGGCCTCGATCTGCGCGGCGGATCTTATCTGCTGCTCGAGGTGGATATGCCCGCCGTCGTGCGCGAGCGTCTGGTCAATATCCAAGACCAGGTGCGCACGCGCATGCGCGCGGGCAACATCGCCATCGTCGGCATCGCAGCGCGCGAGAATGCCGTCGTCTTCCAGGTGCGCGATCCGGGGCAGGCGGCCGACGCGGTGCGCAGCCTGCGCGAGATCGTGACCAACGTGGGCACGGGCGGGATCGGCGGCGGCACGCCCGACCTCGACATCCAATCCACCCCGGACGGCACGATCACGATCCTGCTCACGGAAGTCGCGTTGCGAGACAAGGCGACGCAAGCGGTCGAACAGTCGATCGAAATTGTGCGTCGCCGCATCGACGAAACCGGGGTGAACGAGCCCACGATCGCGCGCCAGGGGGCCAACCGCATTCTGGTGCAGCTGCCCGGCGTGGACGATCCCGATCGCATCAAGCGCCTCCTGGGTACGACCGCCAAAATGACGTTTCGGCTGCTCGACTCGAATTTCGATCCGAATTCCGGCCAGCGTCCGCCGCCGGGGGTCGAAATCATGCGCGCCGAGAACGAGCGGCGCAGCGACGGCCAGCCCACGCTCTACGCCGTGCGCCAGCGCGTCGAGGTGGAAGGGGCAAACCTTACGCGCGCGTCTGCCGGGACCAATCCGCAGACCGGCGAATGGGTCGTAAACTTCGAGTTCGACTCGCTGGGCGCCCGCCGCTTCGGCGACGTGACGCGCCAGAATGTGGGGCGGCCCTTCGCGATCGTGCTCGACGACAAGGTCATCAGCGCCCCGGTGATCCGCGAGCCGATCACCGGCGGTCGGGGCCAGATCTCCGGCCGTTTCACCGCGCGCGACGCGCAAGACCTTGCCGTGCTCCTGCGCGCGGGCGCCTTGCCCGCACCGCTCACGATCGTCGAAGAGCGCACGGTCGGCCCCGATCTCGGAGCCGACGCGATCCGGGCCGGCATTGCCTCGATCCTCGTCGGCCTCGTGCTCGTGTTCGGCTTCATCATTTGGAGCTACGGCCTGTTTGGCGTGTTCGCGTGCGTGGGCCTTGTCGCGAACCTGTTCTTGACGGTCGCGGCTCTGTCGATGCTGCACGCCACGCTGACCTTGCCCGGCATGGCGGGCCTGCTGCTGACCTTGGGCCTCTCGGTCGATGCGAACATTCTGATCAACGAGCGTATTCGCGAAGAAACGGCCGCCGGCAAATCGCCCTATGCCGCGATGGAGGCGGGCTTCTCGCGCGCTTTCTCGACCATCGTCGACTCCAACCTCACGACCCTCATCAAGATGATGCTGCTGTTCGCGTTCGGCTCCGGCCCTGTGCGCGGCTTTGCCGTGACGATCACGCTCGGCATCTTGACCTCGATGTTCACCGCCACGGTCCTCGTGCGTCTGATGATGGTCGTCTGGCTGCGCGCCAAAAAGCGCCAAACGCTGCCGGTCTGAAGGACACCTTGCCCATGATCCGCCTGTTCCCGCGTCTGCGGCTGTTCCCCGACAAGACCGACATCAAGTTCATGAAAGGCCGCTTTGCGGGCGTGGGTCTGTCGGCGCTGCTGTCGATCCTTTCGGTCGTGCTCTATTTCCATCCCGGCCTCAATTACGGCATCGACTTTAAAGGCGGCATCGTAATCGAGGCGCGCACGCAAGCGCCCGCCGACTTCCCCGCGATCCGCGGTATGCTGCAGACCCTCAATGTGGGCCAAGCGGGCCTGCAGCAGTTCGGTTCGCCCAACGACG
The DNA here is from genome assembly GCA_027490975.1 of Rhodospirillaceae bacterium. Lineage (GTDB taxonomy): Bacteria > Pseudomonadota > Alphaproteobacteria > CACIAM-22H2 > CACIAM-22H2 > Tagaea. Next base: position 19,526 of record JAIXXA010000116.1, read on the forward strand.
TGCTGATCCGCCTCGAACGCCAGCCCGGCGACGACGCGGCCCAGCAGCGCGCGGTCGAACGCGTGCGCGGCGCGCTCCAGCAGAGTTTCCCCGGCGTGCAGATCCGCCGCGTCGAAGCGGTGGGTGCTTCGGTGTCCGAAGAGCTGTTCCGCAACGGCATGCTGGCCCTCGGCTTGAGCATGGTCGCGATGCTTTTCTACATTTGGTTCCGTTTCGAGTGGCAGTTCGGCGTGGGTGCGGTCGTCACGCTGCTGCTCGACATCACCAAGATGGTCGGCTTCTACGTGGTGACCGATTTCCAGTTCAATCTCGTGGCGATCGCGGCCCTGCTGACCGTGATGGGCTATTCGATCAACGACAAAGTCGTCGTCTACGACCGCATGCGCGAAAATCTGCGCAAATACAAGTCCATGCCGCTGCGCGATCTCATCGATCTTTCGATCAACGAAACCATGTCCCGCACGGTCGGCACGTCGGTGGCGACGTTCCTCGCGACCTTGCCGCTCGCTCTGTTCGGCGGCGAAGCGCTCGAAGAATTCGCGTGGGTCATGCTGTTCGGGATCGTCCTTGCGACGTCGTCGTCGATCTTCATCGCGGCCCCGATCCTGCTGTTTTTGGGCGAGGACAAGCTGCGCCGCGGGCCTCCGCCCGGAAAAACCGACGCCGAACCGGCCGCGCCCTAACGGCCACGCCGCACGTGGCAGCGCCTCCACCAGCCCCGCATCCCGACCGCAAGGTCGTCGATGGCTATGGGCCGGGCGTTTTCACCATTCGCGGCGAGCGCCACGACGGTTCGCTGATCCTGCTGCCGGACGCGATTTTGCCCTGGCGTCCCGTCGATATCGCATCTCTTGCGGTGTCGGATTTCGAAGCGCTCGCGGCGATCGCACCCGAGCGCCGTCCCAGCATTCTTTTGGTCGGCATGGGCGCGCGCGGCCAGTTTCTGAAGCCCGCCGTGCGCGCCGCCTTGCGCGATCTGGGCATGGTGGCCGACACGATGGATACCGGTGCCGCGTGCCGGACCTACAATGTGCTGCTCGCCGAAGAACGCCGCGTTGCGGCCTGTCTTTACGCTCTCTAGAAACGAAAACGGGGCCCGCCAAGGCCCCGTTTTGCCGTTCGGATGTTCGCAGGCGCCGATCAGCCGGCCGCGATGTTTTGCGCACCCACCATGAAATACAGCATGGGGATCGAGAACATCGTGTTGAAGCGGCTCGTGATCATGGCCGTGCGCGCCGCCTTCTTCTTGGTGTCGGCGTCGGCTTCGACCATGCCGAGCGCGATCTTCTGGTTCGGCCAGATGATCATCCACACGTTATAGGCCATGACGATGCCGAGCCACATGCCGATGCCGATCAGCTTGGCAGGGCCCGTACCCGTGAGCGTCAGCGCCTCGACCAAGTAGCCGTTGAGCATTGCCAGAAGCAAGCCGGTCACGAGGGTGGCAAGGGCCGCCCAGCGGAACCAGAACAAGGCCGTGGGCGCGATGACTTTCGAAACGGCGGGCTTCTGCTCGTCCGGGATCTTCGGCATCGACGGGATCTGCACGAAATTGAAGTACCAGAGCAAACCCACCCACATCACGCCGGATACGACGTGCAAAAAGCGCACGAAGAACGAGATCCAGCTTGCCTCGAGATAGATCGCATTCGAGAGAATCGCCAGTATCAATGCCAGTGCGACGCCGTACATCAGCGCGCGGTCGAGCTTGTCGAGCCCGAGTTTTGCGAGAAAATCGACCATTTTCATCTACTCCAAAGGTGAGGGTGCATGCGGCCGATCGCTGTGCCCTTGGAGCACAGAATGCGCCGCGACTGATCCGGACCGAATCGCGCTTTCTATTGTCGGCGGAAGCCCGGTCTGCGTCCAGTCCCCCGCAAGATAGAGATTCTGCGTGGCTGTGGCCGCGCCGGGACGCTGCATTTCCTGTGCCGGTGTGAGCCGCAGCGTGGCGCGTTTCTCTTTGATGACGCGGCTCGGCGGCACGGGCAGGGCGGGGCGCCCGAGGGCGGCGGCGCAATCGCGCCACAGCATGGCCGCAAGCGCCTCGTTCGGGCGATCGACGATGCTGTCGGCCGCGCTGACCGTGACGCTGAGCACGTCGCCGGTTGCGATCAGCCATTGCGCCGTACCGCCGATGAGGCCGAGGAGTCGCGTGCCGCCGGGAAGATCGATTTTTGCGTCCAGGCGATAATGCGCATTCACGATCGGCGACAGTTCGGTCGGCACGACGATGCCGGGCAGCAGGCGTGCCACCGCATAAGGCGGCAGAGCCAGGACCACGCAGGCGCCGCGCAGCATGAGGCGCTCGTCGGCGAATTCGAGAGCGACCGCTTGGCCGCGCGCGATCTCAATCCCTAAGAGCGCGCGGCCGGTTTCGATTTCGACGCCGCGTTGCGCCAACGTTTCGAGCGCAGGATCGACGAAGGCGTCCGAAAGGCCGTTGGCGGCGAGATAGGGCCTGCATGCCGCTTCGCCCTTGCCGAAACTATTGGCGAGCATCGTGGCGAGCGGGCGGGCCGCGCCTTCGCTGGGATCGGTATTGAGAACGGCGACGGCAAGCGGCGCCCACAACGCCTCGAAGAGCGGCCCGTTGCGGTCGAGCCGATCGACCACGCGCGCTTGCGGCGGCGCAAAATAGAGCTGCAGCGCTTCGGCATAGTCGGCCGGCCGTGTTCCCGGCACGCGGCGCCCGGCGGCCATGATCCACCATGGGATCGGCCCCGCATTGGGCCGGATCGTCCAGCTCTCGCCCGTGGCAAGATCGAGGAACGGGAAGCGTGCCGGCACGATGCCGTCGAGCCGGTCGGATGCGCCGATCGCGGCGAGATAGGCGAAGGTGGCCGTGTTCGACGACATTACGACATGGCCGCCATTGTCGATGCGCCGTTCGAGGATCGGATCGTCGAACGAGCGGCAGCGCCCGCCCGCGAACGGGGCCGCTTCGTGGATACGCACGCGCGCACCAGCCTCGGAAAGGGCGAGGGCGGCCGAAAGGCCCGCAAGCCCGGCGCCTACGATATGCACATCCGTGCGGCTCATCGGCTGCCCCACAGGCCGCGCAGCACGGCGGCGAACTTGCCCCACGCCCCGAGCTTTTCGCCGCGCAGGACCGCCTGCAGCAAGGCTTCGTAGAGCGCGCCCATCACGATCGCGGGCCGCAGCGCCCGACGGTCGAGACCGGGCAGCATTGCCTTGGCCTGCGCGAGTTTGGCCGCCGCGCGTTTCGAAAAGACATCGACCGGTTCGGGCAGATAGCTGCGTCCGCGCGCGGCGTCTTCGGCGATATCGCGCAGCACATTGACCCGCTGCAGCCCTTCGCCCAACGCGATCGCGTAGCGTTCGGCATCCGGGCCGCGTGCACCGAAGATCGGCAGAGCGAGCATGCCGATGGTGCCGGCGACACGGCGGCAATAGAGCACAAAGGCCGCTTCGTCGAAGACCGTCGGCTCGAGATCCATGAGTTGGCCGTCGATCAGCGCGTCGAGCTCGGCGCGCGGCAGGCCGAAGCGCTTGGCGTGCGGCTGGAAGGCTTGCGCGATGGGCTCGGTTGGCGTGGCCTCATAGACGGCGGCGACCTGCGTGCGCCAGTGGGCAAGGCCCGCGCGCCGTTCGGCGATGCTGCCGGCGCCGTCGGCGACATCGTCGATCGCGCGCGCAATATCGTAGAGTGCGAACAATGCCGCACGCCGCTCGGCCGGCAGCAGGCGCATCGCCCAGTAGAAGGTGGATCTGCGGCGCGCCTCGCTCATCGCACCAGCCCGGCTGCCAAAGCGCGCATGAACGCGGCTGCCTTGCCGAGGCGTGTGGGCGCCACGCGCGCGGCGAGCGGATCGCGGCGGCGAAGGCGCTTGGCCAGATGCAGGGCGATCGCATGGATGCCGGCCGCTTCCATGCGCAAGCGCCGATCCGCGATCGCGCGCACGAGCGGGCGGGCCTGCAGATTGAGCTCGTCGACGCGATCGAGCACGCGGTCGTAGACGCCGCGCAAGGGTGGCGCGAGGCGAGGCCCCAGCAGATCGCTCTCGGAAAGGCCCGCTTGCACGAGCCAATCGCGCGGCACGTAGAGCCTGCGCAGATCGGCCCAATCCTGCTTGGCATCCTGCAGATGATTGAGGATCTGCAGCGACGTGCACAAAGCGTCCGAGGCCGGCCACGCCGCACGATCCTCCCCATGCAGATCGAGCAGGAAGCGCCCGACAGGGGCCGCCGAGAAGCGGCAATAGGCGATGAGATCGGACCACGATCGGCAGGGCCGCCCCCGCGCGTCGGCCAAAAACGCCTGCAGAAGATGGCGCGGGTGGTCGAGGCTGAGGCCCCGCTCGAGCAGTACCGCGCGCAAGGCCTGCGCGGTTTCCGGGCCGTCGGCGGCGCCCTGCAAGGCCTGCTCGAACGTTTCGAGCCGCGCGGTTTTGGCTTCGCCGTCCAAGACCGGATCGTCGGCCACATCGTCGGCCTCGCGCGCGAAGCGATAGAACGCCAGCACCGTCGGCCGATGCGCAGGCGCGATCAGAAACGAGGCGACCGGGAAATTCTCGGTGGAGGCGGTGCGGCTGCTCACGAAGGTCGATTCCGTTGGAGGGCACGTCTATATAGCATTGCATGGACCCGCACGAACTCGCCGAAGCCGATGCGCAGTTTCGCCGCTACGACCCCGACCGCTGGCGCGCGACCCTGTTCGCGCCGGCCCCTTTGCGCGCGCGCCTGACGGCCCTCTACGCATTCAACGTCGAAATCGCGCGCGTGCGCGAAACCGTATCCGAGCCGCTGCTGGGCCAGATCCGTCTGCAATGGTGGCGCGAAGCCTTGGGCGAAATCGCGGCCGGCGGGTCCGTCCGCAAGCACCCGATCGTGGCCTGCGTGGCGGCGGCGGACCTCGATTTGGCGGCCCTCGGCCGGGCCATTGACGGCCGCGAACGCGATCTCGATGATGCGCCCTTTGCCGACCTTGCCGAGATGGCGGCCTATGCGCGCGAAACCTCGGGCAGCATCTTCAAGGCGGCGTTCGGAGCGGCTGCAAGCGATACGTCCGCCGCCGAAGATCTGGGCACCGGCTATGCGCTTGCGGGCATCGTGCGCGCCTTGCCGTTTTATGCGCGCCAGCGCCGCCTGCCTTTGCCCGCCGATCTCATCGCCCAGGCGGGTTTGGCACCCGAGGCGATCCACGAAGGCAAGGCCGGCATCCGGATCGCGGCCGCGATCGAGCCCATCGTGCATCGCGCGCGCGATCTGCTGGAGGCCAGGATCCCGCGGGCGGCTTTGCCGGCTGCATTGCCGGCGGCCTTGGCGCGGCTCTGGCTCAAGCGGCTGGCCGCGAACCGCTTCGATCCGTTCTCGACCGCCTTGCAGGCGCCGCATCCGGGCGATGTCTGGCGGCTTCTGTGGGTGCGCCTAAGCGGCCGCCTCTGAGCCTTGGGACGCAAGCCATGCGGCCAGATCGGCGCGCGCGCGATGCGCATAGAGCTTCTTGCGGTCCTGGCCTTTGATGCGTTTGGACGTTTCGGCCAAAGGCGGAAACAGGCCGAAATTGCAGTTCATCGGCTGGAAGGTTTCGGCGTTCGCGCCGCCGGTGAGGTGGGCGAGCAGGGCGCCGAAGGCCGTGGTCGGCGGCGGCGGCGCTTCCGTACGGCCCAATTTTTCGGCCGCAGCGAAGCGCCCCGCAAGCAGCCCGATCGCCGCACTTTCAACATAGCCTTCGACGCCGGTGATCTGGCCCGCGAAGCGCAAACGCGGCTCCGCCCTCAAGCGCAGTTGGCCGTCGAGCAGTTTGGGCGAATTCAAGAACGTGTTGCGGTGGATGCCGCCGAGCCGTGCGAATTCGGCGTTTTCGAGGCCCGGGATCGTGCGGAACAGCCGCACCTGCTCGGCGTATTTGAGCTTGGTCTGGAAGCCGACCATGTTGTAGAGCGTGCCGAGCGCGTTGTCCTGGCGAAGTTGCACCACAGCGTAAGCACGCCCTCCGGTTGCCGGGTTCGTGAGGCCGATCGGCTTCATGGGCCCGAACCGCAGCGTTTCGGCCCCGCGCTCGGCCATCACCTCGATCGGCAGGCAGCCTTCGAAATAGGGCGTGGATTTCTCCCATTCCTTGAAGTCGGTCTTGTCGCCCGCGACGAGACCGGCCACGAACGCCTCGTACTGGTCCTTGTCGAGCGGGCAGTTGATGTAGTCCGCACCTTCGCCCTTGTCCCAGCGCGACTGCAGCCAGGCCTTCGACATGTCGATGCTGTCTTTGTGCACGATGGGGGCGATCGCGTCGAAGAAGGCCAGGGACTCTTCGCCCGTAAGCGCTCGGATCGCGTCGGCGAGCGCTGGGGCGGTGAGCGGCCCCGTGGCCACGATCACGCTGTCCCAGTCGGCGGGCGGCAGCGTTTCGATTTCGCCGCGTTCGACCCGGATCAGCGGCTCGGCCGCGATCGCGTCGGTCACGGCCTGCGAAAAGCCTTCGCGATCGACCGCCAACGCGGCCCCAGCCGGCACTTTGTGGCGGTCGGCACAGCGCATCACGAGCGAGCCCAATTGGCGCAGCTCGGCGTGCAGCAAGCCCACCGCATTGATCTCCCATTCGTCCGAACGGAACGAATTCGAACAGACGAGCTCGGCGAATTTGTCGGTATGGTGCGCTTCGGTCTTTCTGACCCCGCGCATCTCGTGCAGCACCACGGGCACGCCCGCTTGCGCCAGCGCCCACGCGGCTTCCGAGCCCGCCAAACCGCCCCCGATCACATGCACCGGCTTCGTTCGATCCATTGCGCCCAACCTGCTATTGTTCCAACCTAGATTCGCCGCTTGTCCCGTACCACGGAGCCATCAAAGCGCCATGTTCAAGATCCACAACCCCGCGACCATCGCACCCCCGACCGGCCGATACCAGCACGGGATTGCGGTCCCGCCCAATGCGCGCTGGCTCTACATCTCGGGCCAGGTCGGCAATCTGCCCGACGGCAGCATCGCGGTGGGCATTGCCGCCCAAGCCGATGCGGTGTGGGCCAATCTGAAGGCCATCTTGGCCGATGCCGGCATGGGCTTCGAGGACCTCGTCAAAATCACCGTGCTGCTTACCGATGCGCGTTTTGCCCAGGCGAGCCGCGATGCGCGCGACCGGGCCCTTGGTTCCGCCCCGCCGCCGACCTCGACCTTGATGGTTGTGACGGCCCTTGCCAGCCCCGATTTCCTGATCGAAATCGAGGCGATCGCGGCCAAGGTCTAGGCGATGGCGCGGTCGGCGACGCGCATCCGGGTTTTCGGCGCCGCGCTGGCGGCGGCGGCCTATCTGCTGGCGAGCGCCCAAGCGCCGGCACCCGCACCCGAGCCGCCGCCCGCCGCAACACCCGAGCCCGAAGCCGAGCGCCCGCCGCTCGCGGGCCCGCCCACTGCGCGCATTCCGCCGACCTTCCGTCCGGCCCAGCGCGGCCCCGACGATCTTGCGCGCGGCAAGGCCGAGTTCGAGAAAGGCAATCTCGGGCCGGCCTATCTGCTGCTGCTGCCGCACGGCCAGCGCGGCGATGCGGAAGCGCAGTTTCTGCTGGGCCGCATCTCCGACGAGGGCGGGGGCGGCATTGCGCTCGACCCGCGCGAGGCGTTGCGCTGGTATCGGCTGGCGGCCGCGAAGAACTTTCCCAAGGCGCTTTACGCGATCGCACGTGCCTACGCCGCGGGCCGCGGCGTTTCGCCTGATCCGCAGCAGGCGCTGAACTACCTCACGCGCGCGGCCGACGCCGATTTCACGCCCGCCCTGCTCGATATGGCCTCGCTGTTCGACGAAGGGCGCGGCGTGGACCTCGACCGCGCGCAGGCCTTTGCGCTCTACAAACGCGCCGCCGAGCTCGGCAATACCGAAGCGCGCTTCATGATTGCCGAGCGGCTCTATGCCGGCGACGGCACCGCGATGGATCGCGACGAAGGCCAGCGTTGGTACATGGCGGCGGGCGCACGCGGCCATCCGGGTGCCCTGTTCCGCATGGCGCAGCTCGGCTTCGGCACCAACCGGGCGAGCGTGGAGTATCGCGTGAACGCCTATACTTGGCTCACGCTTGCCCAGCAGCGCGGCGGCGCCGACGTGCGCGCCGAGGCCACGACCCTGCGCAACGAATTGGCCAAAACCATGATCCAGGTCGATATCGACACGGCCATGGCCCGCGTGCGTGCCTGGCGCCCGCGTCCGGCCGCGATCGGCGACGTGACCGACCCCGAAGATCCATACAACGACCCCGACAGAATGCGCGTGGGTGCCGGGCGCTAATCCGCGACAATAGGTTACCAAGCGCGACGGCAACCTGTTTATCCTATTGATATTCCAGAAATGTCGCCTCGGCGCGTGTTTTTGGTTGCAGGCGACGCGCGTCCGGCAAGGCTGCTTTGGCGGCGTTTCTCGTTTCCTATTCATTGTTTCAAACAGCACCGCTCGAGCCATAAGACATAAAGCCTATATAGCATAAATAGCCGAGAATGGATAGGTGCGGCGATCGTGCCTCAATGCGTGTGGCGATGGTGGCTGTCGGGCAGATGCGCATGCGCGTGGCGCAACGGCGTGTGCACATGGAAATGGCTGTGCACGGCGCCTTCCGCCATGGGGCCGTCATGCGCATGGGTGTGGTGTTCGTCGTGGGCATGGCGATGTTCGTGCGCGATTTCGGCATGCGCATGCGTGTGCTCGTGCCGCTCGCTCAGATGCAGCCACACGCCGACCGCCATCAGCGCACCGGCCGCGAACAGCTGCATCTGCAAGGGCTCGCCGAACAGGGGCACTGCCACCAGCGCACCCACAAAGGGCGCGAGGCCGAAATAGGCACTCGTGCGCGCCGTGCCCAGATCGCGAAGTGCACGCACGAACAGCGCGAGACTGACGCCGTAGCCCAGGAACCCGGCCAAGAGCCCGAGCCCCGCAACGCCGAAGCCGGGCACGGCGCTGCCCGTGCCGAACGCGACGGTGAGGCTTACGGGGCCGGCCACGAGGCCCTTCACCATGGCGATCTGCATCGGATCGGCCAACGCGATCTTGCGCGTGAGATTGTTGTCGATCGCCCAGGCAAGGCACGCCGCCGCGATCGCCAGCGGCCCCACGAGATCGCGCACGGCTGCATTTTGCTGCCAATTCAGCACGACGGCCCCGGCGACGATGCACAGCATGCCGACGGCCACACGCCGGTCGAAATTCTCGCGAAACACGAACCAGGCGAGCAGGGCGGTCAGCACGCCCTCGAGCGTGAGCAGCAACGAGGCCGCCGCCGCATCGACATGCACAAGCCCGATCATCAACAGCACCGGTGCGGCCACGCCGCCGCACAGAATGCTGGCGCCAAGCCACGGCAGATCGCGCCTTGCGAGCTTCGCTTCAGCGGCAGCCCGGTTGGCAGCGCCAAACAGGCGTACCAGCGCCAACCCAACCCCAGCTCCGAGATAGAGCAACCCTGCGAGCAGCCACGGATCGAGCGCACCGAGCAGCCATTTCGCCGCCGGCGCCGAAATGCCGAACAGCAGCGCGGATCCCAAAGCCATGGCAACGGCTGCGGCGTTCATGGGGAGCAGTGCCCGCTCATTGTGCGTCGGGCGCATTCTCCCCGGAATCGAAATTGGTGGGACGATCTTCGCGGCAATGTTTGACCTCGGCCCCTTGATGCGATCGCGCTATTCGTATCGCACTGCTGAGACGAAATCAAAACGCTGCCGTGCCCCTCACGCCCGCCGCTTCGCCGTCGTGCCGCCCTTGGCCAAATACGGCGCCAAATACTTCGCCGTGTAGCTCTCTTTCGATTTCGCCACGTCTTCGGGCGTGCCGCTCGCCACGAGGCGGCCGCCTTTGCCGCCACCTTCGGGGCCGAGGTCGAGGATCCAGTCGGCGGTTTTGACGACTTCCAGATTGTGCTCGATGACCACGACCGTGTTGCCCTGGTCCACGAGGGCGTGCAGCACTTCGAGGAGCTTTCTTACGTCCTCAAAGTGAAGGCCGGTCGTGGGCTCGTCGAGGATGTAGAGCGTTTTGCCCGTGGAGCGGCGCGAGAGTTCCTTGGCGAGTTTGACGCGCTGGGCTTCGCCGCCCGACAGCGTCGTGGCTTGCTGGCCCACATGCACGTAGCCGAGGCCGACGCGCACGAGCGTTTCCATCTTCTCGCGGATTGCAGGCACGGCTTTGAAAAATTCGGCCGATTCCTCGACCGTCATTTCGAGCACGTCGGCGATCGATTTGTCGCGGTAGGTGACTTCGAGCGTTTCGCGGTTGTAGCGCTTGCCGTGGCAGGAATCGCAGGTCACGTACACGTCGGGCAGGAAGTGCATCTCGATCTTGATCACGCCGTCGCCCTGGCAGGCCTCGCAACGCCCGCCTTTGACGTTGAACGAGAAGCGGCCCGGCCCGTAGGCGCGCGCTTTGGCCTCGGGAAGCCCGGCAAACCAATCACGGATCGGCGTGAAGGCGCCCGTGTAGGTCGCCGGGTTCGAGCGCGGCGTGCGGCCGATCGGCGACTGGTCGATGTCGATGATCTTGTCGAGATGCTCCAGCCCCTCGATGCGATCATGCGGCCCTGGCACTTCGCCGCTGCCCATCAGGCGACGGGACGCCGCCTTGAACAGCGTCTCGATCACGAGGGTTGACTTACCCCCGCCGGAGACGCCGGCGACGCAGGTGAAGGTCCCGAGCGGGATCTCGGCCGAGACATCCTTCAGATTGTTGCCGCGCGCACCGACGACCTTGATGCTGCGCTTCGGATCGAAGGGCCTGCGCAGCTCCGGCATCGGAATGCGGCGCGCGCCGGAGAGGTACTGGCCGGTGATGGAGGCAGGGTTCGCCTCGACCTCGGCCGGCGTGCCCTGCGCGATGATCTGCCCGCCGCCCTTGCCGGCCGCGGGGCCGATATCCACCAGGTGGTCGGCGCTGCGGATCGCATCCTCGTCATGCTCGACGACAAGCACGGTGTTGCCGATGTCTCGCAGGCGCCTCAGCGTCACCAACAGGCGTTCATTGTCGCGCTGGTGCAGGCCGATGGAGGGCTCGTCCAGCACATAGAGCACGCCCGTCAGCCCGCTGCCGATCTGGGATGCGAGGCGGATGCGCTGGCTCTCGCCGCCCGAGAGGGTCGCGGAAGAGCGGCCGAGCGAGAGGTAGTCGAGCCCGACATCGTTCAGGAACTGCAGCCG
>JAIXXA010000133.1 GCA_027490975.1 Rhodospirillaceae bacterium
GAGGCGCGCCGCATGCGTCTTCCGCGACCCCAAAGCGCCGACATAAAACGCGTTCGAGGCGAGAGCGGCTTCGAGGGCCGGATCGTCGATCTTGGGATCGTGCGTGAGCGTCACGATGGCGGTGCGCGCATCGGGCTTCAGCGTTGCCATCGCTTCGTCCGGCCAGTCGGTCGTGACCGTGTAGCCGTCGAATTTCTGCGAGGCGGCGAAGGCGCGGCGCGGATCGATCAGCGTGGTGCCGTAGCCGGCAAGGCTTGCCATGCGCGCGAGCGGTTCGGCGATGTGCACCGCCCCCACGATCAGCAGGCGCGGCGGCGGGTTGAAACTGTGCACGAAGATCGCCCCCGCACCGGTCTGCAGCGTGCCGCTTTCGTCGCGTTTGAGCATCTCGATGGCGCCGGCCATCATGTCGATGTCGATGCAGAGCGGTCCCTCGCTTTCGCCGTCGAACACGAGCTTCTGCGCACCGCTGCGCAAGTTCGTGACGAGGGCCACCGGCCGCTTGGCCGTGCGGGCGGCCTGGAGCTTTGCAAGAATATCGGGCGTCATCTCAATCGAGCCTTTCCACGAAAACCTGCACCTTGCCGCCGCAGGCAAGGCCAACTTCCCACGCTTGTTCGTTCGTCACGCCGAAATCGAGCAGGCGCGGCCGGCCCGTGGCGATCGCATCGAGCGCTTCCTTGATGACGGCCCCCTCGATGCAGCCGCCCGAAACCGAGCCCACGAACTTGCCGGCGGCATCGACCGCAAGCTGTGAGCCCACCGGGCGCGGCGAGGAGCCCCAGGTCGAGACGACGGTGGCGATGGCGACACCCGTGCCGTTGGCGCGCCAGGATGCGGCTTGTTCGAGGATGTCGTCGCTCATGCGGCAGCTCCTTTCCAGTGGAAATGGCCGTGCGCGCGTGCCGTGGGCGCTTGGGCCAAAGCTTCGATCAGGCCCGCCAGGCTCGCGAGATTGTGGACCGGCCGGAATTCGTCGACATGCGGCAGCAACGCCTTCACGCCGAGGGATTTGGGCGCAAAACCCGCATAGCGCAAGAGCGGGTTCAGCCAAATCAGGCGGCCGCAGGATTTGGCCAAGCGCTCGGCCTCGGCACTCAGACCCGCGCCGGCCTCGCGGTCGAGCCCGTCGGTCACGAGCAGCACGGTCGGGCTGCGTGCGAGCACGCGCCGCCCCCAGCGCCAATTGAATTCGCGCAGGCAATGGCCAAGCCGCGTGCCGCCCGACCAGTCTTCGACTTGGCCCGCGACTTGCGCCAAGGCGAGGTCGATATCCTTGCGCCGCAAAGCGCGCGTGACGTTCGTGAGGCGCGTGCCGAACAAAAACACATGCACGCGCGCGCGGTCGTTGACGAGCATATGCACGAAATGCAGGAACATGCGCGCATAGCGTTCCATCGAGCCCGAAATGTCGAGCAGCACCACGAGCGGCGGCGGTTCGATGCGGGGCGCGCGGAACCGCAACTGCGCCAAATCGCCGCCGCTGCGCAGCATCGCGCGCAGTGTGGCGCGTGGATCGAGCCGATGGCCCAACGCGCTCGGGCGCGTGCGCCTTGTGCGCCGCGTGGGAAACGCGGCGCCGAGTTGCAGCATGGCGCGCTTGGCAGCCGCCATTTCCTCGGTCGACATTTGCTCGAAATCTTTGGATTGCAGCAATTCGTTGTCCGACCACGTCATGGCCGCATCGAAATCGGTGCGGTCTTCGGGGGCGTCGGCTTGGGCGGGCGGCGGGGGCGGGCGGTGGAACGCCTCGGCCACGCGCCGCAACGTGGGGTCCGGCTGCAAATCGCCAGCGTCCGCATCGGCTGCCTGCGGCAGCAGCATGCCCATGGCGCGCTCGAGCAATTTGGGATCGCGCCAGAACAGCCCGAATGCCTGGTCGAAGATCGGCTGCTGTTCGCGGCGATTGACGAGGGTTGCGTGCAGCGCCCAATAGAGATCGCGTTTGCGCTCGACGCCGACGGCCGCCGCTGCACGTGCGGCTTCGATCGCGCGCCCCGGCCCGACCGGCAGACCCGCGGCGCGCAAAAGCCGCGTGAAATGCACGATATTGTCGAGCAACAGACCGGGTGCAGCGCCGTTGGTCATTGGGCGGCTTCGGCCTCGACTTCCTTGAGCAGTTTGAGGGCCGTAGTGCCGCGCACCTTGGCGATGTCGTCCTGGTATTTAAGGAGGGCGCCCAGCGTGTCGTCGATCGTGGCGGGATCAAGCGCAATACGGTCGAGCACGCCGAGCGCATTGGTCCAATCGAGCGTTTCGGCGACACCGGGCAACTTGAACAATTCTTCGCGGCGCAGCTTCTGCACAAACGCCACGATCTGGGCCGAGAGTTTTTCGGGCACGCCCGGGCATTTGGCACGCACGATCTCAAGCTCGCGCGCCGCATCCGGGAAATCGACCCAGGCATAGAAGCAGCGGCGCTTCAGCGCATCGTGCACTTCGCGCGTGCGGTTGGAGGTCACGATGCACAAAGGGGCGGCGGGTGCTTTGATCGTCCCCAGCTCCGGGATCGAGACCTGCCAGTCGCTCAGCACTTCGAGCAGATAGGCCTCGAACGGCTCGTCGGCGCGGTCGAGCTCGTCGATCAGCAGCACGGGCGGGCCGGCAGGGTCGGGGGCGAGGGCCTCGAGCAGCGGCCGGCGGATCAAGAAGCGCTCGGAAAAGATCTCGGCTTCGAGCCCGCCGGTCGCCCCCTTGCCAGCCTCGGCCAAGCGGATTTCCATCATCTGGCGCGGATAGTTCCATTCATAGATGGCCTGCGCGGCATCCAGCCCTTCGTAGCATTGGAGGCGGATAAGGTCGCAGCCCTTCCACGCGGCAAGTGC
>JAIXXA010000043.1 GCA_027490975.1 Rhodospirillaceae bacterium
CCGACATGATCTTGAGCAAGGTCGATTTGCCCGACCCGTTGAGGCCCAGCACGCCGATCTTGGCGCCGGGCAGGAAGGACAGCCAGATATCGTCCAGCACCTTTTTCCCGCCCGGATAGACCTTGGCGAGACGCTTCATCACATAGACGTACTGGTAGGCGGCCATGGCGGACGGTTCCTTCAATGTCGAGCAAGCAAATCCGGCGTTTGAGATAACACACCCGCGCCAAGGTTCAAGCGGGCGTTCTACCCCAGGCCGGCTAACGCAGGCGGGCTAACGCGGGCGGGCTAACGCACCAGGGCGGCGCGCTTGGCCGCGTCGGTCTGGAACGCGGCCAGCGTCTTTTCGAGATCGGCGCGCGGCACGTCGCGCGTGATGAACACAAATTTCGAGCGCCGGTCGGCATCGGGCCAGGCCGGCAGCCGGGCGGGCGGATGGAACAGGTGCTGCACGCCGTGCACGACCACGGGCTGCTCTTCGCCCGCCACGTTGACCAACCCTTTCATACGCAAGAGATCGGCCCCGCGCGACTGCGCAAGGCTGCCGAGCCACGCGGCCACCACATCCCATTCCATCGGCGCATCCACGGTCAGGCAATGCGCGCGGATACGGTCGTCGTGGCGATTGACGTCGTGATGCGCGTGGCCGTGGCCGTGATCGTGATCATGCCCGTGATCATGGTCGTGCCCATGGTCATGGTCGTGCCCGTGATCATGGTCATGCCCATGATCGTGCCCCTTGTTGGCAGCATAGGCTTCTTCCGCCAACCAGCGGCGCACATCGGCCGTCTTGGTCGCGGGATTGTAGAGGCCGGCATCGAACAGAAGTGCTGGATCGACTTGGCCTTGCACGGCCACGATCACCGGGGCGGCCGGGTTGATCGCGGCCAAGCGCAAGCGCAAGGCCGCGACTTTGGCGGGATCGGCGATGTCGGTTTTGGTCAGCACAAGCCGGTCGGCGACGGCGACCTGCTTCACGCTTTCGAACTGCGCGTCGAGCTGGGCGTCGGCATTGACGGCATCCACCGTCGCGACCACGCCGTCGAGCCGGTAATAGGCCGCGAGCACGGGATCGTCGATCAGCGTGTGCAGAATGGGGGCAGGATCGGCGAGCCCCGTGGTTTCGATCACCACGCGCACGAATTCGGGCACTTGGCCGCGCACGCGCTTCAGATAGAGATCGCGCAACGCGACTTCGAGATCGCCGCGCACGGTGCAGCACAGGCAGCCCGAATTCATCTTCACGAACTGGGTCTGGCCTTCGGGATCGACATGGTTCAGCAACTCGCCCTGCACGAGCAGATCGTCGAGCCCGATCTCGCCGAATTCGTTGATGATCACGGCCGTCTTCGCCATCGCCGGATGGACCAAAAGCTTGGTCAAAAGCGTGGTCTTGCCGCTGCCCAAAAAGCCGGTCAGCACCGAAATGGGAAGGGGCGTCCAGCCGCCCGGCGAAGCGTTTTGCGTCATGGGCCAAGCGATAGCACCCGGCGGCAACGGGCAGCAAGCCCGGTGCGGCACTGTCGCCGCGTGCGGATTTGTTTGCTATAACAAGACCATGTCGTCGCCGCATCTTCCGGTCGCGCGGTTGCTGCTCGGTTTTGCGCTCGGGCTGGCGCTGTTTGCGGGCCTCTATTGGAGCCTCGCGCGCGGCGGCCAAGCGCCCGGCCTCGCCGCAGCCTTGCTGTGCGCGGGCCTCGGGCTCGGCCTTGCCGTCGCGATCGCGGCTGCCGCTTTTCGCCAAACTCTTTTGCTTGTCGGCGCCGAACGGCGGGCGCTTGCAGCCGAACTCGAAGCGGCACGCGCCGCCGCGAACGCGGGCGATGCGCAGCTGCAGCACGACCGCGCCTGGCTCGAGGCGATCCTGCGCGATCTCAGCGAGGCCGTGATCGTCGCCGACCGCGACCATCGGCTGCTGCTGTTCAACGCGCGCGCAAACGAGCTGCTGGCCCCCTGCGGGCCGGTGGGCCTCCGGCGCGATTTGCGGCTGCTGCTCGAGATCGTCGACGCCGACGCGGCTTTTGCCGCCGCCCGCCGCAACAGCTGCGCGCCCGCGCAGATCTATGTGGCCGACGGGCGCGGGCCGTTTGCGGCCCGCCTTGCCTGGGTGCGCGATCCGGCCGCCGCGAGCGACGCCTATGTGCTGACCTTCGGCACCGGCGACGCGGCACAAGGCGAGACCGCCGCGGCGCTGCCGCCGCGGCCCGAGTTTTTCGATTTCGACGCCCAGCGCCTGTCGCCGTCGGACGCGGCCCTCGCCGACCGGCCGCTCGCCGCCCTCGCCTATTGCGTGTTCGATCTCGAGACGACGGGGCTCGACGTCGAAAACGACGCGATCGTGTCGGTGGGGGCCGTGCGCGTGCTCGGCAGCCGCGTGCTGGCGAGCGAAAATTTCGCCACGCTTGTCGATCCGGGCCGACCGATCCCGCCGGCCGCAACCGCGATCCACGGCATCGACGACGCGGCCGTGGCGGGTGCGCCCGATGCGCCCGCCGCGATCGCCCAGCTCAAGCGCTTCGCGCACGATGCGGTGCTCGTCGCGCACAATGCGGCGTTCGATCTGGCGTTCGTCGAGCGTGCGGCCAAGGCGGGCGGTTTCGCGTTCGACAATCCGCCTTTCGACACGCTGCTCGTCGCGCGCTGGCTGTTTCCCGATCTTGCCGACCACAGTCTCGAAGGGCTTGCGGGCCTGCTCGGCATCGCGATCGGCCGGCGCCATTCGGCCCTCGACGACGCGCTTGCAACGGCGGCGATCTTCGCCAGGCTCGTCGAGATCTGCCGCCATCGCGGCCTTGCGACCTACGGCGAGCTTGCAGCGGCCTCGAACATGGCGCTCGACATGCGCCTGGCCGCGCACAAACTCAGCCGAGCAGGCGGCCTGTGATTTCGGCGCGCGTGGCGGCCGCAAACAGATCGATCGCGTGCAACGCGTCGGCGAGCCTGGCGCGCTCGGGCTTGGACAGCGCGCTCGGCCGCACATAGTTGCCGGGCACGCGGCCCGCGCGCGCATCGGCAAGCTGGCCGCGCAGCAGAAAGAACGTCACGGTCTCGAACGCGGCGGCAAGGCTTGCGGCTTCGCCGGGCGCCAAGGCACCGGCGGCGTCGAGTGCTTCGAGCCGTGCGCGCGTGCCCGTCGCAAGCGTTCCGGCACGCAACGCACGCAGCCGCGCATTGGCGACCAGCGGCATCGTGCCGCTCATCTTGAGGTCGATTTCGCCGGCATGGTCGCCCGAGGCGATCGGCGCCAAACGCCCGAACAGCCCGAGCGCCACTTTCAAGCGCCGGTCTTCGCTCAGCATCGCGCGCGCGAAGCCCGAATGGCGCTTGAGCGCAGCGGCGACCTGCCCGCGCAGGCGCACGGCCGGAGCCGGATCGCCGTAAATCGGCTCGAAATCGAAGAAGATGTCGGCGGTGAGCAGCGCGGCGGGCGTGCGCCGCTCGATCCACATGCCGATCTGCTCGGCCCATTGCGACGCGGTCTTGCGCCAGACCGGGTTCGACGACATGACGTTGCCCTTGCACAGCTCGAACCCGATCGCGGCGAGGGTCTGCGAGATGCGCACGGCGAATTCGACGAACCACGCGTCGATCGCATCGTGGGCGGCGTCCGGATAGTCGGCCAGCATCATGCCGTGGTCCTGGTCGGGGGCAAGGAAGCTTTCGCCGCGCCCGCCCGACCCCATGATCAGAAACGTGAACGCAACCGGCGACGGCCCCAACTCGGCCAGATGCTGGGCCACCACATGGCGATGCAGGTCGCGGTTGATCTCGGTCACGATGCGCTGGATGTCGGGGGCGGGCAGACCGTCGTCGAGCAGCGCTTGGGCAAGTTCGATCTGCGCTGCCTTGGCCGTGCGATGGTCGCCCAAAGCGGCTTCGAGGCCGCCCAGAATGTCGAGCTCGCGCAGCACGCGCGCCCCCGCTGCCGCCAAAGCGCCCGCACGCGCCACGAGCCCCAAGGGCTTGCCTTCGGCATCGACGACCGGCATGTGCCGCCAGCCGCGTCGCCGCAGCCGCGCCACGATGCGGTAGAGATGTTCGTCGGCCGACACGGCGGTCGGCGCCGGCGTCATGAACTGCGCAAGCGGCGCATCCGCCGCAGCCTTGAGCGCCACGCGCGTGACGACGTCGCGCTCGGTGAGCAAGCCCGTAAGGCGCCCGGAACCGTCGACCGCAAGCAGCGCCGACGCGTTGGCGGCGGCCAGCGCTGCAAGGGCGGCGGCGATCGGCATGTCGTGCGGCACGACGGGCACTTGGACGAGCGCGTCGCGCGCGCGCCCCAAAAACAGATCGAGGGCGACAAGCCCCGCCATCAACCGCCCAGGGCAGCGCGCGTTTCGGCCCCGCGCAGCATCGGGCGCAGATCCTGCAGGAACGACAGCATGCCGAATTTCACGGCCCCCGAGACGGCCTGGTAGTCGGCATCGTGCACGCCCGATTTGACCGGCAGCGTTTCGAACATGCGCTTGGACGAGCGGATCGCGATTTTCTGCACCGGGCGCGGCGGTTTGGCGATCGCGGCCAGCAGCCTTGCCTCGAACACGGCGATGTCGCCACCCCAGCCGTCGGGGCGGCTGGGCGGGGGCGGATACTGCGCCAGGATTTCGGCATAGACGCGCACAAGCCCGGCATTGAGGCTGGCATCTTCGACCGTGTCGGGTTTGCGCAGTTGCCCCTCCACCACCAGCAGCATGTCGGCCAGCACGGTCACGAAACTTTCCCAGCGGCAGACCTGCAAAGCCTCTTGGAACTCGTCGTTTCCGAACGCGGCCTGGCCGTAATGGCCAAGCGAGTTGCGGCAGAACTCGCGCGACGCGCGCTGGGCCAGCAAGGCCGCCCGTTCGGACACGAAAATCTTCAAGGATTCCATATCCGTGAGCGGTGCCGCCCGCCACCTGCGGAGGGTATCGGCGATATATCTACGTAGTCCTGATGTGAATTCCATGAACAAATCCAATGCTCAAAGACACTTGCGAAGATTTCCGCGTCCGTGATACACGCGACGTAGCTTGTAGAACAAGACTCGAAATGCAAGCGCCTGTCCGGAGGATGCCCCCACCCTCTTCGCTCCAAAACCAAAGCCGCAACTACGTCCGCAATACGTGCGCACCCCGTCGATCAAGGGGCATCGGTGCGCATAAGGTTGCGGCAAAAAACCGGGTGCCGACGTACGGCACGTCAACTAAACACAGAGAGGTTCCCCATGGCTGCAAAGCAGCTTTCTCTGGAAGAGGCCAAGGCCCACTGGGCCAAGACGTCCACGCTGATGTGGATTTCGATGGCCATCTGGTTCTTCCTGAGTTTTGTCGTCCACATCTTCGCGCGCGAACTGAACGCGATCACGATCCTGGGCTTCCCGCTTGGGTTCTGGTTCGTCGCCCAAGGTTCCATCACCGGCTACGTGATTCTGTGCTTCTGGAGCTCGTCGGCCCAGAACGACATCGATCGCGAATTCGGCGTCGAAGAAGAATAAGGAGCGCACAGCCATGGTTATGAAAATGGAAGGTGGGTTCCTCAACAACCTGGGACGGGTCTACGCGATCTACACCGGTTGCTTCGTGGCCTTCACCATCTTGATCGGCATCCTCGAATATGCGGGCGTGCCGAACGTCTATCTCGGCTACATGTACGTCGCAGGCACGCTGACCGTCTATGCGGTCATCGGCTTCCTGTCGCGCACGGGCCAGCTTACCGAGTACTACGTGGCCGGCCGGTCGGTTCCGGCCTTCTACAACGGCATGGCGACGGCGTCCGACTGGATGTCGGCAGCCTCGTTCATCGGCATGGCGGGCTCGCTCTATCTGGGCGGCTTCGACAGCCACGCCTTCATCATCGGCTGGACCGGCGGCTACGTGCTGGTGGCGGTGCTGATGGCGCCGTACCTGCGCAAGTTCGGGCAGTATACGGTTCCCGACTTCTTCGGGGCCCGCTACGGCGGCAATGCCGCCCGCCTCATGGCCGTCCTCGTGCTCGTCACGGCGTCGTTCGTGTACATGGTGGCCCAGCTCGTGGGCGTGGGCATCATCGCTTCGCGCTTCCTGGGCCTGTCCTTCGAGATCGCGGTCTATGCGGGCCTCGTGGGCATCCTGGTGTGCTCGATGATGGGCGGCATGAAGGCGGTGACCTGGACCCAGGTCGCCCAGTACATCATCCTGATCGTCGCGTACCTGATCCCGGTCACGATCCTGTCGGCCGAGGTCACGGGCGTTCCGATCCCGCAGCTGATGTACGGCCAAGCCCTCGAGAAGGTCGCGGCCCTCGAAAAGAGCCTCGGCATCTTGAACGCGCACGCCAACCCGTTCTCGAACGCGCGCGGCGAATACGAGTTCATGCGCATGGTCAACTTCTTCGCCCTGGCCTTCTGCTTGATGGTCGGGACGGCGTCGTTGCCGCACATCCTGATGCGCTACTTCACCACGCCCACCGTGCGTGAAGCCCGCTCGTCGGTCGGCTGGTCCATCTTCTTCATCTATCTGCTCTACTTCACGGCACCGGCCTACGCGGTGTTCGCGAAGCTCGAGGTCTACCAGAACGTGATCGGCCAGCCGATCGCGTCGCTGCCGGCCTGGGTTGCGGAATGGACGAAGATCGGTCTCGTGACCCTGCGCGATGCCAACAGCGACGGCATCGTCCAGCTCGCCGAGTTCCGCATCCAGCAGGACGCGATCGTGTTGGCAACGCCGGAAATCGCCGGCCTGCCCTACGTGATCGCGGGCCTGGTGGCCGCAGGCGGCCTCGCGGCCGCCCTGTCGACCGCCGACGGCCTCTTGCTGGCCATGTCGAACGCCATGTCGCACGACGTGTACTACAAGATCATCGACCCGAAGGCCGAAACGGCCAAGCGCATGATGATCTCGCGCGTGCTGCTGGTGATCCTCGCCTTGTTGGGCGCATGGGTTGCGGGCAGCTTGGGGGCAGACATCCTGTTCCTGGTCGCTTGGGCCTTCTCCATCGCCGCGTCGGGCCTGTTCGCAGGCCTCGTGCTCGGCGTCTGGTGGAAGGGCACGAACAAGCCGGGCGTGCTGGCAGGCATGATCGCGGGCTTTGCCGTGTGCATGTTCATGCTGATCTCGTCGGAGTTCTACGGGCCCTGGTTGAAGGGTCTGCTGGGCGACAGCACCAACCTTGTGGCCGCGCGCGGCCGCCAGGTGGCGTGGCCGTTCGGGCTGAACTCGATCTCGGTCGGCATTTTCGGCATCCCGGTGGCCTTCCTGGTGACGGTCGTCGTCTCGAAGCTGACGACCCCGCCGCCGCAGGAAATGCAGGACTTCATCGACTCGATCCGCATCCCCACGGGTGCGGTGAAGCTCGCGGACGGCGAAGCGCCGCCGCACTAAGCGTCGTCGCTTTGCCCGAAACGGCAAAGAACGGAGGGGCGGGATCGCAAGATCCCGCCCTTTCTCTTTCGGAAATCCGCGAAATCGGGTAGAGGCTTTGCCCATGACGGGTACCCCCAACTTCGTCTTCGACTATCCGGTCTTCTTTCTGTTCGTGTACGGCATCGCGGTCGTGCAATGGACGTGCATCGGCCGTTTCCTCTTGGGCGCCATCCTGCCGATGGACTCGCCCAACTACATCTGGCGCTGGTTCCGGCTGCTGACCGACTGGGCCGTGGCGGCGATGCGCTACATCACGCCCATTTACGTGCGCCCGCTTTGGATCCCGCTGATCGCGTTTTTCTGGCTCGGCCTCGTGCGGCTCGTGGGCTCGTTCGTGCTGTTCAAGCTCGGCCTTGCCCCCACCCTTTCCACTGCGGGCGGGGGCTAGGCCATGGAACCGCGCAGCCTATTCGCGATCGCACTCGCCATCAGCCTTGCCAACGGCACCTTGTCGCCGTGGCTGCCCTGGATCGCGTTTTTCGTGCCGTTTTTCCTGCCCGAGATCGTGCCGCTGACGCGCGAGACCGTGTTCTACAGCGCGTCCTTCATGCTCGGCATGGGCACGCTGCTGACAGGTGGGGTTGCCGCTGCGATCTACGAGGGGCTTACCCGCCAGACGGCCGTTACCGAACGCGCCATGCAGATCTGGATCGCGGGCTGCCTGTTCGTTTCGACCCCCGCCGTGCTGCGCCTGCTCGGCCTCTAGCCAAATCCCGCCGACTGGCCTAGGCTCGGCTTGCGGTATCCGGCTGGGGATCGTCCGAGCCGGTCGTGGCGGGGTCGGGGGGCTCTATCATGGACGAAATCGAGCGTGTTCGCGCCTTGGCGTGGATTTCGGTCGCACGCGGGTGCGGCTTCGGTGCGTTGGCCGTGTCGATGATCAGTTTCAGCCTGATCGCCTGGCCCGTGATGGCGTTCAAACTCGCCGCCATCGGCTGCACGCTTGCGACGGCCATTCTGGTGCTGAAGGCAGATCGCGTGCGCAGCCGCTCGCACAAGACCACAGAAGTGTGGGGGATGCTCCAGCGCCGCCTCGACGTGCCGGAAACGCACGTGCATCGCGTCGTCACCAATGCGCTCTACGACTCGTTCCGCGAATTCGCGCTCTACGCGGCCGCCGTCGCCACGTTGTTCTGGTGCCTCACGCTGCTGGCCTGGCTGCTTCAGGCGCCGCGCACGTTGACGTAAAGCGCGTAGAGCGACTGGCTCGCCGCCATGAACAGGCGGTTTTTGGCCGCCCCGCCGAAACACAGATTGGCGCAGCGCTCGGGCAGGTGGATCTGGCCCAGCACCGTGCCGTCGGGCGCGAACACGCGCACGCCGTTCAGGCCCGGCACCATGCCCCAGCCCGCCCAGACATTGCCGTGCACGTCGCAACGAATGCCGTCGGGCGTGCCCGCCTCGCAGGCGCCGAAGGGGCGTTTGTTGGCGAGTTTCGTGCCGTCGGCGACCACGTCGTAGACATAGAGATTGCGCGGCCGCGACGCCGATTCGACGACATAGAGCTTCGTTTCGTCCGGCGAAAAACACAGGCCGTTGGGCCCGTCGATGCCGTCGGCCGCGACCGTGGTGCGGCCGGTCTTGGGATCGAAGCGGTAGAACGCCATCGGCGTTTCGCTTGTCCCAGGCTCGCCCTCGTAGTCGCCGAGGATGCCGAACACCGGATCGCTGAACCAGACCGAGCCGTCGGATTTGACCGCGACGTCGTTGGGCGAATTGAGGCGCTTGCCCTCGAAGCGGTCGACCAGCACGGTCACGCTGCCGTCGTATTCGGTGCGCGTCACGCGGCGCGTGCGGTGCTCGCACGTGACGAGCCTGCCCTCGCGGTCGCGCGTGTTGCCGTTGGCATTGTTCGAGGGCGCGCGAAACACCGAAACCGCATTCGTTCCGGCGTCGAAGCGCATCATGCGGTTGTTCGGGATGTCGCTCCACACCACGCAATTCTGGTCGCCGAACCAGACCGGCCCTTCGGACCAGCGCATGCCGGTCGCCAGGCGCTCGACCGCCGCATGGAAATGCACGAGCTTGGCGAAACGCGGATCGAGCGCTTCGACGCGCGGGTCGGGGTAGGTTTCGCTCTGCTGCCACATGGCGTTTCTCCGCATCGGTTCTGGATTTTGGCCATTTTGGCCATGCGCGCACCGGTTTTGCAATCCGCAGAAGGCATCTTGAGGCTTTCTTAAACATTCTGCCGCTTTCATAGCGGCGCCATGACGAAATACGCCCGACAAGACAACCCGCGACCCGATCTGACAGCGCTGCTGCGCGGCCCCGACGCGCCGACGAAGTTCGTGTTCGAACATCGGCTGTTCGCGGCCAACGGGGCAGCGTTCGAGATCGACGCGACGACAGGCACGCCGTGCCTTGCCGTCCATCTCGGCGACGTCATGGCGCATATCGACCTCGATTCGATCGGCAGCGGATTCGGGATTGCCGCCGACTCGGCCGATGCGCAGATGCTCGAGCTCGTGCGCCGCGCGCTGGCGTACGTGCCGCGCATCGCGCCCGGCGACGCGATCCCCTCCGAGATCCTCGACGGGGCGGCGTCGTGGCGCATCGAGCCGCACCATCTGCTGGTCTCCGAGGGGCGCATCAGCGCGTCGCTGCTGGCCTGGATGGGCGACGGGCAAGGTGGGGCTCTCGAGTCCACGGCGCTCGCCCAGCTTGCCGAAGACCCGCAGACCAAGGCGCGCTTGCGCGACGCGTTCGCCAGACTGGCCGAACATATGGGCCTGCCCGCCGCGCGCAAGGGCGAGGTGCTGGGCCGCGTGGCGACGCTCGCCAAGGAGCTTGCCTATATCGAAGCGCTGCGCGAGCGGCTCGCCGAAATCGAGCGCGTGCGCGCCAAGCTGCGCGAGCTCTACCGCCAGTACCGCGGCGACCGCGCGACGACCGAGGAAATCGACCGCGCGCTGAAGCTCATGGCGCCGCCGCTGCAGCGTTTTGCCGCCCGCTTCGACGATCTCGACGGCCAAACCGGCGAAACCGCCAACGTGATGCCCAATCTGCCGACCGCCATCGCCTTCATCCGCAAGGCGCGCGACGAATTGCGCGCCGAGTTCGTCAAATGGGACGTGATGCTGGAACTGTGGCGCGAATTGCCGCCGACGCGCAGTTCGCGCGCCGAACGCGCGGTCGTGCACATCTACCGCTTTCTTGCGCGCACCTACCCGATCACCCAGGAATGGACGCGAAACGCATGACCGAAGCAACCGACCGGCGGCGCGAGCCGCGCTACGAAGTGGCGAGCGGCAGCCTGGTGCCGACGGACATTCCGGGTTCCGGTTCGCACGCGTGCCTCGACTGGAGCCGCACGGGTTTCCGCATTGCCGCTGCCGCCGAGGGCGGCCCCGCCGAACTGCCGCCCGACGGCGCGCCGTTCGATTTCGATCTTGCGGTCGTCGCGGCCCTGGGGCGCATCGGCGTCAAAGGAACCGCACGGATCGTGCGGCGCACGGCCGATTTTGCGGCCGGCACCTGGACGCTGCGCAATCCGAGCGGCCCGAATGCCGAACTTGCCGCCCTCGTGCTCGACGCGTTCCTCGAGGCGGGGCCGGGCGAAGCCTGAAGCGCGGCAATCGGCCACCACGCGGCAAGCATCGCCAATTCGGCATCGGTGGGCCCGGCAGGATTCGAACCTGCGACAACACCGTTATGAGCGGCGGGTTCTAACCGCTGAACTACGGGCCCCCAGGATGCGGGAGCCAAGTTCTAGCCCGACGGGGGGACGGCGCCAAGGGTGCCGAAACGACCTCAAACAACGTATGCAGAATAGCGATGTTTTAATTTTGTTCTATATATATAAAAATAGCTATGCTAGGCTAATTTCCATCCGAAGCGTATTTCGGGGCGCTGTTTGACATTGTAAAAAGGGATCGGGCGGGTGCGGGCCAGGGATGGCCATCGCGTCGCGCAGGCGGTCCAGAATTTTGGGGCGATTCCGTGTGACAGATCGTTTCGAATCAAAGACTTGATACGAAAACCGTTGCGTCTATGTCGCGTCCAGGTCGCGTAGGCGTCGCATGGATGTCGCGTCTATGTCGCGCAGACGTCGCGCGAAGGAACGACGGCCAGAGGCTCTCCGGCCGCTTCCCGGGCTTACGTGTCGAGGAAGCTGCGCAGCTTGCGCGAGCGGCTCGGGTGCTTGAGCTTGCGCAAGGCTTTGGCTTCGATCTGGCGGATGCGCTCGCGCGTCACGTTGAACTGCTGGCCCACCTCTTCGAGCGTGTGGTCCGTGTTCATGCCGATGCCGAAGCGCATGCGCAGCACGCGCTCTTCGCGCGGCGTGAGCGA
>JAIXXA010000010.1 GCA_027490975.1 Rhodospirillaceae bacterium
CGCATTTCGTCGCCATGACGTTTCGAAGGCGCCACGATGAAGATACGGCGACTCCGGCGTGACGGACTCGTGCCGGTTCAATGACAGGGGTAGATGGTGCCGGATGAGGGGATTGAACCCCCGACCTTCGGTTTACAAAACCGCTGCTCTACCGCTGAGCTAAACCGGCGATCCGTTGGCGTTTTCTGCCCTATTGCGGGGGCCAATGTAAAGGGCAGGCGTGCCGCGGCGGCGTGCGGCTGAGACGTTTCGTTACAAATCGTTGCTGCGGCGACATCGCGCGCAACGCTCGGCATGGCTAAGTGGCTCCGACCCGCACACCAGCCGGAGCTTCCGCCATGCGCCGCACATCGAGCCGTTTCAAGATCGCATCGGCCGTTCTTGTCGTTGCCGTTCTCGGCGTCGGCTCGATGCTGGCTTTTTCCGGTGCCGCCCATCTCAAACCCGACCCGGCCGCCGCCGCCGCGCCGATGCCCGTCCAGAACTTCGTCGTTGGGCTCGGCCGCCTCGAGCCGCAGGCGGCGGTCGTGCAGGTCTCGAGCCCGAGCGGCGGCGGGCAGGGGGCCCGCATCGGCCGCCTGTTCGTGGCCGAAGGCGACGCGGTGGCCGAAGGCCAGGCACTGGCCGAACTCGACAGTGCGGCACGCCTCGACGCCGAACTCGACTCGGCGCGCGCCAACGTGGCGCTCAAGCAGCTGCTGCTGGCGCGCGCGCGCGCGGAAGCGGCCGAGACCACGACCCGCCGCCGACTGGCGTTGGCCCGCGCCGAGGCCGATCTTGCCGTCAAGCGGGTCGATTTCGAACGCTACGAGCAGCTCGGCCGGAACAATTTCGCCTCGCCGCAGCTGCGCGAGCAGAAGCGGCTCGAAATGGTGCTGGCCGAGCGCACGCGCGAAGAAACGCTTGCCCAGCTCAAGCGCAGCGAAACCCAGTTCGAAGGTGCCCAGATCGACATCGCGCAAGCGATGCGCGAGCTCGGCGTGGCGCAAGCTGCCCTCGCCCTCGCCCAGGCCCAGCGCGACGACGCCGTGATCCGCGCGCCCACAAGCGGGCGCGTGCTGCAGCTTTTCGCGCGCGCGGGCGAGCGCGTGGGCAGCGACGGCGTGCTCGAAATCGGCGCCACGCAAACCATGGCCGCGATCGTCGAGATCTACGAGAACGACGTGCCCAAGCTGCGCGTGGGCCAGCAAGCGCAGGTGCGCGCCTCCGTGCTGGGGCCCGAGCCGCTGGAAGGCCGCGTGTCGCGCATCGGCCTTGCCGTGCGCCGCCAATCGGTCGTCAACGCCGATCCCACCGCCAATACCGACAATCGCGTCGTGCAGGTGCAGGTGCTGTTCGACGGCGAAGATTCGCAGCGCGCCGCACCCTTCACGCGGCTGCAGGTGCGTGCGGCCATCCGCATCGACGAACCGCCAGCTTTGGCGCAGGGCAAGTGATGCTGGCCGCCTTGCGCTATCGCACGCCGCTCGGGTGGCGCCAGCTGTCGGCGAAACCTCTGCGCCTGTGCGTGGCGCTGGCCGGCGTCATGTTCGCCAATGTGCTGATGTTCATGCAATTGGGCGTGCTGACCGCCCTCATCGAAACGTCGGTCATGCTGCAGCAGCGGCTGACGGGCGACATTGTGCTGTCGAGTGCGACCGGCCGCCAGCTCATCAATATAGGCACCGTGCCGCGCCGGCGCGCGATGCAGGCTTTGGCGGTGCCCGGCGTCGCCGATGCGACGGAGGTCTATAGCGGCATGATCGAATGGATCAATCCCGCGACCGGCAAAGCCTCGCAGCTGATGGTGCTGGGCGTCGATCCGCAGGCGCGCGTGTTCGCGATTCCCGAAATCGAAGCCCAGCGCCACAAGCTCATGCTGACCAACACCGCCATCCTCGACCGGCGCTCGCGGGGCGACTGGGCCGGCATCGTATCGGCCGTCGAAGGGCGCGGCACGTTCCCGACCGAGATTTCGGGGCGCCAGGTGCACATCGAAGGGCTGTTCTCGATGGGGGCGGCGTTTGCAAGCGACGGCACGCTGATCGTCAGCCGCGAGACGTTTCTCGCGTTTGTGGGCACGCGCAGTGCAGGGGCCGTGAGCTTCGTGCTCGTCACTGTGGAGCCCGGCGCCGATGCGGCGGCCGTCGCACGGCGCATTGCGGCAACCTTGCCCGAGGCCGACGCCAAGGTCGAAACAATGGCCGAGTTCATCGCCACGCACCGCAAATTCCTCGCCAAAGACAGCCCGATCTCTTTCATCTTCACGATGGGCGCTTTGGTCGGGCTCGTCGTCGGGGCTGGTATCGTCTACCAGATCCTGTCGGGCGACGTGAACGAGCATCTGGCCGAATATGCGACGCTCAAAGCGCTCGGCTATTCGCACGGCCATCTGCTGTCGGTCGTGTTCGAACAGTCGCTGATCCTCGCGATCCTCGGCTACGTGCCGAGCGTGATCGTGGCGGCCTTGCTGTTCAAATCGATTTCGGTCGCAACCTTCCTGCCGATCGCGCTTACGGGCGACCGCATGCTGCTGGTCTTCGCGCTGACCTTCGGCATGTGCGCGGCTTCGGGCGCGCTTGCCACGCTGCGCTTGCGCGCGGCCGACCCCGCCGACGTTTTTTGAGCGCCCGATGGACGGATCGCACGAAATCGCGTTCGCGACGGCCGCACAGCGACACAGCCGATTGGCGCTCAAAGGCGTATCGCACATATTCGGCGACGGGCCGGAGCGGCGCTGCGTTCTGACGGGCGTGTCGCTCGACGTGGCGGCGGGCGAGATCGTGATCTTGAACGGACCCTCGGGCTGCGGCAAATCGACATTGCTCACGCTGGCGGGCGGCCTGCGCGCGGTGCAGGCGGGCAGCCTCACGCACGGCGACGTCGAACTTGCGGGCGCCAGCGAAGCCGTTCTGCGCCGCCAGCGCCGCCGC